>JAYVOP010000254.1:0-55140 GCA_043757865.1 Verrucomicrobiales bacterium | reverse complement strand
GTGGTGAGGGCGAACCCGAATTTCAAATCGCCCCAATGATCGACGTGTTACTCACGTTGCTGATCTTCTTCATGTCCATCACCACGGCCCAGGTCGAGGCCGTGGATAAAAACATCCGCTTGCCCGTGGCTCCCGATGCCAAGGAACGCAAGCCGGACAAGAACCAGATGATCGTCAATGTGAAGTGGAATAACGAAAAGCAAGAAGCGGTCTTTACCGTGGACGGCTCCACCTACAAAGACGCCGAGGAACTGAAAAATGCCCTAGAAGCCAAGAAAATAGGCCGGGAAAACCCCGAAGTCCTCATCCGGGGCGACCGCGAGTTACAAGCCAAGGAAATCCAGAAGGTGATGAACTGCGCGGCCCAAGCGGGCATCGACAACATTGCCTTCCTCACCATCAACCAAGCCGAGTAAGCTCATGGGCCGCATCAAACACCAACACAAAAACGAAGACGTCGGCTTTCAGATCGCTCCGATGATCGACGTGGTCTTCGTCATCATGCTCTTCTTCATGGTTAAAGTGGGAGCGCGGAAGACCGAGACGGAGATCAAATCCAAACTTCCTGGCAGTGCGGAAACGTCCACCAGCGTGTCCGGCTTGGAGTCGTTAGAGGAGACGATCGTTATCGACGAAAATGGCGTCATTTCCCACAACGATGAGACCCTGGATCCCGGCGGCGTGCCCGGCGGTGATCTCGTCCAACTCAAAGACCGCATGAAGCGCCTAGCCGAACAGGGCAAGGTCAGCCAAAGCAATGTGGTGGTGACCGTGAGTACCCAGCCCGATACGAAATACAGCCGCGTGGCCGATGTATTGAACTCCCTCCAATATGCCGGGATCAAGAACATGACCTTCAGCGTCAACGAGGAACTGTAGATCAGCCTGTTGGGCTGCGCTCGGGAAACGGCTAACTGTTTCTAGGATTGCTTCCGCGCCCAAAAAATGCGTCAAACCCTAGTTCCATTTAAGGATGAATGACGGTTCATCCGAGCGCGCTGAACCACATTCCTGCTAGGCGAATTCCATTTCTATCCCGAGCCATCGGAGCCCTTGCCAAGGCGCGCGCCACGGGAGCATGATCCAAGTGAAATAATATCTTGTCAGGTGAAGGTGGATTTCCTATCTTCCGTGCCATGAGATTCCCCCCTTCATCTCGGTGGTTGGCGTTATACGTTTGGCGGTTAGCGCTGGGGGGAGTGTGGGCACACGGGAATTACCCGGAGCAGCTAGGAGCGGTGAATGCACGGCTACAGGCGGCTCCGACGAATGCAGAGGTGCGGCTGGACCGGGCGCGGGTGTATCTGGAGCATGAGGAATTAGCCCCGGCGAGGGAGGACTTGGAAACGGCGGAGAAGTTAGCTCCAGGGATGGCGCGGCGGCGGTTTTTACAAGCCCAGTGGGAGCGGCTGAGCGGTCATTGGGAGGCGGCTCGCACGGAGGTGGAGGCTTATCTGGAGCGGGTGCCAGCGGATGCTGCAGCCCACTGGGAGCGGCTGGAGATTCTGTGCCAGCAACAGGAAACGACGCTGGCCCTAGCGGAGGCGGATCATTTACTAGCTACTAGCACGGAACGGCTGCCAGAGCTGGTGCTGCAACGCACGCAGCTCCTAGCCCAGACGGAGGTGGCGGCGGCCCTGGCATGGATCGATGCCTGGATGGAGGAGCACCAACGACTGGCGGTCTGGGAGCAGGAGGCGCTGCGTTTAGAAATTCAACTAGCACGTCCAGCGGCGGTGAGAGCGAGGTTTGCGCGGCTGCGCAGCAGGGCGGCTCGGAAGGAATTCCTCTGGCTTAAAGAAGCGCAGTATTGCCAAACCCTGCCGGACTCCGCTGGCGCGCGGGAGGCCGCCCAGCAATGCCTAGCGGCGCTAAAAATATTACCCACGCACCTCCAAGGTTTGCCCGCCACGCTAGACGTGCAGGCCGCAGCGGTGGCCATTGCCCTCACTCCCTAATTACGATGCCCCAGCCTCGCCTGACCCTGCTTTTGATACTTGCTAGCCTAACTCCGGCAGCGGAATCGTTCGTCATTGAACCGTATCTGCAAATGGCGCAGCCCACGGCCATCACGGTGCGTTGGCGCTCCACCACCAATGACGTGGGCACGGTGCGCTATGGCACGGTCCCGGGGACGCTAACGCAAAGTCTGAATGAAGCGGCGGGCACCACCGAGCATGAACTGCGGCTAACAGGGCTAGCCGCTAGCACGACTTATTTCTATACGACGGAAGTGCCGGGGGATGATACGTCTGCGGAGGCACAGTTCACCACGCCACCAATCGTGGGCTCGACGGGGGCAGTGCGCTTTTGGGCGCTGGGAGATGCGGGCACGGGCACCAGCGCGCAACTCAATGTGCGCAATGCCTTTGCCCCAGTGCAGGCAGAACATGCGGCGGATTTCATCGTGCTCTTAGGGGACAATGCTTATGGCAGTGGTCAGGATTCAGAGTATGTGTCCAAATGCTTTGGGGTGTATCAATCTTATTTTGCCAATGCCTGTGTCTGGTCGTGCCTGGGGAACCATGAAACCTACGCGAATGCCAATGCTCCGCCATATTTCAATCTCTTTACCTTTCCCACCAATGCGGAGTGCGGCGGCACGCCGTCTGGCACGGAGCATTACTATTCCTTTGATTATGCCAATATCCATTTCGTGTGCCTGGACATGATGCAGAGCAGTCGGCTAGCGACGGGGGCGCAGGCCCTGTGGCTGCAAGACGATCTAGCCAATGCGGTGGCTCCGTGGAAGATCGTCTTCTTCCACCATCCGCCTTACACGCATGGCACGCATAACTCTGACTTCGAGGGGGACTTAATCCAGGTACGCACGCAGTTTTGTCCGCTCATGGAAGCGGCGGGGGTGGATCTGGTCCTATGTGGGCATAGCCATGTGTATGAGCGATCGTGGTTTATGCGGGGGCACTATGGCAGTTCCGGCACGTTCGATGCGGCCACGCATAAGGTGCAGGAGGGCGATGGGCGTGAGGAGGGTAATGGCGTGTACCAGAAATTTATCGACGGTCCCCAGGCCGGACGGGGCACGGTGTATGTGGTCACGGGGTCCGCTGGGCAGGCGGGCAGCACCACCCCGCATGGAGCATTCTATAAATCGCTGGGGCAGTTAGGATCGCTGGTGGTGGATGTGGCGGATCAGCGGCTGGACGTGCGTTTCCTTAGAGAAACGGGGGTGTTTGCGGATCATTTCACGATGCAGAAAACACCATCCGGCCCGCTGATCCTGCCCGGAACGCCTTCTGGCTTAGCCGTAGTGGCGCTGGATGCCACACACGCCTGGCTGCGCTGGGATGATGTGCAGATGGAGTCCGCGTATGAGATTGAGCAGTCAGCGGATGGGGTGAGCTACAGCTTGCTAGTGACGCGGCCAGCGGACACCACGCTGCTAGAGCTAGGACCATTGCTCTCGGGGGCGGAAATGTATCTGCGAGTGGTGGCGCGGAATGCAGAGGGCACCGCCCCTTCTGCGGGCATATTTTACAGGCATACGCCAGTGGCTCCGCTGCTGTCGTTAGCACGTTGGCGATTCCAATATTTCGGCTCGACGGAGGATGCGGGCCCAGGTGCTAGCCTAGCAGATGCGGACTACGATGGCAGCTCGAACCTGCTAGAATATGCCCTCGGCACGAACCCGCTGCGGAGCAATGCGCCCAAGACCCTAACGGGTAGCTATGCTGCGGACTCGCGGCGGATCACGTTTTCCTTTACTAGGCTAGCCCGGCCCGACGTGACTTATGTGGTGGAATCGTCGGCAGACCTGAGTAGTGGCTGGACGACGATCTTTTCCAGCAGTGGCGAGGACAATCTGGAGGAGCTGATCGAGGTCACGGATCTGAACTCTGAGGAGGAGCCGCGTCGCTTTGGCCGCCTGCGCATCACCAACCCCTAACAGAATGCTGACTTTAGTCCTCCCGTCCCACCCACTTCACCCTCAAACCACTAGCATGAAACCCATCGTTCAAATTTCCCTGGATCTCACCAACATCGACGAAGCCCTAGCCACCGCCGCGCTGGCCCTGCGGGCAGGCGTGGACTGGCTAGAAGCAGGCACCCCCTTGATCCTAGCGGAGGGCCTGCACGGCGTGCGCGCCTTACGCCAGGCCTTTCCCGGCGTGCCCATCGTGGCGGATTTGAAGACCATGGATGGCGGCTATCTAGAAGCAGAAATGATGGCCAAGGCTGGAGCCACGCACGTGGTGGTGATGGCCCGGGCTCATGCGGAGACGATCAAATGTGTGGTCAAAGCAGGCGCAGATTTCGGCTGTAAAGTCATGGGAGATAACATGGTCTGCCCAGACATGGTGGCGGGCGCGCGCATGTTAGAAGACCTGGGCTGTGACTACGTGATCCACCACATCGGCTATGACGAACGCCGTGGCCTAGCCGCCGCCGGGCATCCGATGCCCAGCCCGCTGGATCAACTGCGCGCAGTGGTGGAAGCCGTGCAGATTCCCGTGCAAGCCGTCGGTGGACTCACTTTAGAGCAAGCCATCCTCTGCCCGCAGTATGGCGCTCCGCTCGTCGTGCTAGGCGCTCCGCTGACCATTGATGCGGATGCCTTCAAGACCGCCGATGGTAATCTAGAGGAATCCCTGCGCATGATCTGTGCCGCCATCCACGGAACGCGGACTTTAGTCCGCCCGTCTAGCACATAAGCCAGCCCTCGGCCTACGGCTTAGCAGCTAGAGCGGCTTCGATGGCTTTGGTCACCTCAGCAGAATCTGGCTGGGTTTTAGGATCGAAGCGGGCGATGATTTTGCCGTCTCGGCCAATGAGAAATTTCCCGAAGTTCCATTTCACATCGCCTGGGAAGGCTGCGCTGGGGCCGCTGAGTTCGGCATAGAGTGGGTGTTGCTCCGCACCTTTGACGTGGAGTTTATCCATCATCGGAAAAGTCACTTTGTAAGTGGCAGAGCAGAAGGCTTTGATCTCTTCGTTGGTGCCTTGTTCTTGAGCCCCAAAGTCATTGCAGGGAAAGCCTACGACCACGAGTCCCTTGGCGGAGAATTTTTTGTAGAGTTCCTCCAGGCCTTTATACTGCGGGGTGTTGCCGCACTTGCTAGCGACGTTGACCGCCAGGATGGCTTTGCCCGCGTAGGCTTTCAGAGAGGTATCTTTACCATCAATATTCTTGAGCGGGATGGTATAGACTTTGGCATCGTCAGCAGTGAGCGGAAGCATGAGGGCGAGGGAGTAGAGGAGCGTTAGGATGGATTTCATAGTGGCGGGCAGAGTAGCGCTGGACGGGTGGTGGGCAAGGGGCGTGGACGCGGGAAGTGCTACGCATTCATCAGATCCTCGATGTGCTCGGCATCGATGGGGATGTGGCCCATGAGGTCGATCAGACCGTGCTCGGTAATGAGGACATCATTCTCCAAGCGCACGCCGAGGTTTTCCTCTCGGATGTAGATGCCAGGCTCTACGGTGAGCACCATGCCGGGGCGCAGCGCGTAGTTTGGCGGGGCCACATCATGCACGTCCAGGCCTAGGTGGTG
The DNA here is from genome assembly GCA_043757865.1 of Verrucomicrobiales bacterium. GTDB lineage: Bacteria > Verrucomicrobiota > Verrucomicrobiia > Verrucomicrobiales > V1-33 > JAGNEJ01. The sequence continues at coordinate 49,627 of JAYVOP010000254.1, read as the reverse complement.
GCTGGTGCCGTGGGGGAAATATTTCTTGAGCAGCGGCTTGTCAGGATCTTGTTTGGCCACTTCCTCTGCGTTGAGCAGGCCGAGGAGGAGGAGTTGTTCTTCCATGATTTTCTCCACGGATTTCTGATAGTCGCGCAGCAGGGTGCCGGGGGTTAGGAGTTTATAGCATTCTTTCATCACATGATGCACGGCATCATAGACTTGGCGTTGGCGGCTGGTGTAGCGGCCATTGACCGGGATGGTGCGAGTCATGTCCGCGTTGTAGTTCGCATATTCTGCGGCCACGTCTAACAGGAGCAGATCTCCATCCTGACATTGGTGATCGTTAGTCACGTAATGTAACGTGCAGGCATTGATGCCACTGGCAATGATGGGCGGATAGGCAAAGCCACGGCTGCGGCGGCGCATCCATTCGTGCGCTAGCTCCGCCTCCACTTCGTATTCCCACACGCCGGGGCGCACGAAGCCTAACAGGCGTTGGAAGCCCCGGTCCGTCATATTGCAGGCCTCTTGCAGCAGGGCGATCTCCGGCTCGCTCTTCACGCAGCGCAGTTCATAGAGCAGTGGGCTGAGCCGCGCATAGCGATGCAGCGGGAACATGCGCTGGCAGTGGTTGGCGAAGCGCACCTCGTTCGTCTCTAGCGTTAGCACCGCGCGCAGATGCTCATTGAGCGGCAGATAAATGGTCTCGGCGGACATCACTAACGTGCGCAGGAGCAGCGGAAATTCCTCATTCCACAGCACCGTTTGAATGCCCGTGGCGGCTTGGGCTTGGGGCTTGGTTAGCTTCTCGCCTTCCCAGACCCGGATGTGGTCGTTGGTTTCTTTGAGAAAGAGCACTTCCCGATGCTTGGCCTCCGCCGCCGCAGGGTAAATGATGAGCACGCTGTCCTCCTGATCCACCCCAGTGAGGTAGAAGAGATCCGAGTTCTGGATGAAGGGCATGACGCCATCCGCGCTGCGCGGCATGATGTCCGAGGAATGAATGATGGCAATGGAATTAGGCGCGAGCATTTCAGCGAGGCGACGACGATTCTGGACAAAGAGGTCCGCAGGGATGGGGGCGTATTTCATAGGTGTGGGGCAAGGACGAGCCATAGTTCAACGCAGTCACGGAATGTCAATGCCGCTCGTTGCATCTGCGGCCTGCACGGCTATGCGTGGCGCATGATTCGCCTGCTCCCTGCTTTCCTACTCCTTTTAAATATCGCCCCTGCCGCTCCCGTGACGTTAGCGGAGGGGGACATCGTGGTGTTTCTGGGTGACACCTTTCTGGAACGAGAGGGCACCTATGGCCACATCGAATCCGCCCTGCTAGCCGGACATCCGGGGAAGACGCTGCACGTGCGCAATCTAGCCTGGAGCGGCAATACCCCTAACGAGCAAGCGCGCAGCTACTTCGGCCCGCCTGCGGAGGGGCAACAGCGTCTGCAAGGAAACCTCACGCTGGTGAAACCGAACGTGATCTTTTGCTGCTACGGAGCCGCCGTGGCGGCGGAAGGCGAGGCCGGACTAACGTCATTTATCAAGGACTACGCCAAGCTGCTAGACCTCATTGGCACAGCCGAAGCCCAACAGGTGGTGCTCCTCTCCCCGCCGCCAGTGGAAACCAAAGGCCAGAATGAAATGATGTTGGTGCGCCAAGCTCAACTAGCCAAAGTGGCCGCCGCCGTGCAGGCGCTGGCCGCTGAACGAAAGCTAAATTTTATAGACCTCCAAGCTCCGCTGCGCTCGATCCTGGACGCCAGCCCGGCCCACCTGACTTCAAATGGCGTGCATTTCACCGCCGCTGGCTATGCCAAAATCGCCCCTGCCGTGGCCAGCGCCCTCGTCGTGCTCGCCAAGTCAGGCCAAGCTGGATCAGAAAAATTGCGCACCGAGATCGTGGCCAAAAACACGCTCTTCTTCAACCGCACGCGTCCGCAAAACGAGATCTACCTCTTCGGCTCGCGCAAGCATGAGCAAGGTGGGAACGGGGTGGAGATCCCGCAGTTCGATCCGCTCATCCAGGCCAAGGACCAAGCCATCGCTGCGCTGAATCAGGCAGCGGTGCCGTGATCCAGCCTACTGCAACCACAGGAAAATCGGGCGCTGCCCCGCCCGCACGCTTACATTATCATTGCCCGCGTCCTGCGTGACATTAGCCGCAGGGGTTAGCCTTGCGGTCTCTTCCGGGCCCTCTTTCTGCACCGGCGTCAGCGGCATGCACTCCGCTTTCACTAGCCTCCGGCCTGCGAGGGGAATCTTCATCACGACTTCCTCCTGCGTGGGATGCCAGACGGCTAGGATGCTGGGAGCGGACGCATTTTCAGGGCTGAATTCATAAGCATAACCATCCGTTAGTGAGTGCGCTACCACTTTAGAAAAACGATAGTCTAACAACGCTCCCAGCATCCACGCCACGGCATGATAAGCGGGCTTCGGCTGGTAGTTCCGCGTGAGGCCCGAGGCGGCGTGCAGCTTCGGCTCATCCTTGTCATTGTGAAAATACACGAAGGCCTTAGCCACGCCCATTTCCGCAAAGAGCAGGAACGAGCGCACGAGATACCGCGCCTGCTCCGCGTCCGTGCTGCCGATCCATTTGGCAAACTCTCCCTTGGGGTCTGGCGGCTGCGTGCTGCTGTCCCAGCCGAACTCACTGACCCACAGTGGCTTGCTAGGCGCGTGGGCATCACGCCATTTCAGCAGGTTAGAAATGGCGCTGAGAAATGGCACCTGCGGATCCTCTGGGTAAGAGCGTCGCCAGACGGGCCAGCCTTCTGCGATGGCATAGCGATGAATCTGTAACACATCATATAACTCAGGCGAATCTGCAAATACCGACGCCCCTTTCCAATACCGATCACTGTGCTCCGACTCCACATTGCAGGTCACGATCTTGAGCTGCGGATTCCCCTCCCGGATGCCTGTAGCCAAGGCCTTGAAGAGCCGCGTGTAAGTGGCGTCATCATAGAGCCCAGGCTCATTGCCCAGCTCCACCCAGTCCACCAGCGGCCACTTTCCTCCCGGCCCAAACTGGGCGGCAAAACTAGCGGCATAAGCGTGGGCATCGTGCTCCAGATCCTTCCATTGGTCCTTCATTCCATCGATCTGCAAACAAGCGCTAGTCCGCAGCCCCGCCTTCTGCCACGAGCCATAGACCGCCTCCCAGGAAACTTTGTTTTTCGCAAACGGCCAGTCCGGCAACACGCTGGTATCCCCCGCCAAATCCCACTCCACTGGATGATAGTCCCGCACGATCCGACACACCGGAGCAAACAACTCCGGCTTAAAAGTCACCGTGTGCCCATTCACCCCCACGAAATCCCGGAACCACGCGGCTTCAGGCGCAGCCTGGCTAGCGGCTAGGGTGAGAAGGAAGCAAAGGAGTGATGATTTAGACATAGTGGGAAATAGGTGCGCAGGCTGCTACGGCCAGTCCAGGAGGAAAACAAGCGCGGGCCTCATTACTCAACTGGATCAGATCTGTGCTTCTTCCGTGGTGCAGGCTGGGGCGGCTCTGGCAGTTCAATCCGCACATGTTTCCGCCGGGTTTTCCAAGCATCCCACAGATCCCAGCCGAGCAATATGGCGAGCAAGGGAATAAAGATAATGTCAAAACCTCCGATAGCATCATTTCCACGCGTAGTTTTGCTAACCGAGCCATTGATCCCCGAATGCATCGCATTCGCTAGCACGTAAACGGCACCGCCCGTTACCACTAAAAAGCAAAGCGTGCGCACAATCACCGAGGCCAACGTAGGCGGGGCCTCTGCTGATGTGGCGGGAGGCTCGGGGTCTGGCTTCGGCATCGTTTCATTGGGGGCTAGCAACTCCCTCACGCCAGCACTTGCGAGACGACTTTGGCGGGCTCTACGCCAGTGAGTTTCATGTCCAGGCCTTGGAAGGGGTAGGTGAATTTCTCGTGATCGATGCCCAGGCAATGGAGGATGGTGGCGTTAAAATCGAAGAGCGGGACGCTGTCGCTGACGACGTTGTAGGAGAAGTCGTCAGTCTCACCAAGGCTGATCCCAGGCTTGATGCCGCCGCCCGCCATCCACATGCAGAAATTCCGTGGATGGTGATCTCTTCCATAATTCGTGGCGCTGAGACCGCCTTGGCTATAGACCGTGCGGCCAAATTCTCCGCCCCAGATGACCAGCGTGTCTTCCAACATGCCGTGCAGTTTGAGGTCTTGCACTAATGCGCTCACGCCTTGGTCCGTGTCCTTGCATTGGTTGCGGATGTCGTTCGGTAAATTGCCATGTTGGTCCCAGCCTCGGTGCATGATCTGCACGCAGCGCACCCCCCGTTCCACGAGGCGACGAGCCATCAAGGCATTGTGCGCGAAGCTGCCAGACTTACTGACTTCACTGCCGTAAAGTTCTAACGTGGCGGGCGATTCCTTGCTCAGATCCACCAGCTCCGGCACACTGGATTGCATACGGAAGGCCATTTCGTATTGGGAAATGCGGGTCTGGATTTCGGGATCGCCAATGCGCTCAAAGCCTTGTTGATTCAGTTTCCCTAACGCGTCCAACATCGCGCGACGTTCCGTGCTGGCGAGGCCCTCCGGGTTCTGCAAAAAGAGCACCGGATCACCCGCACCCCGGAGCACCACGCCCGTGTGTTTGGTGGGCAGGAAGCCGCTGCTCCACATGCGGGAGAAGAGCGCCTGACCATTGCTGGTCAAGGGATAGCGCGGCGTGAGACAGACGAAGGCGGGCAGGTCATTGCTGACGCTGCCGAGGCCATAAGAGAGCCAGGAGCCCAAACTAGCACGCCCCGGAATCTCTGATCCTGACATGACGAACGTGCAGGCGGGATCGTGGTTGATGGCGGTGGTATTGACCGTTTTGATCAGGGCGATGTCGTCCACGATCTTGGCGGTGTGCGGCAGCAGCTCGCTGACCCAGCGGCCACATTGGCCGTGTTGAGCAAATTTAAATAAGGACGGAGCCACGGCCAGCTTGGCTTGGCCGCTGGTCATGGTGGTGATACGTTGATCGCCACGGATGGATTTGGGGAGTTCCGTATCGTAAAGTTTCTGGAGGTCCGGCTTGTAGTCCCAGAGGTCTAACTGGGAGGGGCCGCCGCTCATGTGAATGTAGATGACTGCCTTGGCCTTGGGCTTGAAATGCGGTAATCCCGGCTGCGCTGGCTGCACACGCTCCACAGCCTGCGCCTTACCCAGGATGCCCGCCAGCGCTAGGCTGCCTAACCGCAGGCCCGAGCTGCCGAAGAATTGGCGACGCGTCTGGAGGAGTTGATGTTGGAAAATAGGGTTCATCGGAATTTAGAGTTTAGCAGGCACCGGGGTGGGCACGCGGAGTTTCACGAGTTGTTCTTGAGTGGCAATATAAATGGCCCCGTTGGCGGCGGTGGTGGTGGCGCTGATGGGGGATTTCCCAGGGATATTTGCCAAGACGCGCTGCGTTTTACTAGCGGCTAAGATCCAGAAGTCGCCCTTCCGCGTCCCGATGTAAATTTTCCCATCGGCGGCTAGTGGACTGGCCCAGACATCGCCACCTAGCTCCTGCGCCCAATACTCTTTCCCGGTCTCTGCATCCAGGCAATGCAGGCTGCGCGTATCCGCAATGAAGACGAGGCCCTCCACGATGGCAGGCGTGGTCATGGTGTGATTCCCTAACGGGGTGCTCCAACGCAGTGCTTTGGTAGTTACATCGCCCGTCTGCGTGGCATCGAAGCACTTCATCCAGGCGGCATTTTTCCCCCAAAAGATGTCGCCTCCGCCCGCCACATAAATGCGATTCTGGAGCACCACGGGCATGCCGTAGATGTCGCTGGGGCCTTCTTGGCGATTGGTTGTAAAGAGATGCACCTTCTGCTTTGGAGCCTCCGGATCGAAGTCGAAACTCCACACGCGCTCCAGCTTGGCCACCGTCCCAGCGGGCGGACTGGCAGTGATCGTTTTATAAGCGCGCACCACTCCATCACCCCCAGCAAAGAAGATCAGCGGCTGGCCATTGATGACCGCAAAGGATGGCGAGGACCACGTGGCGTGGAAAATGTTGTCGCCTATTTTCTCACCGTCTTCAGCGACTAACCGACCCGTTTTTTTCTCCAAGACAATTAGGCTAGGCGCATCCGGCCGCCGCACCACGCGGTGGGTATTATCCACGCCATTGCCAGTATTTAAATAGAGGTAATCTCCCTGGATGAGGATGGAACTATGCGCGCCATCATGCGGCCAAGTCCCTGCTTCGGCAGGCATATCGTAGAGCCAGAGAATGTCTGCATCCTTGCTCCCAGGCGGGGGAAACGTCTCCGCAGGATCAGCCACAGCGGGCTTGAACTCCGGCGGCGGAGCCCCGTGCGGGTGGCAGTGGGCGGCCTCATCTTTAAATGGACCATCATTGCCATTGGCCATGCCGAGCACATCTAGGCAGACCACTTCGCCTCGGTTAGTCACAGTGTAAGCGCGGTCGCCTTCCACCGTCACAGGGGAGGACATGCCCGTCTTGGGCCAGTCGAAATATTGGTCTTCCGTGCGTTTGGGCACCACCATTTGCCAGAGCAGATGACCGTCCTCTTCATCTAAGCACAGCAGCACCCCGGAGTCAGCGGCTAGCGCAGGATCACGCGGCTGGGCGTTGTTCGTGCCAATGTAAATGCGCCCATGGGCCACCATCGGAGTAGCATGCGTCTGCGTCCCGATCGGCACGGCCCAAGCCACGTTTTGCTTCGTGCTGAGCTCGAAGGTGTCCGGCAATCCACGCTCGCTAGAGATCATGTTACGGGTGTTCCGCTCCCCCCACTGCGGCTGATCGGCGGCGGAGAGAAATGTAGTGAGGAGGCACAGCAGGAGAGTGGAAAATTTCATAGGCAGATCGCAAGTTCTAAGAGCACTGGCGGCCCGCAGCCAGTTGGAAATCATACGGAACTCCGCAGCCGCAGGGGAGGAAACTATTTACTAGAAATTTACCCAAAGCGAGATACGATTCGGCCCCATGAGTGATGTTTTGACCAAAGCGACGGTGCTGGTTCTGAATCGGAACTGGCAGGCAATCAATGTGAAATCTCCCCAAGAAGCGTTTGGGATGCTGGCCACAGATACGGCTACAGCGCTGGATATTGCCGAGGATGGGGGGATGCAGCCCGTGCGTTTTTCTGACTGGATGAAGCTCCCCGTGCGAGAAATGGACAACGTGGTGCGCACCGTGCGTGGCCCCATCCGGGTGCCCACCGTGATCGTGCTCTCCAACTTTTCCAAGGTGCCCAAGAAGCGTCCGAAGTTCGGCACCCGCGGCATCTGGGAGCGGGATGGGGGCCGCTGCCAATACACTGGCAAGGTGCTGAAACCAGGGGAAGGCAACATCGACCACGTGGTCCCCCGCAGCCGTGGCGGTGCTTCCACGTGGGAAAATTGTGTGTTAGCCCACAAGGATGTGAACAGCCGGAAAGGCAGCCGCAGTCCAGAGGAAGCAGGCCTGCGCCTGCTGCGTAAACCCATCGCCCCTCGGGAAGTGCCCGTCAGCGCGCTGATTAAGAACCAGCACCGGGTGAAGGACTGGGAGATTTTCCTGGCGCATTAGCGTGGGCCGAAGCTAAGGCGGACGCAACTCCAGGGCGTGGGCTCCGCCAGCCTCACGCCTCGCCTAACTCATGCGTCAGCACGCTCAGACAATACAGGGCAGCGGTCTCTGCGCGCAAGATGATCCGCCCCAGATCCCACGGGCGGAAGCCGTGAGCCAGCGCAGCAGCTAGCTCCGCAGCGGTAAAATCTCCCTCTGGCCCGACCATCACACAGGCGCTCTGCGGAGGATCTGGAGCCGCAGCCATCCAGCGCGGCAGCCGCTGGGAGGCGGGATCCAGCGCAGCGATCAACGGCAGGTCCACCGGCGCACACGTGGCCAAAAATTTCCCTAACGGCTGCGGCAGATGCACCTGCGGCAGGAAATTTTGTCCACACTGCTTGCAGGCCTCTAGGGCTAGGCGTTGCCATTTCCCCTGTTTCTTGGCGGCCTCTGCCGCATCCAGCCGCACCACGGTGCGGTCCGTGGTGAGGGGGTAAATCTCGCTCACGCCTAACTCGACGGCTTTCTCGATGATGAACTCTGTGTGCCCGCCCTTCAGCATCGCCATGGCGATGCTGATGTGCGCAGGCGGCGGGGCCGCTGCCTGGATGGCTGCGGGGCGGAGCGTCACGCCTTTCCGATGAGCGGTTAGGATGGAGCCCGTGGCGGTGCGTCCCTGCCCATCGAACACAGTGATGACATCTCCCACGTGCAGCCGCACCACATCCACGCAGTGGTGGGATTCCTCTGCATCCAGAGTGAAAACATCCGCCGCCCAAGCAGCGGCAGGGAGATAGAAACGGTGTCCGGCCATGCGGACCGGAGCATGAGGAATGTCGAATGTCGAATGAGGAATAACGGAGGCCCAGAGCGTTCTCACTCCGGCTCTGGACCACGACATTTAGCTTGCCTCCATTCGGCTAGGGCAGGACACTGCGGGCTCATCAAACCCCAGGAGGAAAACTATGCATTCATCAGCCACATCACGTCGTCGTTTCCTGACCGAAGTCGGTAAAGGAACCTTGCTAGCCACGATTGGACCTGCGCTGGGCGCAGAGTTAGATCTCGCTCCCACAGCGGTAAACGAAACGCCCGGAAGCCTGCATTTTGGCGCTGCTGAGCCATTGGTGGCGATGCTGCAAGAAACGCCCATCGCCAAACTCCAGGAAACTTTGGTGAAGAAATTAGCGGCAGGGGTGACGTTAAAAGAACTAGTGGCCGCAGGCGTGCTAGCCAATGCGCGGTCGTTTGGCGGAGAGGATTACGTGGGCTTCCACACGTTGATGGCGTTAGGCCCAGCTTGGAAAATGACCGCAGCCATGCCGGAGAAGCAACGGGCGCTGCCCGTTTTCAAAGTGCTCTATCGGAATACGAATCGCATCCAAGAACACGGCGGACGCGCGGCGGAAGTGCTGCATCCCGTGGCCGCTGGCCCCGCCGGAGCGACAGCGGAGCAACTCCACGCCGCCGTGCAGCGGAAGGATCACGCCGAAGCGGAACGGACGCTGGCCACGTTAGTAAAGCAAAATTTAGACGACGGATTTGCGGCCTTGCTCACCTGCGTGCAGGACGCGCCAGAGGTGCATCGCACGGTGCTGCCGTATCGCGCGTGGGACTTGCTAGACATCGTGGGGTCAGAACACGCCACCACCATGCTCCGCCAATCCCTGCGCTATTGCCTCCAAGCCGAGTCTTACCGCCGCCCGGAATGGGAGGAAAATGCCCAAGCGCTCTCCCGTTTGCTGGACGAACATCACTTGCTAGGCAAACCGCTCGGCCAGCGCGCGCTGGATGACTCGGGCCTCTCAGCGCTGAGCATCATCATCTTTGAAGCCTCGCCTGAAGCCGCCGCCGGAGCCGTGGCGGCGGCCTTGGCAGAGGGATTCGATCCCCGGCATGTGGGAGAGGCCATTTCCCTAGCCGCAAATCAACTGGTGCTGCGGGATCATGGTCGCCCGCCAGAATGGGAGTCCCCCGGCAAGCCGCCCGGCAGTGTGCATGGGGATTCCGTGGGCGTTCATGCGAGTGACTCCGTGCATGCTTGGCGGAACCTTGCGCAAGTGAGTCACGGCCATCATGCCGTGGCCTGCCTGATCCTGGGCGCATGGCAAGTGGCGCGTGATCGACGCGCCAGCGGCCAAGCCTTCATGGACTGGCAGCCGCTGCCCACCGCCTCTTTACTAGCATCCGTGGCCAAGACTGATCCTAGCAAACTCCTCACAGAGTTAGACACCGCCATCAGCAATAACCTCCAAGGTCACGCCATTGCGCTGGTGCAACAGATGGCGACGCTAGGCCAAGCCCCGGAGCCCGTCTTCGCCCGCCTGCTGCCCTTTGCCGTCAGTGAAGACGGAGCGCTCCATGCGGAGAAATATTTCGCCACCTGCGAGGATGAATTTTCCCGCACCCGCCCGGCCTTCCGCTGGCGGCATCTCATGTCCCTAGCCCGCGTGACCGCCAGTGAATATGGCCGCCCCGCCCCTGGCCAAGCGGAGGCCCGCGTGCTGTTAGGCGTGTGAGCCGCCACTCCGATGGCTGCCAGCAGGTGGCGTGAAGCTGCTTGCGTTGCGAGGGATCGCGTCTCTGATTCCCGGCCTATGAAGATCCTTGTGGTAGGTAAAGGTGGGCGTGAACACGCGTTGATAACGGCTTTGGCGGCCTCGCCAGGGGCGCAGGAGATCTATGCTTTTCCTGGCAGTGAGGCCATCTTTTCCCTGGCCCAGCGCACTCCGGCCACGGATCTAGATTCACTCATCGCCTTCATGCAAGAGCAACAGATCGAGCTATGCGTGGCTGGTGAGGAGAGCTATCTGGTGACGGGCCAGGGCTTAGCCAATGCCTGTGAGGCCGCGGGTATCCCTTGCTGGGGGCCGCCGAAGGAGAGTGCCCAACTGGAGGCTAGCAAGGAATTTGCCAAGGAGTTCCTAGTGCGCCACGGCATCCCCACAGCCCGTTATGTGGCGGTGGAAACGGATGCCGCGGCGGTGGCCGCCCTGACAGAATTTCCCATCGTGCTAAAGTTCGATGGCTTAGCCGCAGGCAAGGGTGTGGCCGTGTGCGCCACGCGGGAGGAGGCGCTGGAGTTCCTGGATACCGTGTTTGTGAAATGTTCCTTCGGGCCTGGGCGCTTGGTGGTAGAGCAATGCCTCGTGGGGCCAGAGTTGAGCGTCTTTGCCTCCATCGTGGATGATCGCTACCAGATCCTCTGCCCAGCGCGTGATTATAAGCGCATCTATGACGCGGACGAAGGCCCGAACACGGGCGGCATGGGCGCAGTGGCAAGCATGGAAATGGTGTCGGCGGAAATGCTGGCCGAGATTGATGCTAGGATCGTGCAACCCACAGTGGCAGGCCTGCGCGCGGATGGGCTGCCGTATCGCGGCTTCCTCTATTTCGGGCTAATGCTAACGGCGGAGGGGCCGAAGGTGATCGAGTATAATTGCCGCTTTGGCGATCCTGAATGTGAGGCGGTGATGCCGCTGCTGAGTGGAGACTTTGCCCAATACTGCCTTGATGGCGCACGCGGCATCCTGCGCCCGGAGCTGCTGACCTTTGCTGGTGGCTGGAGCATCTGCGTGATCCTAGCCTCTGCGGGGTATCCTGTCACCAGCCGCAGCGGAGATGTCATCACTGGCCTAGCCGATGTGACAGACGCCCGCGTCTATCATTGTGGCACCCGCCGCAATGCCGCCGGGGATTACGAAACGAACGGCGGACGCGTCCTAGCCGTGGTGGCCCAAGGCCCCACGCGCGCAGAGGCCCGCGCCCGCGCCTATGCCGCTGCCGCCCAACTCCATTTCCCCGGTGCCCAAAGCCGCACGGATATTGGGGAACGGAATTTTTCCTAAGCTGGGGCGTCTGCTGTGGCAGCGATTCATGGGCGATAAAATCTGGTGAACTCTTTCTTGCGCAGGCCGATTTCCAAAGCGCGGTCGCTAGTCCATAGTTGCCCTTGTAGTTAAAGGGTTAGAGCAACATAAGCCACATCGTTCTCGTCCACGCCTCGGCAGAGACGCCAAGCCTCGGTCCAACTGCCGATGCTGATGGCATCCTCGTCGTAGAAGCGGATGCGCTCCAACAGGGTATGGAGCAACCCTAGCAAACTTACTTCATCAAGGCCAGTGGCTGCGACAATGCGCTCCTTGTGCTTGAATAGCTCTAACATGACATATTTGGGGCAGAAGAACTCAGTCGCTGGCGACGAGTCGAAGGCCTTCCGAAGTCGATAGTTCGTGGCGATCAACTCGGAGAAAATAAAATTAGAGTCCACCACCACACGCTCATTCATCGCTCACCAATGCTCTTGAGGATGCGCTTACGATTGCGATCCCACCAACCGGAGTCAATATCATGGGCGATGCTAGTGGCCTCAGTTTCGGTGAGATGGCTTTGCCGCGCCAGCCACTCTCGTTTGGTAAAGGCGATGAAGTCCTCGCGCGCTACTGCCTGTAGCGCGGACTCTGGAAAGGATAAGACGACACGTCCATCGGCAGTGAAGGAATCTAGGGTTGCGATCATAGCGCATTCTTAGGATTTAATTCCGTTTCATCAACCACAAAGGTTTCAGTAGCACGTGAGCTAATGGCCGCAATCCGCACACCCGCATTTGCCATCCCCACCCTCCTCGCACAATGAGCCCCTTTATGAAATTCTCTCTCCTCTTCCTCGCCCTCATGCTCCCCCTGTCCGCGCAGCCACCCATCGACCTCCCACTTTACACCGGAGCCCCGGCAGGCGGCGTGCCGCTAAGCGCAGAGCCAGAGAACACCTATCGTAAGACAGGCGATCCGATCACCCGCATCGATCACGTGCAGATGCCGGACATGCGCGTCTTTCTTCCTAGCCCAGAAACGGCCACCGGGGCTGCCGTGGTCATCTGCCCGGGCGGCGGCTACGGTATCCTGGCCATCGACCATGAAGGCAACGACATCGCCCAGGCGCTCACCACCGTGGGCGTGGCTGGCATCGTTTGTAAATACCGCGTCTCTTCTAAACACCCGGGTCTCTACCCGTGGCCACTGCCCTTACTGGATGCCCGCCAGGCGCTGCGCCTCACCCGTCAACATGCAAGCGAATGGCATCTCGACCCCCAGAAGATCGGCGTCATGGGCTTCAGTGCCGGCGGCCACCTCGCCTCATGCATCGCAACCCTAGCTAAAACCAAACTCGCGGGCGAAGACGATGCAGAATTTCAGAAAATGGCGCACACGGCTAACTTTGCGGGCCTCATCTATCCAGTCATCGCCATGGCCGAGCCCTACGGCCACGCTGGTTCTATGAGAAATTTGCTCGGCAAAGACCCTGATCCCGCCGTGCTCGATCTCATCACCACCAACCGCCACGTCACCCCCGAGACTCCGCCCACTTTCCTCGTTAGCACTAGCGATGACAAAGGCGTGCCCTGCCGGAATAGTATCGAATTCTACCTCGCCATGCAGGCCCAAGGCGTAAAGGGCGAGCTGCATATCTGGGAACAAGGCGGCCACGGTTACGGCACCCTGCCGGACCATGGGGATGTGGCCCGCGAGTGGCTACCCCGCTTCCAGCGTTGGCTCAGTGGCATGGGCCTAGCCAAACTGGAACACTGAGGTGCGTCGGTTTTTTTTGTTGTGAAGGCATTTGCCAAGGTTCGGGCGGCCATGCAGCGTGCGGGCACTTTATGAACTTTACAGAATTCTCCCTCATCTTCGGTCTCGTTAGCATCGTCCTCGGCATCCTCGGCATGGTGCGGGGCAAGAGTAAGGCCTCACTCATCGCAGGGGCCATCTCTGGCGGACTGCTGCTGTTAGGCTGGTATCTGCAAGGCCAGGGACAACGCGCCGGTGTGTGGTTAGCGCTGGGGGTCTGCGTGCTGCTGCTCGGGCGTTTTCTCCCCGTGGCCTTGAAACGGAAGCAACTCTACCCCGCTGGCATCATGGCCGGGCTGGCGATCGTCGGTAGCGTGTTAGGCGTGCTCGCACTACGTTAAGCTCATGGACTTCGACGAGCGTTTCGCTACGCCCCAGGCTCGCCCGCCTGGGTGGCAGCGCTCCCCCCGCTCGCCACAGTCTGGTGGCGGGGGCAAGATCGCTCTGGCGTGCTTGATCCTGGCGTTAGTGGCGCTCCCTTTTACCCCATTTTTTAAACGCCAACTCCAGGAGACCTTCAGTCCGCCGCCCGTGGTCACAGAGCGCATCGTGGAGAAACGCGTGGAAGTGCCTGCGCCTCCGCCGCCGCTGCCAGATAAGTTTGTCCCGAACAAGCTCATTAACCTAGCCGAACTCTTCAATGGCCTGCGCCTGCAAAATAACATTGAGACCGTGCCGGGAGATTTTGCCTCCAAAGAACGCACCAGCGCAGACAGCTACACCGTCTCCTTCCAAGTCACCCTGCGCGCGCCCAAGCCCGCCGCCACACTGGACGACATGACTGCGCTGAACCCACATTTACCCAAGGCCCTAACTGCCTTTCCCCTGCTCATGCAGACGGCCAAGGTCAGTGGTTTTTTCCACTATCTCTATGAAGTGAAGCAAAAAGACATTCAAATGGACATCACCCGGCTGGATAAAATCCTTTCCCGTTATAACTATTACGATCTGGAAACGGTGCTCGAGCTAGAGCATCCGCAGACGAAGCAAAAAGCACTGCTGATCCAAGGAGAAATGGACGTGGTGAGTGATGGTGCAGACGGGGATCGCCAACCCACGCTGGATGAAGCCATCATCAAAAGCGCCTTCTTCCAAGCCACCACCAGCTATTCCTGGCCGAAACAAACCAAGACGCCGAACCCACTTCTCGCCCGCACGGAAACGCACCTAGCCGAAGCCAAAGAGAAAGCGAAAGGCGGCAGCAAAGCCGATAAGGCGCGAGCAGAATCACTGGCCCGCACGGTGGCGGAAATGAAGTCCAAGAGCTATCTGATCGCGTCCGAAGATCCGTTTATCGTCATTCCCCTTTCCATGAAATCCTATCAAGGCTTCAACGCCTACGCTCCGGGGCTGGGTGATTATGTGGTGGTGATTTATCAAGATAAGCTGTTGCCCGCCATCATTGGCGACTATGGCCCGCGTGAAAAAATGGGCGAGGCCAGCCTGCGCATTGCCAAGGAACTCAATCCCAAGGCCACCTCCAACGCGCGACCCGTGGACGATCTTAAAATTTCCTATCTGATCTTTCCTAACAGCGCAGACAAACCCGCACGCCAACCGAACCTCGCCAAATGGACGGAGCAATGCCAAGCCTTACTGGCGAAACTAGGCGGCGTGAACTCCGGCTATACTCTAACGGCGTGGGAAGACCGCTTGAATAAGCCCGTGCCCGTGCCTGCCCCTGCCCCTGCGGCCCCGCCACCAGTCAGTCCTAAGCCCGAGAAATGAAGCCTGACGAGGCACAGATTTCCCATTTGCCTCACTGGGCTTCCCCGACATGCTGGGCGGCCTATGAGTAAAAAAGTCGTATTATTATTTGCGGGGCAAGGAGCCCAAGTGGTGGGCATGGGCGCGGATCTAGCCGCGCAGAGTGCTGGGGTGCAGGCGTTGTTTGCGGAGGCGGATACGCTGTTAGGAATGCCGCTGGCGCAGACGATGTTGCATGGGCCGATGGAGGAATTAACGCGGACTTCCCGCTGCCAACCCGCGCTCTATACCCATGGCGTGGCGGTGCTGCGGCTACTGCTAGAGCGGGTGCCGGATCTGGAGATCAGTGCGGCGGCAGGGCTGTCGTTAGGAGAATTTACCGCCCATGCGGCGGCGGGCACGTATGACTTCGCCACGGGGTTGAAGTTGGTGGCGCGGCGGGGGCTTTTCATGGAGGAGGCGTGTCTGGCGACGCAAGGTTCCATGTTAGCGATGTTGGGCGGAGAAGAGGCAGCGGTGCGCCAACTGGCGGCGGATTGCGATGTCGATCTAGCCAACTTTAACACGCCCGGACAGATCGTCCTCAGCGGGGCCAAGGAAAACATCCAGCAGGCAGCTGGGCTGGCCAAGGAACGTGGCCTGCGGGGCAAGGAGCTGCCCGTGGCCGGGGCCTATCATTCGCGGCTCATGCGGAGCGCGCAGGAAAAATTGGCCGTGGAATTGGCGTCCACCACGTTAGGAACGCCCCGGTTTCCAGTCATCGCTAACCTCACGGCTGCGCCCGTGGCCACCGCCACAGAGATTCGCCACACGCTGGAAAATCAAGTCACCGGCTCCGTCCGCTGGGCGCAGAGTATGGCCGCATTGCTGGCAGGAGGGCATGATTTCTTTCTTGAGTTAGGCCCCGGCGGGCAACTCGCGGGAATGCTCGGGCGCATCGCCAAAGGCACGAAGGTGCTGAGCATCGCTGACATGGCCTCGCTGGATCGGGCGGTGGCGGAGCTGGCCTAAGACTTGATGCTAGGATCAAAGTAAATTTTCACCTCCGCCTCCTTGGTACCGAGGAGAAATTGCGCGCGTTTTAAGGCGTTACGTGTGCTCAGGTTTGGATTCTGTGCGCTGCCCAGGAAGACATTTTCCCGGCCAATCACGTCGATCATGTCTGCGTTTTTCAGCACCTGATAGACGCCCTTCATAGCCCCGCTAATGATGAGGTGCCGCTGCTTGTCCCGCAGGAAATGCACCAGCTCTTCCAGGGCCATGACGCTGGTGGCATCCAGATGGCGGGCGTTCTTCATGCGCAGGATGATGACGCGCAGATTGGGGTCCACCACGGTGCGTTGGATCTGCGTACGGAAGAGTTCCGCCGCGCCAAAAAACAGCTCCCCCTCCACATGCACGATGGAGATCTGCGGGAAGACGCGCGGGGCGGTGTCCCCTTTCTCCGTTAGATCGCCATCGTTGTTAAAGGTATATTCCACCAGTGAGGGACGCGCGGCTTGGCGTAAATAGAGCACCACGGAAGTGGCCACGCCCAGGAAGATGGCTACGTGCAGCGGCAGCAGTAACGTGGCCCCTAACGTGACCGCTAACGTCACCGAATCCGCCCGTGTTGCCCGCCAGCAGATTTTCAAATTTCGTCGATTAAATAAGCTCACACTGACCGCCATGATGAGCACTGCGAGGGCACACTTGGGGATGTAGCCGACTGCTCCGCCCAGCCACCAGAGCCCCAGCAAGCAAATGACACCCGTCACGAGGCTAGCCACTTGGGTAAGGGCTCCGCTTTCATAATTAAAAGCCGAGCGCGTGAGACTGCCGGACACGGGCAACTGCCCGACCATGGCCGCACCTAGATTAGCCACGCCCACACTGAGCAGGTCTTGATTCAGGTCTGGCCGCTCGCCCGTGCGGCTGGCCAGGGTCTTGGCCATCACGGACTGCTCTAAGGCGGCCAGAAATGCCACTGCGAGAGCGGGCGCCAGCAACACTCCCATGTGGCCGAACGTGCTCGCGTCCCGAAAGTCCGGCAGCACTGGCAGCACGTGGCCCTGGGCAAAGCCGGACAACCTCGCCAACTCCACGGGCACGCCCAGATGCCGCAGCCAAGCCGCTCCCGCACTTACGCTCACCAGCGCGATGGCAAAACACGGCCATTTCCGCGCCCAGCGTTTTAAGGCAAGGTAAATGAGCAACGTCCCCACACTCACCAGCACCGTCACCCAGTGGATCTCATTTAAATGGCCCAGCGCATCGCTCAACACACTCACCAGACTGCGCGATTGTGGCCCCGCGCCTAACTGTGGGGGCGGGATGCCTAACGTCTCCCGGAGTTGCCCCGCCATGATGAGGCCGCCCGCGCCCGTGACGTAGCCCACCACCACGCTGCGGCTGATGTATTGGATCATATCCGCCATGCGCAGGTAGGCTCCTAGCACTAAGAGTAATCCGGCTAGAAACACCAGCACCGGCAGCAGCACCCCGCGCTCCGCGACCGCCACGCCCGTGCCCGCCAGCGCGCTGTAGATCATCAGCGCAGTGGCATTCGTCGGGCCTAGACTCGTGAGCCGGGAGCTGGAAAGCCAACCCCCTAACAGGCAGCCCACCGCCGTGCAGGTGATGCCATAGGCCACATTATCCAGCCCCGCAATCATCGCGAAAGCCATGCTCTGGGGGATCGCGAGCATGGCCACGTTCGTGCCCGCCAGCACGTCCGCTTTCAACTTTCGTATGTTATAACTCCGTAAGGATTTCCGCAGGGGAAACAGTTCCAGCGGATTCTCCGTGAGGAACCGTCCCCACGAGCGCAGGGTCTGGAGGCCAAAGCGGAAACTGCGCATACGAGTTAGTGTTTGCCCAGGATCGTGCGGATGTCGGAGATACTCCACTCATCATCCTTCGGCTTACTCCGGTCCTCAATGATCTTCGGTTGGTGGTGCGCATCCGCCTTCTCCGTCATCCATTCTTCCTTCTTCGTGATGTCCGGGCGACGCGTCTGGTAGTCCGTGGTGGCATACATTTTACTGTTGCCGTTAAAAGTATCTGCGTCCTCCCTAGCCACCTTTTCACCCTGCGGCTGATCCTTCTTGAGCCCCGCATAATCCTTGGCCAGCAGGCTTTCCTGCTTCTTCACGTCTCCTTTCTGCCATGGCCACGTGAAGGTCTTTTTTTCTTTACTGCCAGACCATTCCTTCTCGTAATTCGCGCGCTTATCCCATTGGCTAGGCCCGTGGGCATCCACCTTACTGCGGTTCTCAGAGACGACCTTTTCAAACATGGATCGCTTCTTTTCCGCCTCATGTTTGCCCTGCTTGGAGGCCGTCTTGCCATCTTCATCCCCCGCCGTGGAGAACCACGAGGCATCCTCTGGCTTCGCTTGGAATTTACTCTCCATCATGTCCGATCCACCAATCCGCGTCTGTTCCAGGGCATCGTTCTTCACATGCCGGACGGACTTGCAGCTACACCAAGCACACATTGCTACTAACAGGGAAATAAAGCGAGAATTCATCCACGCATCCTACACCTCTCCAGAACTAAGTAAACCCGGAAGGTGGGGGCTGCCTAGCTTAATCTTTACCGGAAGCAGAATGACCTCAACCCATGATTTCCGCCAACGCCAGAGCTTTTACATCCCAGAGACGGGAAGCCACAGAGGGCTCAAAAAATTAAAACTCTGGGGCATTTTCTCCTCTGAGGTGTAAAAAATTTGCTACGCCTGCTTAGCCGCCTTCTTCTTAGCGCCAAATGGAGTGGCTTTTTTGGCCACGGGCTCTTTGCGTTCACGAGGGGGGAATTTCCATTCGAAGACGACTTTGCCTTCGGTTTGCAGGACTAGGCTGGCGGAAAATGGGCGGCCTTTTTTGCTGATGAACTTCTCGATGACGTCGGTGCTGCCGCCTTGGAAGAACTTGAGGGCTTGTTCTTTGGTGATGGGGTGTTGGCAAAACTCTTTGGCGAGGCGGGCTTTGGGTTTGCAGGTCTTTTCTCCGCGCACCACAGCTTCGCAAACGTAGTGGGTGTCCGTCATGTAAATGTGGTTTTTGGTTTTCTTGACCGCACAGACGGGGCATTCGCAAAGGATGTTAGCGGGGTCTTTGATCGCAGCGAGGTCTTCCTCGGGGCTGGAGACGCCCTCGCCTTTTTCAAAGACGAATTCTACTTTGTTTTCGGCGGTCAGTTGCAGGGCAGCATCAAAGTCTTTGCCGAAGCGATTGCGGAAGCCGGTGATGGGGCCGACAAGGCGGGTGGTGAGCAGTTGCTTGGCTTCGTCCATGGTGAGGGCGTGGCCGGCAATGGTTTTGTAGGTGGACCAGCCGCACTCTGGGAGCTTGCATTTGAAGGCGTTGTCCGTCTGGCGCAGCGTAGGGGCTTGGCATTGTGGACAGGGCGCGGGGAGATCGGGATAGTCCATGTTCGTGACTTGGCCCGCGTATTTTCTGGCCTTGGCCACCACGTCGCTAGCATACTCGCGGATCTGGCTCATGAAGGTTTTGCGGTCCAGTTTCCCTTGCTCCATTTGCTTGAGTTTGAACTCCCATTCACCTGTCATCTGCGGGCTGGTGAGGCCGTCCGCTCCGATGGCGGTGAGCTGGTCGATCAGGGAAATGGCCTTGTTGGTGGCGACTAAATTTCTGCCATCACGGACGATGTAGGCTTCGTAGATCAAGCCTTCGATGGTGGCTGCGCGGGTGGCGGGGGTGCCGAGGCCGCGTTCGCTCATGGCTTCGGCTAGCTCTTCGTCATCGACTAATTTCCCCGCGTTTTCCATGGCTCCGAGGAGTGTGGCTTCGTTGAAATGGGGTGGTGCTTTGGTGATGTTCTCGTTGACTTCGATGCTCTGATTCAGCGCGGTTTCACCCGCTTTGGCGGGGACGATGGAGTCGTCGTTCTCACTGGCGAGTTTGCCATAGACTTCCAGCCAGCCGGGGATTTTCATCACTTTTCCTTCGGTTTTAAACGCATCATTTTCAATCCGAGTGATGCGGGTGGTGACTTCAAATTCTGCCTGCGGATAGAAGACTGCGATGAAACGTCGCGTCACCATGTCGAAAAGTTTCTGCTCCTCGGGCTTCAAATTTTTCGGAATCACGCCCGTGGGAGTGATGGCAAAGTGGTCGCTGACTTTGGCGTTATCGAAGATGCGCTTGCTAGGGAAAATGAGGTTTTCCTTGAGGGACCGTGCTGCAAACTTCGGCAGATCATGCGGGAAGGCATCGGAGACGGTGAGGTGATCCCCTAACGCAGCGAAGCCCTTCATGACTTCCTTCACGGTCGGCACGTAGTCCTCTGGCAGGTAGCGGGAATCCGTTCTGGGGTAGGTTAGGACCTTGTGGGCTTCATATAAACCTTGGGCAATCTGCAAGGTCCGCCGCGCGCTGAATCCGAAGCGATTGCTGGCCTCCCGCTGTAAGCTGGTGAGATCGTAGAGCAGCGGCACGGCTTGTTTCGCGGGTTTTTTGTGTTCTTCAATGACGCCCGGCTTGCCCTCGCAGCGGGTCTTGACGGCAGCCGCTTGCGCCTTGTCCCAAAAGCGATCGGCCTTGGCGTGCTCGTCGTCACCCTTCTTGAATTTCTCGTCGAACCATTTCCCAGCGTAGTTTCCAGCGCTGATTTTAAAGTCACCCACAACCTCCCAGAATGCGCGTGGCACAAAGGCACTGATCTCCTTTTCCCGCACCACCATGATTGTTAGGGTGGGCGTCTGCACGCGGCCCACGGTCGTCTTTAAGAAGCCGCCATTGCGACTATTAAAGGCCGTCATGGCGCGGGTGCCATTGATGCCCACAATCCAATCGCTTTCGCTGCGGCAGACGGCGGCATCTGCTAGCGGCTGCATTTCGGCCTCGCTGCGCAGGTGGCTGTAGGCGGTAGTGATGGCTTGGGCGGTCATGGATTGCATCCAGAGGCGCTTGATGGGCTTCTTCACGCCGGAGTCTTGTAAAATGTAGCGGAAGATGAGTTCACCTTCCCGCCCGGCGTCACACGCGTTGATGACTTCGGTCACGTCTGCGCGCTTAAGCAGGCGCTTCAGGAGCTTCAGGCGGGCCTCGGCTTTCTCGATGGGCTGCAAGTCGAACTGCTGCGGCAGGACCGGCAGGTGGTCGAATTTCCATTGGAGCTTCTTCCCGTCTGCACTGGTGGGCATGGTCAGCTCTAGCAAATGGCCGACGGCACTGGAAATGATCGTGGTGTCGTTCTCGTGATACTCCTTGTTATTTTCAAACTTGGACATTCCCGGCAGCTTGCCCAGCACGCGGGCAAGGTCGTTCATGACGGACGGTTTTTCAGCGATGATCAGGGTTTTGGCCATGTGGGGGAAATAGTTAGGGGGGAAGCGCCAGGGGGCGGGATGGCGTGTATAGTGGGGGCGTCTGGGGAAAACTCAAATTTAGAATTTCTGTAAATTTTCCAATGCTTTGCCCGTGCGTGATGCGGCGGACAGCAAGTCCGCGCTCCATTTAACGATCACACGGGCTCTGCGCGGCCAGTGGCGTGGGAGGCGAGGGCTGCGGCATAGATGCGGTGAGCTGCCAGCGCCTCCGCAGGCGTCACGCAGCCGAACCGTCCGGCTAGCAAGCCCGCGCGTTCCATGAGATAGGCCGCCCACATCTGCTGCATGAGATCCGGAAAACCGGGCTCGAAAATATGGCCCGTGATGGTGGGAAAGGCCGTCTCGAAGCCCAGGTCGATGCGCTCCCAGCCCTGCTCCTTGGCTGAGCGGAAGCGGTGGATGGTCTTCGGCTCGGCGGTGGTATAACGGATGCCGCCCTGGGTGCCGATGACGTTGATGAACCAACTATTCGTCGCTCCCGGAGCCAGCCGCTTCATTTCCAACCGCAGGGGCACGGCCTCCGGCTGGCTTTCCAGTGTGACCCAGGTGTGCAGCAGCGCATTGTCCCAAGTGTCACAAGCGGTCGAGGTGCCATCGGGATTCGGGCGCGTGGAGAAGCCCTTTTGTAGTTGGGCATAGACGCTGTGCGGCTGCCACCCTAGCCGCAGCGGCACGTGGAGCGTGTGCATCCCGAGATCTCCTAACACGCCGATCTCCCCACAGGTGGCGTTCAGGCGCTTCCAGTTAGCAGGCTTGGAGGCATCAAGATCACTGCTGTGATGGAAGCCGCTCTGCACTTCTAAAATGCGCCCCAGCCCGCCAGCCAGCGCGGTTTGATACACCGCCTGGGCACCGGGAAAGAAGGGGAACTCTGATGAGCAACGCACAAAGCACGAGCCCGCCGCCGTGGCCGCCACGATGCGCTGGGCGGCTGCGAGGTCGATGCCAAAAGGTTTCTCTGCCAGTAGGTCTTTGCCCGCAGCGAGCACATCGAGATAAATTTTCTCGTGCAAATGGTGCGGCACGGCCACGTAAACGACGTCGATGGCGGGATCGGCTAACATTTCATGGTAGTCCGTGGTCAAGAGCGCGGGTGGCACTGGCAACTGCTGGAACCACGCTAGCACCGGGGCGGCCACATCCGCCACCGCCCGCAGCACGGGCCGCACGGGCAGATCCCGCAGCGCGAACCAACGTGCAAAAGCACTCGCCATTTCCCGACCCATAAGGCCGCCGCCGATGATGCCAACATTGATTATTTTCGTCATAGTGGCGGGGATCATAGCGGGCTGCGGGAAATGGAAAGGAGGAAGTTCTCAAGCGCGCGCCCTCAGGCCTCAGCCCGACCCCGATCTTGACACCGACTGTGGGCTGGCATAGGGCGGGGGAGGCCTTGCTCTGGGCAGAACCTTTTTCTGCTCCTCCGAGTTTTCGTCCTCGTTACGAGGATTCTGGAGAATTGCAGGAAATTTGATTTAACCATTCGTCAATCAACCCCAACCAAACTACACTCCCCCATTATTTCTATGTCAGAACTCAGCATTGCAAAAGTCATCGGTCGCCAAGTCATTGATTCCCGTGGGAATCCCACTGTGGAAGTGGACGTTATTCTCAGCGGAGGCGCGTTAGGCCGGGCTGCCGTGCCGAGCGGTGCCAGCACGGGCGAGCACGAAGCCTGGGAACTGCGGGATGGCGACAAGTCCAAGTATCTGGGCAAAGGCGTGCTCAAGGCTGTGGCCGCCGTCAATAATGTGATCGCCCCGGCCCTAGCAGGCATGTGCGCCACCAATCAAACGGGCGTGGATGCCGTCATGCTCGCCCTGGATGGCACGCCGAACAAAGCGAAGCTAGGTGCCAACGCCATTCTCGGTGTTTCCATGGCCGTCGCCAAGGCTGCCGCTGCGCAACTCCACCGTCCACTCTATCAATACCTCGGCGGCACCAACGCCAAGGTCCTGCCCGTGCCGATGATGAACATCATCAACGGCGGTGCTCACTCGGATGCGCCGATCGATTTCCAAGAATTTATGGTCATGCCCAAGGGCGCACCGAGCTTTTCCGAAGCTATCCGTTGGGGCGCGGAAATTTTTCATTCCCTCAAGAAAGTCCTCCATGACCGTGGCCTGAGCACAGCGGTAGGCGATGAAGGCGGCTTCGCCCCGACCTTGAAGAGCGCGGACGATGCCCTAGCAGTCATCGCCCAAGCGGTGGACAAGGCTGGCTACAAGCTCGGCCATGACATCTTTATTGCCCTGGACGCGGCTTCGAGCGAATTTTACGACAAGGAAAAAGGCGCGTATGTTTTTAAAAAATCTGACCAATCTGTGAAGTCCGCTTCCGAACTCGTGGATTACTACGCCGACCTTCAGAAGCGCTATCCCATTATTTCCATCGAAGACGGCTGTGCCGAAAACGACTGGGCGGGCTGGAAATTACTGACCGACAAACTCGGCAAGACCACGCAAATCGTGGGCGACGACTTGTTCGTGACCAACGTGAAGTTCCTCCAAAAGGGCATCGACACCAAGACCGCTAACTCCATCCTGGTGAAAGTGAATCAGATCGGCAGCCTAACGGAGACGCTGGATGCCGTGGAGCTAGCCCAGCACCATGGCTATACCGCCGTCATTTCCCATCGCTCGGGCGAGACGGAAGACAGCACCATTGCGGACATCGCAGTGGCCACCAATGCTGGGCAGATCAAGACTGGCTCCATGAGCCGCTCTGACCGGATCGCCAAATACAACCAGCTCCTCCGCATCGAACAAGAACTCGGAGACGCCGCCATCTACGGTGGTAAAATGAAACACTAACCACCCACACATCATGCGCCAGCCTGCCTCACACGAACCCAGCTCTGCCTGGACTTTAGTCACCCGACTCGCTTTTGTCGGCTGCTTAATATTGTTGTTTGGTGGGCTGGCGCTGACGTTGTTGCCCGAGTTCAAAGGGCTGCGGGCGACCGATGAAAAGATCGCTAGTCTCAAGACAGAGTTGTCCACGTTACAGGAAAACAAGGAACGCCTAGAGAACGAGAATGTGCTCCTGGATGGCGACCGCGCATTCATTGAACTCAAAGCGCGGGATCTGCTAGACCTGCATAAGCCGGGCGAGACGATCTTCCGTTTTACGAAGTAGCCGCCTCCCGTAGAGGCCGCTGGGCCACATGCACCATGGCTGCTGCGCCTAGAATGGGCATGAGGAGATTAACAATGGGGATCAAACCTAACAGCGTGATTGCCAGCCCAGTCCAGAAGACTGCTCCAGCACGGGCTTTCCGTGCTGCATCCACCTCCGCCCCGCTCATCCGCCGCAACGCGATGACCTCGAAATACTCCCGCCCGGCCAGCCAGCCATTGAGCACCGCATAGACCGCCGCACCACTGCCTGCGAGGAACATCAGTCCCAGATACACGGGAGCCGCGCCCAGATTCAGTGAGACCATGATGGCGAAAAATTTCAGCGCCCGCCCGATCGTCGTCGCCAGCGGCACCCCTGCGGCAGGTGGCAGATGAGCGTAATGCCTCGCCTCCACCCGCTCCGCCACCGCCTCTTGGAAAAAGCTCTGCACCAGCACAAACGTGGAGGGAAACAACAGACACGCCGCCACAAAACTAACCACCCACCCGCCGACCTCTAACCATCCCGCCACCCTGGGCCAATGCCCCGCCCCCCAACGCAACAGCCCACCCATCCCCGCCCACAAGGCCAGGAAACAGAGCAACGCGAGCATGACGCTCCAGAACACTAGTAACCACATTTTGGGGTCAGTGAGTAACTGGGACAAGGCTTTGCGCAGGGCGGAGATCATGCCTGCTAAACGAGCCAGACGAAGTCCCTTGTCAACGAGGCGGACGGGGCTCGGCGGCCCCCAAAAATCCGTGCGCCATTTCCTTGCACCCCACCGGGGCCTGCGCTAGAAGCCCGGCCCGCTGGGGCTTCCCCAGTTTTTACCTCCCGTAACGTGCTCGATGACCCTTACAAAGTTAAACTCGATATCTTCGAGGGCCCGCTCGACTTGCTTCTCTATCTAGCGAAGAAGGACGAGGTGGACGTCCATGATCTGAGCATGGAGCGCATCACCAAGCAGTATCTGGAATACATGAATGCCTTCAAGATGCTGAACATCGACCTAGCTGGCGAGTTCGTGGTCATGGCGGCTAACTTGATGTATTTGAAGAGCCGCACGCTACTGCCGAAGGTGGTGCAACCGCCCGAGGAAGATGCCGACGAGGATGATCCGCGCTGGGAGTTGATCCGCCAACTGATCGAATATAAGAAGTTCAAGGACGCGGCTAGCTTTCTGCAACGTCGCGCCTTGCTGAATGAGAATTTTTTCCCCTCAGTGCCGGAAGCGCCCGAGGGCATGGAAGTGGACGATGGACCGGAGCCGTTTCCTAAGGAGTTAGGGATCTTTGATTTGATCCAGGCGTTCAATGGGATTCTGGACCGTTTTAAAGAAGGCCCCAAGCTCCCTGAGCTGCGAGAGATCGTGGATGAGCGCTGGACGGTGGCAGATAAAATTGAGTATCTGCTGCGGGAAGTGGAGCCGGGGCAGAGCATCGGGCTGATCGCGCTCTTCCCTTATGGCTGCACGCGTGATGAGATGATCGTGACCTTTATCGCCATGTTAGAACTCATTAAACTGCGGCAGTTCCGCGTCAGCCAAGACACCCTACTGGGCATCATCACCCTGACCCGCAATGAAAATGCCTAACCTCGAATTCACATGGAATTAGAACACATTGTTGAAGCCCTCATTTTTGCTAGCCCAGATGGCGTGTCCGCCCGGGAAATGGCCCGCGTCATTACCACCTCCGCTGCACCTGCGAAGGCGCAGAAGGATGCGGCGGATGCCGCGTTAGGACAAATGGAGAACTTTGCAGAGCCGCTGGAGGCGCTGGACGATCACACGCTGATGATGCTGCGCTATGCGGACGTGACCGAGGAGCAAGTGACGGAGGCCATCTTGGCGCTGGTGCGGAACTATCAAGAAACGGGCCGTGCCTTTACGCTCATTGAGCGGCCCACGGGCTATCGTATCGCAGCTCGGCCAGACTATGCACCTTGGGTCCGCGGGCTCTTTCCAGAGAAAAAACCGAGCCGACTTACGCCCAGTGCGCTGGAGACACTGGCGATTATTGCTTATCGGCAGCCAGTCACGCGGGCCAGCATCGAAGCCGTGCGTGGGGTCAGTGTGGATGGCCCCATGCAGACGTTGCTAGATCGAAATGTCGTCCGCATAGCAGGCCGCGCAGATCTGCCAGGACGGCCTTTGCTTTATGAAACGACGGATCTTTTCCTAGAACACTTCGGCATCAAGACCGTGGATGATCTGCCCAACGCTGCGGAACTCCGCTCCGTAAAATTACCCGAGCCCGAGGACGATCCCCCGCCCACTGTCAAAGGCAAGAAAGCCCCCGCTGCCGAGCCTAACCAGGACGAACTCCCGCTGGATTCCGCCCCACCCAAAGAACCAAAGGAGCCCAAACCGAAGCGCCCTAAGGCTGCGCAGCCAGAAAGCCCTACCATGCCCGTGCTAGAGGCCAGACCAGTGGCTGATCCAAGCGATCAGCCAGCCTACGAGTTCGTCTATGTGGCCCCGGATATTGAAGAGGAGCCGGAGCCTGAGGAGGAAGAGGCTAGCTAATTCGATTCACCCTCTGCGCGCGCGGCCTTCTTTTCCTTGAGCACGCCGCTCAGCCAGCCAATCAAGGGCGGCAGCAGACTAATGCCAATGATGGCTAGGACCACCACATCAAAATGATTTTTCACCAGATCATTATTGCCAAACATGGCCCCTGCACCGCAGCACACCAGCACCCAGAGAAACGCGCCGATCACCCCAAAGATCATGAACCGGGGGTAATACATCTGCCCCACCCCCGCCACAAAGGGAGCGAACGTGCGCACCAGCGGGATGAACCGTGCTAGCACGACCGTCTTGGGTCCGTGCTTGTCATAGTAAGCCTGGGTTTTATCCAGCGTCTTGCGGCTAAACCAGCGGCTGCCCTCCTTACTAAAGACTTTGGGACCAGCCATGCGGCCGATTAGGTAATTAAAATTATCCCCTAAGATAGCGGCTAACGGCAGGATGACCATCAGCACCCAAAGCTCCATACCACCGGGCTTAGCGGCCACCACGCCTGCGGCAAAGAGCAACGAATCTCCTGGCAAAAACGGTGCCACTACCAACCCCGTCTCGCAGAAAATGATGAGAAAGAGGATGCCGTAGATCCACCCCTTATATAGCTCTGCCCACTCGGTGAGCGCGAGATTGGGATCGTGGAGAAATTGTTTAATATGATCGATCAGAGTGTCCATGCAGCAAGGGGGGAGGCCGGATGAGACGCGGCTTTGGGGGATGGGATTGTGACCAGTATCGAGAGTGGGGGAACAATCCAGCGGAGATTTATCAAAAGCCTGAGTTATTCTTTCCCACCGAAACAATACAGCACGCCATCATCCGCTCCTAGCAGCACGCGGCCTGCGGCCACGCACGGGCTAGTCTGCACGGCGGGTCCAATCTCGTAATTCCAGCGCTCTTTCCCGTCTGCTAAATTCACGGCATAGATCCGCCCATCATCACTGCCGAAGACCACCGCCGTGCCCACCACCACAGGGGAGCTATCCACCTTCCCCGTCGCGCGGAAGGACCACGCTTCAGCCCCGGTGGCTCTGTCCAGACAACGCAGCCGCTTCCCCCGGTCTCCGGCTAGCACGTATTTATCCGTCACCGCAGGCGAGGCAAAGTAGGGGAAATCCGTCTCGGAAAAACTCCATTTCGTCTTCTGCGTCCCCAAGTCTATCGCCAGCACGGCATTCCCGGAGTGGCTCAGATAGGCCAGAGTCCCATCCGTGGCCACCGTGTTAGCGATGGGGTCCTTCACCTCCACCGTGCCCACTTCTTTCCCCGTCTCCACATCCACGATGTAGAGGAACCCATCACACCCGCCGAAGAGCGCGCGGCTCCCGGCTAGGGCCGCCGCACCATTGATGTAGTTACTCGTAGGCACCGTCCAGAGCTTGGTGCCGTCCGTGCCATTCAGCGCATAGAGTTGGTTATCATAGCTGCCCACCAGCACCACCGCGGGCTTGTCCGCAGGACGGTAAAGATTCACTGCCCCCTTGATTTCCCCTTCGGTGAGGAACTTCCACACCAGCTTGCCCGTCGCCTGCTCCAGACAGTAAATGCCGCCGTCTCCACCGCCGAAGATCACGCGCTCATCCAACAACGCAGCCGAGCCCTCAATGGGGTCTTTGACCTTCTCATTCGGCAGCTTGAACTCCCACAGCACCTTCCCCGTGGCCACGTCCCAGGCGCGGAAGACGCCCGCACCATCCCCCAAGAAGACGCGCTTCCCATCACTCACCGCCGTGGCCTTGATCGGCTTAGCGGCAGCAAATTTCCATTGGAGGGAAAGGGGAAAACTCAACTCTCCACGCGCCACGCCGCGCATGTCTGCCGTGCCCCGCCACAACGGCCAATCCGCCTCCGGGGCCGCCCAGAGCGTGGTGGAAAACAACAGCCCGCAGGCCCAGGAATATTGTAATGGTCTCATAGAGCCCCGAGTATCCGCCGCCGTCCCGCCCTGGCAAGGTCCATTTCCGCAGGAGCACCGCCCGCCAAGGTATTCATCCTTCACGTCAAGGTATTGGAGCGTGATCTGCGGCACCCCGCTGGCCGTGGTAAGGAAAAAATATTCCTCGCCTCTCACGCAGGGATCGTTACCGATGCGCCATGTTGATTGATACCCATTGCCACCTGAACTCCGCCCGTTTCTCGCGGGATTTGCCTGATGTCATCCGCCGTGCGGAGGATGCGGGGGTCACGCAGATGATCGCCATTGGGTGTGATGTGGCTAGCTCCCGCCGGGCTATTGAAATAGCCGAGACCTTCCCCCAAGTCCTCTGCACCGTGGGCGTGCATCCTTGTTATGTGATGGAGGTCACAGAGCCGGACTGGCTAGAGCAGATCGCCCGCATGGCAGAGCATCCCCGCGTGGTGGCCCTAGGCGAGATGGGCCTGGACTACTTCCACGCACCTCAGGACACGACCTGGGAAATCTATAAAGCGCGGCAAGCGGACTTCTATCGCGCCCAGTTAGGTCTGGCCGTGGAACGTCAGTTGAACGTGGTGGTGCATCAACGGAACTGCTTTGCGGAGAGCACTGCGATGATCGCGCCCTACGCGGGGAAACTGCGGGCGCAGTTCCATTGCTTCATCAATTCCTGGGCGGAGGCTCAGCCATTAGTGGCGGCGGGGCACGTCATTTCCTTCACGGGCATCGCCACCTACCCGAAGGCCCCAGAGGTGCTGGAATGCGCCATGCAGGCGGATCCGGGCACCTTTATGGTGGAAACGGACGCGCCCTACCTCAGCCCCCAAGCCGTGAAACGCGAGCGCTGCGAGCCCGCCCACGTGCGCCACACCGCCCAGTGCATCGCAGACGCCCGTGGCGTGAGCCTAGCCACCTTAGCCCAGCAAACCACCGCCGTGGCTCAGGCCTTTTTCCGCTGGCCAGACACGGAGCGCTAACTTTAGGCAGCGATGGGTGTAAAAGGAGCTGAACCCTTTTCTACCGGAGACTTGGAGAAGGAACCCCTGGTAATCACGCTCAACAGCCGGGAGACCATGCTATACGGTCAACGGGTCATATTACAGCATCCCATAATCTCCCACGATGGCGGTTGGGCGATAGCGGAGGCTCGACGGGACGCCCTAGCCACTCGACTGGCAGCTGGGATTTTGCGTTATCAGGAGGGGAATCATCGGCCAGGGCGTGGGCTAGATTCTGCTGGGATCATCCTTTCCAATCCAGGCTTGCGCTCATTCCTCGCAGACCTGCTAGACGGCTCCCGAACGCTGCAACTCAAACGCCTCCGTGAGCTGATGAAGGTGCAGGGCGGGGCCGTGATGCGGGCGCAGAGGAACTCAGGTTTGCTGCTACAGGTAACCGCCGAGGTGAGTCGGCTGCGGGCTAGGGTGGGGGGCCTCATGCGGAAGGCACCTCTTCGGATAAGCGTGCCTTATTTCCCGTAGATTTCCACTTCAATGTAGTGGTTCATCTCATCCAGGTAACGGCCATTGGACCAGAGGCGGACGTAGCGGCCTTTGGTGCCTTTGCCTGCCACGTAACGGCCATTGTTGGTCTCGGTATAGGAGTTATCTTTGCCGACGCCCAGGCCCACGGAGTTATCGTAGTCGTTGTTATAAATGATGGTGGCGTTCTTGCAGTCGGCATCATTGGAGACTTGGACCACGACGCCCTTATAGACGAAGGCGGCTTTGTGGAAATGCCACATCCAGAGACCCCAGACTTCCTTGGTTTCGCCTAGGTCTATCTGGACCCACTGTTTGCCTGGGTCTAGCTCCACGAAGTAGCCATCGCTGCCATCCTTCTCGCCATCGGTCACCAAATCCAAGGTGCCAGTGAAGGGATTCGGGCAACTGGAGGTGACCTTGGCCTTCATGGAAAGCAGCTTGGAGCCTTCTGGGAGATCGGCGGTGAGGACGGGCGGGGTTCCCGCTTTGTCCAAGTTAGGGATGGTGTTATCGGCGGGCAACGGCGTGCCTGCGAAGAGCGGCTCGGGCATCTTTGGGCTTACTTTTTGCAGCGGGCCAGCAGGCACGGCGGCGGGGGTTGCTGGAGCCGCGCGGACGGGCTCTGGAGCTTTGGCAACGACGGGAACTGGAGCCGCAGCAGGTGCGACGGGAGCAGGGGCTACACCGGGAGCGACTGCTACGATGGGAGCCGCCGTGGCACCACCGCCGGAGGCGGACATGCCGGGAGGTGGGGCGTCACAGGAGTTCAGGGCGAGCACAGCCACAGCGGCTAGAGCGAGCGAGAGAGGATGCTTTTTCATAAGAACAGGGGGGTTAGGGAAAGAGGTGTTTTAGGGGGAGTTAGGCAACGATAAATTCTTCCGGCTTGAAGTCAATCTTCCCGCCACCAGCCAGGACCAGCTCGTTGACGCGGATCACGGCTACGGCACATTTGTAGGCATCTTCCACGGGGCAGTTCAGATCGCTCTGTTTACCTTTGGAATGCACGGTCTTCAGGAAGTTCTCCACGTGGGGAGTGTGGTAGGGTAAACTGAGTGTGATGGGGAGTTCATACGGGTCCAGCGGAGCGGAGGCGCGCACGTCGACCACCCCTTCTTTGTCCAGCCAGGGATCAGGCTTGGCCCACGTGGAGCGGTCCCGTTCCCAGAACTTATTCTTGATGTTCCCAGCGTTCTTTTTCAGATAGCCTTTGCGGAAAAACTGGTCTTCCCATTTGGCCACATCACCATCGAATTTCTCCCGATACACTTGGTTATAGGAATCCACTTCTGCTAGCACCATCGTGCCGCTGTCGCCCATGTATTTCTCGTAGGCGGTCATGGAGCTATTGGTCGTCACCACTTGATAAACCACACGCACGAGGCCGTTGTTAGGCACATCGTATTCGTAAACGGCAATCACGTTATCGGGATGCTCGTAGGTGATGAGGTTGCTCGGATTCTCTTTATCGAAATTGATGTTCTTATAATAGTCCGTGCCGCCCGTGACCATGACGGAACGTGGAGTGACGCCGAACATCCAGTTGAAAATATCGATCTGGTGCGCGCCTAGGTCAGAGTAAGGACCGCCGCCGTATTTCCGGTAGTAACGCCAGTTCAAGTATTCGAAGACGTCCTTGTAGCCAGAGTCCGTGATGGTCTTGACCTGTTCTGGATCATAACGCCCGCTGATGGGCTTGGTCACACCGCGATTCCACTGACCGTAGGCGTGGGTGATCTTGCCGCAGACTTTGAGGTTCCGCATGATCTCGTCCCGCGCGAAACGATAGCGGGGATTGCTCCGCCGTTGGTGGCCAATCTGGAGCAGGAGGCCAGAAGTGCGCTGGCTCTTGACCATGCTCTGGGCTGCTTCCAGCGTGTTGGACATCATTTTTTCACAATAGACTTGCTTGCCTGCTTGATGACATTTGATGACGTAAGGCGCGTGTAACCAGTCTGGCACGGCAATGAAAACGGCATCAATCTCCGGGTGCGCCTTAAGCATGGAATCCAAGTCGGTGTAGGCATTTTCCAGCCCCACGCCGACCTTCTGAGCGGCAGAGCCTGCTTTGCTTTTGAGGATGTCGCACATGGCCACCCACTTGAAGGGGACGCTGGTGACTTTGGAAATGGCGCGTTGCAGCGTTTCGCCCTGGGCTCCGAAGCCAATGAGGGCGATGTTGACGGTATCCGAGGGCTCGGCGGCATTTGCCGTGCGTTTAGTCAGATTCAGGGCGGCGGCACTGACGGCTCCCGTGCGCAGGAAGGAACGGCGGGTCAGATCGATAGCCGCAGGGGCTGTGGGGGGCTGGCTCATGGGGATTGCGTTGGAGTTAAGGAATCCTGAGGCTTAGCCTTTGGTAATGGTCAGGCGGTTATGATCTTGTAAGGCCAGAGCCCCGACACTGACAAGAAAGACCACCAGCAAGCGCACGACGGTCTCGATGTCTGGCAGCATCAGTTGTCCAGCGATCAGGCTGATCCAAACGAAGCCGCCGACGAAATGGGCGAAACGAGATTTCAATCCTAGCAGGATCATTCCACCGCTCACGATCATCAACCAAGGGAGCACTTTACCGAAGCCATAGAACATCCAAGCGAAGGTGTTGGCAGCTTTCAATCCCACTTGGTCTGCATTGTCTAGACCACTGTTCGTAAATACCACGTTGACGATCTTAACAAATTTGGGGACTTTGTTTTCGGCTAGTTCGGCAGCGCTGCCGTAGTAATTTTCCAAGCTGTAAACGGCCGGATTGGTGGCAGACTTAAATTTATCCGTGCCCGAAAAGAGCAGTAACACCCCAGCGCAGACACGCAGCAGGATGGCGGCCCAGGTCCAGTCTGTCCAGCAGGGCTTGGTGCAGGCGGGTTTAGCGGGGGTGTCTTTGGTGGAGGGGGGAGTGGTATCTGCCATAATCTTGGGGTTCTTGCTTAAGGGTAAAAATTTCAGGGGGGCGCACGGTGGCGTCTTGAATTTGAAAATCCAGCGAAAAATGGGTGAGTAAATTTACGCGGAAACGGTGGGGGTTGGATGTGCTAGGCCCACTGCTTGATGAAGTTGCCCAGGAGCCGCAAGCCATGTTCCTGGCTCTTCTCCGGGTGGAACTGGGTGGCCTGCACATTTCCGCGTTGGATGCTGGAGGCAAAGGTCACGGGGCCGTAAGTGGTGCGGGTGGCGATGAGGCTGGGGTCCGTGGGCTGTGGGTAATACGAATGCACGAAGTAGAAGAACGGCTCTGCGCCAAGCCCGGCCCAGAGTGGGTGCTGCGGGTGCATGACCT
This sequence comes from Verrucomicrobiales bacterium, assembly GCA_043757865.1. GTDB lineage: Bacteria > Verrucomicrobiota > Verrucomicrobiia > Verrucomicrobiales > V1-33 > JAGNEJ01. Next base: position 16,116 of record JAYVOP010000254.1, on the reverse strand, counting down.
CTGCGGTATTCCAGCCCATGTGGGGGATCTTTAAGCCGGGGATGCTAGGAAATTTCACCACGCTGCCGCCAAAGACACCCAGCCCAGCGATGCCGGGGGCTTCCTCGCTAGAGTCAAAGAGCACTTGGTAACCAATGCAGATGCCCAGAAACGGCCGATCTGCCCGCAGCCATTCCCGCAGCGGCTCTACTAATCCACGAGCCGTGAGCGCGGCCATGGAATCCGCAAAGGCTCCCTGGCCGGGAAAGACTAACGCATGAACCTCAGCAAGCTGCTCTGGGCGGCTGACCTCAATAAACTCAGCTTGGCAAGCCGTGAGGGCATTGCGCACGCTCTGGATATTACCACCGCCGTAATCTATGATTCCGAGCATGGTGGGCGGTGCTGGTGGCGATCCAAATGGTCTGATCCCAAGCGGTTTTACTTAGTGGTTTTCTTAGGCGCGTCCGCTTTGGGAGCATCGGCCTTGGGGGTGTCCGTATTGGCTGTGCCAGTGAGTTTGAGGAAGGCTTCGTCGCCCGCTTTGCGGTCGTCTGCGCTGAGGTCTTTCTTCATTTTGTCCAAACGCTCGGTGGCCTTTTTGCCCAGATCAGAGTCGGCGGAGGTGGATTTCACGCAGGCGGTTAGATAAGCGTAGGCTTGGGGGAGATCTACTTTCACGCCGCGTCCTAACTGCAGCATGTCTGCGATCTGATACATGGCGATGGGGGCACCTTTCTTGGCCGCATCCAGATAGAGTTCCGCCGCAGACTTGATGTTCACGCCGCCCGCCTCGCCCGTTTCCAGAATGTTCGCCAGTTGGAGTTGGGCGGACATGTCCCCACCTTTGGCAGCTTTTTCAAACCATGCCATGGCGGCCACGGGGTCTTTTTCCAGGCCGGATTTGCCATTGCGGTAGCGGTCGCCTAACGCAAGTTGCGCGGCGGGCAGACCGTTCTTGGCGGCTTTGTAGAAGAGTTCCAGCGCTTTGGCTTCATCGGCCTTGGCCACGCCTTTGCCGGACTCGTTGAGCACGCCCAGGTTGTAATCACAGATGCTGAGGCCAGCCTCCGCGCCTTTTAAATACTGCTCTACAGCCTTCGCTAGGTCCGCTTTGACGCCAAAGCCGTTTTCGTAAAAGTAACCGATCTTGTTATACGCTTCGGCAATTTTATCCGCTGCGGCGGCTTGATAGAGGGCGAGGGCTTTCTTGAAATGGTCCGCCTTCTTAGCTTCATCTTTTTCCTGGGCGGCTTCCACTTCGGAGATGATGCCGAGGTTCACTTTGGCGGCATTCATGCCCGCGTCCACGGCCTTTTGGAAGAGCTTCCGTGCATCTTCAGCGGAACCCCGCACGCCCTGGCCGTTGAGGATCTTGGTGCCCAGGTAGATCATGGAGGGCACGTGGCCATTGTCGCTGGCTTTGATGAGGTTCGCCACGCAGCTTTGCTCATCTTTGTTGGCCTCGGCTACGCGGGCGAGGAGGTAGGCGGCCTCGTTAGGCTCGGTGTCGGAAGCGCGTTGAAGCCAACGCACGGCCATCTCTGGGTCTTTGGTCACGCCGACTCCTTCGAGAAACATTTCCGCATAGGTTAGGCGGGATTTGCCATTGCCACCCGTGGCGGCGTCTTCAATGAGCTGCACGGCCTTTTTGGCTTCTTCCGGAGTCTCGGCGGTGATTAAACCGAGAAGATCCAGGTTATTCGTGGCGGCGGCATAGCCTGCCTTGGCGGCTTTGGCGTAGAGTGTTTTGGCTTGATCCACATATTCTTTGGCCTTGGCCTTCGGGTCTTTAGCTTCCTTAGGATTAAAGCCTCCCAGGCCGGATTGAATGATGAAGGCTTGGGCAAACTGCCCTTCCTTATCCCCTGCATCAGCGGCTTTTTTGATGGCGGCTAAGGCGTCTTTGTCTTTCGCGTCCTTCTCCAGCTTGGTGATGGCATCGTGGAGTTTGCTCTCCTTCGGCAGGTCCGAGAGGTTTACAAAACGGGCGTTAGCCAGAGGAGTGCAGAGCGCGAGCGCAAAGGTAGGAAGGAGGAGGCGGGAGTAGCTCATGGGGAAATTGGGGCTGAGAAAGGGATGATTTAATTTTAGGAAAGGGTGCGCAAGGGTGGGTAAGACTAGAGAAATTGCAATATTTAATCTAGGGCGTGGCTATTTTTTATTTGGCCGCCAAGAGAGCGCGAAGTCGGGTGAGGCTTGTCTGAGAAACGCCGCGTTTCTGCGCAGCGGCCAGATCCGCCTGGGCCGCCGCCGTTTTGCCTAACAACGCATACGCCAGCCCCCGATCCGCGAGCAACTCCCCCGGTGGCGGCTGCGCGGCCAGCCGTGGGACTAGTTCCGCAATGGCCGCCTGGAGATCCTGCTGGGCGGCGGCAGGCTGCGTGGCCAACGTGAGGCGGGCGCGGCGGATCAGCCAGGAACTGCGGAAATGGGTCTGCGCCAGCTCGGATTCGATCACGGGCAGGGCCTCGTCCATGCGCGCGAGATCAATCAGGGAGTCGATCCATTCATTACGCAGGATGATGGCCTTGCTCTGATCGTAGGCGGTCTTCAGTGTGCTTAGGGCCGCGTCTGGTTGGCCCAGGGTGCGTTGGATCTGCGCCTGGAGCCGCCAGCATTCTAGGTCCGGCACGGGGGCGGCCAGGGCTAGTTTAATAGCGGCTAGGGCGGGGACGGGTTGTTGGAGTTTTAGTAAAAGTTCCGCCTCCAATTGATGGCAGCCGGGTAGGAGAAATTGATATTCTGGCGGGGTCTCGCGGATGGCGGCGTGGAGTTGGCGCAGGGCCGTTTCCGGCTGGCCTGCGAGATCGGCCAGTCGGGCGAGGTAGCGTTTGGCGGGCAAGAAATCTGGCCGCAATGCCAGCGCGCGCTGGAAGTCGGCCTCGGCCCGTGGGAGGTCTTCGCTATTAAAGTATTCCACCCCGCGTTGGTAATATAACTCCGCTAGCTCCGGCGTCTGGGTGATCTGGGCCGTGAGATCAGCGATCGTCACCGCCGCCTCGTGGTGCGCCCAAACAGGAGGCAGCAGGAGTAGTAGTAGCAGCCAAGAACGGAGCATAGCTAGCGGCTAGTTGCTCAAGATGAGCTGTGGGCTCAAGCTAAAGTCCGAGCTATTGAGGTCATCGTTATAGCCGGAAATGCCGATCACATTCACACCGGGGTGGATCAGCTCGGCGGCTTTTTCCAACGGGAAATATTCAAAGATCCCATTGGCCTCATGCGGGCTGTGGACCACAGCAGCGGTACCTACGCCCGTGATGTTCAAGCTGCGCGTGACCTCCTTGCCGTTGATCCAGACCACGAACGCATCATCATAACTGACGAGCAGGCCTAGCTTTTTAACATCCGCCCCTTCTGGCAGCGTGAACTCATGGCGGAGGCGCAGCAGGGCATCCTTGCCTTTGACCAGCACGGTCGTGGCATCATCATCATCCCCATAGCCGAAACCCGCCGGACCGCTGAGCCAATCTTTATCATCGAAGCCCACCTCATTCCAGTTCGGCGGCTGCATGTTGAGCAAGTATTTCCACGTGTCGCCACGTTTGATGACATCGGTAAATTTCTCTGGCGCTGGCACCTTCGAGCGCTGGTCGGATTTCCCATCCGTGGGAGCACTCGGGTCTTTCTCGGCCACTTCTTTGTCCCTCTCTTTGTCTTTTTCCTTATCCTCGCCCGCCGTCCCATCGGCCTTCACAGTGCGCACCTCCGGCATCGGTGGAGCAGCCTTGGGATTGGCGAGGCGCTCCCGGGCGGCCACACTGCCCGACTTCTTAATCGTGAAATGATCGCGCTCCTTCCCATCCCGATTCAGCATCAGGCCGTCCAGCGTTTCACCCTCCACATGGAAGAGCACGGAGCCATGTTCTAAGATGATCTTTTTAAATAAAGGAATGGTGCCGCCGCGTTTTAATGTCGTCCCCGCATTGCCGGTCACGATGGCCACGAACCCCTCATGCGGATGCTGCCCAGCGCTCTTCGTATAAGCGCCATCGCCCTTGGGATCACCATCGCCATCATCAAAGACCACATTGCGCGCCACCGTCGGCGTGCTGTAAGCGCCATCAATTAACATCGACCGCTCATAAATATGCGAGTGTCCAGAGAGTACCAGATCCACCCCCGCCGATTCTAGCATGGGGAGAAATTTTTCCCGCATCACGCCCGACTCGAAGTCCGCTTCTGTATCACTATCATGCGAGCCCTTGGTGTAAGGCGGATGGTGCCAGTAAGCGATGATCCACTGCGCCTGGGCCTTTTCTAAGTCCGCCTTTAGCCACTGCATCATCGCCTCGCCTAATGCGGTGAGCCCATGGCTTTTCTTGGTAAAGGATTCCCCACAGGAGTCTAAAACCACATAATGAATCTGCCCGAAATCGAAGGCATAGTAAGCCTCCCGCCCGCTGGCCACCCCGCCTGCCTCACCTTGAGTAGGACAAATAAAACTGTCATAATACGGTCCCACGCCAACCTCGCCTTTTGAGGTTAGGCCCTCGTGATTTCCCATCGCTGGCCAGCACACCGTGTGGCGCATCGTCTCGCCATACATGGCAAAGAAACGGCCTTGGAACTCGGAATCCAGCCCTTTGGTATAGGCCATATCGCCTACGTGGAGGAACCCGTCTAACACGACGTTTTTCTGCTGGGTAAAATTTACCATCGCGGTATGCACCGCCGCTTGGATGCTGCCGCCCGTGCCGCCATCCCCCGCCACCCAAAACCATCCAGGCCGAGCGGTGCCGGGCGTGGGCAGCGTGCGGAAGGTGAACTCCTCACCCACCGTGGTCAGTGGTTTGGAGCCATCAAGGATCGTATAATAATATTTCCTGTCCGGCTGGAGTCCGGTGATGCTCGTCTCAAACTGATGCGTCTGCGGCGGTGCGGAGTGCAGCGGCTGCGTGCCTGCGGAGCCGGGGCCTTCCGCCGCTAACTGACGCTGGATGATGCCGTGATCCAGCGTCGCCTCCCCGCTGAGGTCCGTGGCCAACGTGCCCCAGCGCACCATGGGCGTGCCCAGCGTGAGTTGCCGCCACACGATGTGCATGCCCGTGGGGGTGGCCAGTTGTAAATAAGGTTGCCGGGAAAAGGCGGTGGTATCGATTACCGGGACCGCCACCGCTGGAGAGACCGCCACGTTAGGCGGAGCCGCCGCCGCGGGCGTGCCCCCGCTCTTATGGCACGACGCCAGCCAAGGCAGCGCCACCAGACAGGCGAACGAAAAAGAGTGAGGAAAGAAACGACGCATAGATAAAGAGAACCAAAACGCCCAACATCGGGCGAGCCCGTATCAGCCGTAATTCTCCACGGCAAGCAAGAGAAAAGGAGCCGTTCACGCGGGAGGGGCGAGCGACCAAGGAGGACATTGGCACCACCCAAAAGTGGCTTGACCCTCAGGCGCTCACGTTCTACGGACGGCCTTCCTGGGGCGCAGCAGTCTGCACGCGGCCAGGAACTTTCTCAAAAATTATGGAATTCCAACAAACCTTGGCCAAGCCCGCCAGCCTAGCCGGAACCTCATTGCACACGGGTGAAAAAGTCACCCTCACCATGAAGCCAGCGCCCCCGAACTATGGCCTCAAATTCCGTCGCATGGACCTGGACGACCAGCCATTTATCGACGCGGATGTCAGTAAAGTCCTCATGGTGGAGCGGAATACCACGCTCTCCGAAGGCAGCGTTAAAGTTTACACCGTGGAGCACGTGATCTCCGCCCTCACTGGGATGGGCGTGGATAACGCGCTGATTGAAATGGACGCCAACGAGCCCCCCATCGGAGATGGCAGCTCCCTGCCGTATGTGGAGTGTATCAAGAAAGCGGGCATCGTCAAACAAGAGGCTCCGCGCATGGTCTTTGAAGTCCGGGAACCGATCCATCTGGAGACGGCTAACGGCAGCATCATCACCATCGTGCCGGATAAAAAGTTTCGCATTTCTTGCACTCAAGTAGGCCCAGATGGGCGCATGACGCAGTATTTCTCCACGGAGATCAATCCCGAGACTTACGAAAAGGAGATCGCCCCAGCGCGCACGTTTGTGTTCTACGAGGACGTGAAACCCTTGCTGGATAAAGGATTAATCAAAGGCGGGAGCTTGGAAAATGCCGTGGTGATCCGGGATGAAAGCATCATGAGCAAAGACCCCATGCGCTTTAAAGAAGAGTTCGCCCGGCACAAGATTTTGGACATGGTGGGGGATTTGATGCTCTGTGGAAAGCGCATCATGGGCCACGTCATAGCCGTGAAACCTGGGCATGGCCCAAACACGGAAATCGCCCGCAAACTCAAGGCCGAATACGCCCGCATGAGAAGCATGGTGCCAGCGGTCAACATCCCGCATGGTGAGGCGGTGCTAGATGTCAACGAAGTGATGCAGATCCTTCCGCATCGTTATCCGTTCCTGATGGTGGATCGTATCGTCGGCTTTGAAGGTGAGAACAAATGTACTGGCGTGAAGAATGTCTCCATCAACGAACCCTTCTTCCAAGGCCATTTCCCCGGCCATCCGGTGATGCCCGGCGTGCTCCAACTGGAAGCCATGGCCCAGGTCGCTAGCATCCTCATGCTGCGGCTGCCAGAGAATCAGGGGAAAATCGGTTATTTCATGAGCGCAGATAAAGTGAAGTATCGCAAGCCAGTCCTGCCAGGGGATGTGCTCTTCATCGAAGCCGAGATCACCAAGGTCCGCCGCAACATCGGCTGTGCGACTTGTCGCTGCGTGGTCAATGGAGAAACGGTGTCCCAAGGCGAGCTGACCTTTACTCTGATCGAGCGCTAACGATGATCCATCCCACCGTCATCATCTCTCCGCAGGCGAAGCTAGGCACGAATCTAGAGATCGGTCCGTATTGTGTGATTCATGCCGGAGTTGAGTTAGGCGATCACTGTGTATTGCAGAACCATGTGACCCTTTCGGGACCGACGAAGATCGGAACCGGGAATCAATTTTCCCCTTACTGCACGATCGGCAGCCAAAGCCAGGACTTGAAATACAGCGCAGAGCCGACTTTCTGCGAGATTGGCGATGGCAACATCTTCCGGGAATTCTGCTCCGTGAATCGCGGCACCCTGCCGGGCACCCTGACCAAGATTGGCAGTCACAATCATTTCCTCAGCTATGTGCATATTGCCCATGATTGTATCGTGGGAAGTCATGTGATTTTTTCCAATAATGGCACGTTAGCTGGTCACGTGTTCGTAGAAGATCATGTCATCCTCGGCGGGTTCACAGCCGTGCATCAATTTTGCCGCCTGGGGCGTTATGCCATTACTGGTGGCTGCACAAAGGTGGTGCAAGACGTGGCCCCGTTCGTGCTCGTGGATGGCAATCCCGCGCGGGCGCGCGGGCTGAATCTCGTGGGGCTGCAACGGCATGGTTTCTCAGAAGAAGAGCTGCGGGCCTTAAAGGAGGCTTATAAAACGATCTATCGGCGGAAGCTCAATCGCGCCCAAGCCGTGGAGGAACTGGAAGCTAGCGCCACGGATCCGCACGTGGCGCACCTCGCTCAGTTCATCAAAGAAAGCCAACGCGGTGTGATCTAATCGCCCTTTCCAACGGCAAATTTCAATGCGTCTTCAGCCAAGCCTCCAGCGCCTCTAGCACGTGGGGGCGATCCACATCATGCAGGATGAGGTGGTAGCTGTGCGGGTAGATCACCTTCTGTTTATCCAGGGCGGGCATTTGGTTATAGAAAGTTTCCACTTGGGCGGCGGAGGTAAAGACATCGTTCGGCGTATAGAAGACCAATGTGGGCTGGTGGATCTGCGTGGCGGCCTGCGGGCTGTGGCGGATCATTTCCTCCACGGCTCGGAAGAGGCGCAGGGTGAAGAACTCCACGTAGTGCGCAGTGTGGGACATCTGTTCTTTGTGGGTGGCGGTATTGGTGACTTTGACCTCGGCATCGCCCAGGCTTTCCAGACTGATGCGTTTGCTAGGCAGGAGGGTGCAGGCGAGGCGGATGGGCCAGTATTTCCATGCCGGGAGAGCTTGGCGAAAGGCGATGACGGGGGAGGAAAGAATGACCCCTGCGACGAGCTGCGAGCCTTCTTCCAGGCGGGCGAGCGAGTGGATGACGATCAGTGAGCCGAGGCTTTCTCCATACCAATAGATGGGCACGCCGGGGTGCTGGAGGTGGACGAGTTGGGTGAACTCTAGCAAGTCTTTTTGCCAACGACGGGCAGAGGAAATGTTGCCGCGTTGGGACACGGTGGGATCATTGCCCATGCCCCGGAGTTGCAGGCCATAGACGAGGCACTGCTGCGTGGAGAGCATTTCCCCAGCGGGCCAGAAATCACTAGCTGCTCCGCTGAGCCCATGGACGCAGAGGAAGATGGCGCGGGGCGGGGCGGGAGCGGGCTGAGCCGCCTCTGGCCAGCGGGTGTAGGGCATGGTCTTGCCGTCCGTGGCGGTGAACGTGGACGGAGTGAGTTGGCTAGGAGATTTTTTCACAGTCGTGCATTGGCAAAGGAGCAGCACCAAGAAGAAGAGGAGGGAACGGGGCACAGGGATGGAGCAAGAATGAGTGAGGCGAGGGGGGCACGCGTGCTGTAGTGCATCCCGGAAGGCCTGCAAGGCCGACCCGCACGCCGGGCAAAATTCATCGCTCTGGAGGTGAGATTTCACTTGGCCTGTGGGCTGAGTGTCCACAGACTCTGGGCCTATTTTTATGAATCCACCACCTGACTCTGATCCCGCGCATGACCCTGAATTTTACGATGAGGAAATGCTGGAGGAGGACTATGCCGCCGAGCCGTTAGGCGGACAGCCCCCCGCTGGCTATACCCGCGTGCAAGCCCCCAAGAAGACGAAGGTGGGAGATAAATATAAGGGCACCGGGAAGCCCCCACGGAAGCGTGATCCGCGCGCCCCTAACCCTTGGGCTAATCTGGGGATCTGGGCCGTAGGGCTGGGGCTGCCCGTGATGCTGGTGTATTTCTTCGTGCAGAAGTTGTTCGTGGATAAGATCGATGTGCAATACGATCCCTACCCGGCGGTGCAGGTAGAAAAGGAGCAGGAAAAGCCGTTGTTAGCACTGGGCAAGCAGATCGCTACGGAGTTGCAGGAAGGCAGTAAGGCAGAGCTGCAACGCCGCGTGGTGTGGCCAGAGGTGATCTACCGCGTGTGCCAAAACATGGAGTTAGGATTGCACGAAAGCACCGTGATCCGGGATGGGATCCGCGCCCACTGGACGGCGGATATTCCGGGGCTGTTTCGGCAGATTCTGGGCAGTGATCTGGAGCGGGTGGACTGTCAGTTCGTAAAGCTGCGGACGCGCGCGGGGTATCCAGCGTTGCTGCTGCGGACGATGGTCAAACCAGGGCGGGTGAGTTATTTTGATTTGCTCGTAGTGCCCGTGGAAGGGCAGTGGCAGGTGGCAGACATCTGGGATTGTCAGCGGGGGATGTTTGCAAGTGATTGGGTGCGGCGGGAGGTGATTATGGAGCTGCCCACAGCCAACGAGGCCAATCGTCCTTGGAAAGCGGTGTTTGGCGAGGACCTCACAAAGGAGCAAATCCTGGCCATCAAAAACATGATCCCCAGCGAGGTGCTGAACAAGCCCCACGTGCTGCAAGACTTGCGGGAACTGCCGGATTCTGTGCGGAATTCGCCCTTCGCCTATGACGTGGCAATTCACGCCTATCAGAAATTGATCGACGGCATCATTTCCCCCACGGAGTTAGAGAATTTCAAACAACAACTGACGATTCAGCCGACGTGGAGTGCAGCGTTGGGGACGAATCAGATCGTGACGGGTAATCTGCTGGCGGAGGTTGAGGCTAAGTTAGAGCACCCAGAGGCCATCGAACCTGCGCTGCTGAAGGCGGATGCGGAGATCGGTGGCGATCCCTATTTAAAGGTGATGGTCGGGAAACATCGTTTAGCCAGTGGCGATCTCCCGGGCGCGGAAGCCATGGCGGCAGAGGCGGCCCAGGTGAATCGCCAACTGCCGGAATTGCAAAGCCTGCGCAATGCCATCGAGGCCAAGCGCGCGACGCGCTAACCCCATGCATGAGATTAAAGATACTGCCCGCTCGCTGGTTCGCATTGGTTACGATGGACGGGTGTATAAGACGTTTCGGGGGCATGAGGCGCGGGAGCGCTTTGAGAATGAGGTGCGCGTGCTGCGCTATCTGGAGGAGCGGGGCTGTGGCTTCGTGCCCCGCGTGTTAGAAACATTTCCCGAGGAACTGCGGCTCGTGACCACGAACTGCGGGGCGCGGGTGGAACGGATCTCGGAGGATCGGCTCGTGGAGTTGTTTGCGGAGGTGGAGCAGTTTGGCGTGCGGCATGATGATCCTTTCACCAGAAATGTGACTTACCGTCATCGCGATGGCCGCTTCTGTGTGATCGACTTTGAACTAGCCACGATTCTAGAGCCCGCATGACCGCTCCCCACCCCCAGCTCCGTTGGTCTGGCCTGACGCATCCCGGCAGGTATCGGCCAAACAATGAGGACACGTTTCTGGCGTTAGCCTTTGATGCCGAAGGGCTGCGGTTCCTGGGCAAAACGGGAACCGCCGAGCGGGTGCAGCAAGATTTCCTCTTTGCGGTGAGCGATGGCATGGGCGGGGCGAACTCTGGGGAATTCGCCAGCCGGATCGCCATGGATCGCATTGCACAGATGATCCCGCCCGCCTTTCGGCGGCCCAGTAGCACGGACGCTAGCCAGTATCTGACCGTGTTAGAGAATCTCTTTAAACGCATCCATGCAGACATGGTTAGCTATGGGCGGCATTACCCCGAATGTGCGGGCATGGGCGCTACGCTGAGCCTGGGATGGATCACGCCGGACGCGCTTTACCTAGCCCATGTGGGGGACAGCCGCATTTATCATTTGCCGCAGGCGGGGGCCCTGACGCAGCTCACGGTGGACCATACTTATGTGGGCTGGATGCGGCGGCAGGGCACCCTAACCGAGCCGGAGGCGCGGCGGCACCCGCAGCGGAACATTCTGCAAAAGGTGCTAGGCGCAGGGGCGCAGTTCATGGACCCACAGCTCACGTCCCTGTCATATTCTGCGGGGGATCGCTTCCTGCTCTGCACGGATGGGGTCAACGATGGCATGTGGGATCACGATCTCGCCCTGCAAATGGCTGCGCCCGACGTGGAATTGCTGACGCCTGCGCTGATGGAGGAAGCGCTTTACCGTGGCGGGGAGGATAATCTGACTGCGCTGGTGGTGGAGATCGTCCCCCGCTAGGCTCCCCTAAATCAGCACTTCTTCCCATCGCGCGCGCCCGTCTTGCGCTCGGCGGTTTGCTTCTTGGCTCCAAAGGAGGGGGATTTCGTTGTTCATGGGCAAATGAGTGAAACGGCAGGGAAATAAGTTTGGTAGCGGGTTGGGTCGCGCGTCAGCAAGGTAAAGCCTTCCGCCTGAGCGTGTGCGCCGATAAAAAAGTCAGCCAGTGGTGCGGACTTCGTCCCGCCTCGTTGCCGATAAATTTTATACGACTTGGCTGCCAAAAAGAGAGCCTCCCTCGGCAAATCCCTGAAATCTAAACCCAGCGTGGCGACCATGGATTCTACAGCCTCAATTGGTTCAGCCTGATGGCAGAGTTCTGCATAAATGAGGGGATTGATAACCAACCGGCCCGGATACTGGCCCATCTGATCGCGAGACCAACCCAGCCAGTCGGGATCGGCCTTGGTCACATCAAGGACAATGTTTGTATCGACCAGGACGAAATCAGTCATCGCCCCGGAGTTCCTTCATAATCTCATCCGTGCTTTTCCCTTCGGCTCGATCTTTCCAAATCCCTGTGACAGCGAGCAGACGCTCTCGCATTTCTTCGGGAGTCCGTGGGGGTAGGATTTTTTCGCCATCCACGAAGCGGGTGAGAATGTCCCGAGCCTCTGCCTCCATCGAGCGGCCATGGATCGCGGCGTGCATCCGCAGCTTTTGTTTCACGGGCTGGGGAAGATTTCGAATCGTTAAGGTCGTGCTCATTCCAAAAATGTAAGCAGTGCCAGCATTGCGTCAATGATGGCATATTTGAAAGTTACACCCGGCCCTCCTGTTTGATGATGGCGAGGAGGTCGGGGCTGTCGGCGGTGAGGCGAAGGAGGGCGAGAAAGGATGGGGTGGCTGGGGGCGTTGAGGGTCTGGTGGAGGTGGGTGAGGAAGGTGAGGAAGGTGGCACAGACTTCTTGTCTGTGTTTGAGGAGGAAGCGGAAGCAGACAGGAATGTCTGCTCCACATTGGAGAGGTGGGGCGCGAGGGTGTCGTGAAAGAGCAGGTCGCGCTCCGGGTTTTCAGCACCAACGGTGCGGGCCATGCCAGCCCAGGGCAACGCCCTGGGTTTCGGGTTCCGTTCCGATCTAGCCCTGAAGGGGCGGGACATGGCCGGGCGCGGCGGTTGGGTCGCCCTTTCAGGGCTTGGGTCATTTTTGCGACGGGTAACCCAGGGCGTTGCCCTGGGCTGGTATGGGGCCGGGCCTTTGGCCCTCAAGACGTGTGAAGCGCGGGTGCTCATTTGGCCGACCCTTCTACGATGGCGATTTCGATTCATACCTTGCCCTCCTGTTTGATGATGGCGAGGAGGTCCGGGCTGTCGGCGGTGAGGGGGAGGAGGCGGTTGCGGATGGGGTGGTTGGGGGCGTTGAGGGTCTGGTGGAGGTGCGTGAGGAAGTCGCGCTGCTGCGCTTCGCTGGCCTCGGGGGCGTAGGCGGCGAGGTGGGGCGCAAGAGTGGGGCTCATACCGCGAAAACGGTTTCGAGTTGCTTGAGGAGGTCGAGCGCCTTCTGGACTTCGTGTTCGTAAAGCGGGGCATCGCTGCCGTGGGCTCCGGGGTTGAGGACGCGCTCGGTGGTATTGAGGACTTGGTCGATCAGCTTGATGTTCTCCATCACTTTCCAGTTCTCGTCTTTGAGGAGAGAGCGCAGGTGCTTTCGCGAACTCTTGAGCTTGCCACGGTCGGCAACGTTGAGGCCGGAGAGTGCGTCAATGTCGTCGTCGCCAGCGGGCATGAGGTGGTCCCGGTGTGCTGCAGGTGTGCCGTTGAGAACACGGTCGTAAAGTTGAGTTGGAATCTTCTCCAGCAGTTTGTTTTTTGCGGCGCGGAGGTTCTCGGTGAGCGTGAAGAACTCTCCGGGAGGTAGCTTCGTGCTTGTCGCCCATTCGCGGTAACGTTTGGCCATGTCTTCAGCGGCTTTACGGAGACAAATGGCGGCTTCGTCCAGACAGCGACCGTGAAGATGTTCTTCGGCTTTTTGCAGCTCGGTCTTCTCGCTCTGGCAGGTGATGGTGGTTTTCGGGTCACCCACCAAGCGAATGAAGGACCAATCGGGATGGCTCGGCCCAATGGTGCGGCGGAACTCCCGGAAGAAGCCGAGATCGTGGGTGAGGATGACCTTTTGATAGTTGGCCAAAGCGGCGTCAGTGAGGAGGATCTCGACGACCTTCATCCGGTTGCTCATGTCGAGGCTCACGAGAAGATCGTCGAGAACGAGGAGCTTGAGATCGGACTCGTGCAGGTTAACCAGCGAGGCAGCGAAGCGGACGGAGAGCGCGAGTTGGGTCAGCTTCGCTTCATTCAAGAAGCTCTGCGGGCGAGTGATGTTTTTCCCCGGAATTTGGATCCCAAATTTGATTTCAGGCTTTGTGAAGGTCCGCGAATCGAAGTCGTAGGATGGGAGCTTTGTGACCCCAAGCTTGAGCGTTATTTTCGCCTTGTCGTCAGCGGCAAAGTGCTTGTCGTAGAAGCGCTGGGCCTCGGCGCTGATTCCATCCACGATACCTGGGAGGATTCCGGCAAAGGCTTGCGTGTCCGCGATAAAGCGGTCGTAGGCGTATGTTCCCGCCAATCCTTTATATGCACCGGGATTCGGGCTTTCTGATTTGATGGCTTGCCAGCTCTCCAAAGGAACTTTTCCTCCTGTCGATACGCAGAACGGTAGGATTTCTTCCTCGAATAGCGGCCAGAGATTCAGTTCTTTAGAATTGCGGAAATGGGAAAAGCCAAAGAAGAAGCGATAAGTGATGAAGTCGCTGGCGAGGTCACCTTTTAGGATGGCCGGCTGCTGTTGCGTGCCATGGATGGTTTGCCCGCTTAAATCCCTTCCGATCCGATAGGTGGTATCGGTCTTCGTCGCCATATCACGCAACGTCACAGCGATCTCGCTGGGCCGTGGGTTTGGTTCCGTTTGCTCGTGAGTGTTGAGCAGATTTTGCAGAACTGCGGGATCGAAATATTTTGCGATTCCGGCATCCCCTAATGTCGGTTTTCGGGCGCTTTGTAGAAACGTGTAGAGTGACCAATAGAGGGAGGATTTGCCGGCTCCGTTGTCGCCGTAAACGAGGAGGTGGCGGCCTTCGAGCGGGAGGGTGAACTGGCGGAAGGCTTTGAAGTTGGTGATCTCGATTTTGTGGAGACGGGATTTCATACGCGGCCCTCCTGTTTGATGACGGCGAGGAGGTCGGGGCTGTCGGCGGTGAGGCGGAGGAGGCGGTTGCGGATGGGGTGGCTGGGGGCGTTGAGCGTCTGGTGGAGGTGGGTGAGGAAGTCGCGCTGCTGCGCTTCGCTGGCCTCGGGGGCGTAGGCGGCGAGGTGGGGCGCAAGGGTGTCGTGAAAGAGCAGGTCCCGCTCCGCCATGTGCTCGCGGAAGTAACACTCCATCACGCAGGCGTCGATGAGGTCTTCGAGGAAGGCTCGCTCGGCTGGTGTTGCGACCCGAAACTGTGGCACAATGCAGGCAAACAGCGTAGCTTGACTTGGGCGTAGCTCGGCAGGGAATGGAATTGCCTCTAAGGCATGAACTCGAAATTGAGCCATGATTCTGCCTTTTTGGCCGTGGATACCGCAGCGGTATAAGAATGTTGCAACCGACGAGTTGAGGATTGCCGAAACCGTCCAGTGCAACCGTTGGTCGTGCGCTTTTACCACGTAAACATTTTGGTGGGCGACTGCGGTATGTTCGCCGTTAGGAAATCCACACACTATACTGTCTCCAGTCTTTCGGATGAACATTCTGCGCCCGCTGTGCAAATCCGAGTCGAACCTAGGGCAAGCATCTACAGGAACTGAGCCTTCGCGACAGAACACAAATCGCGACAGTTCTGAATCAATCACAACAGGAACTACACCTCGTGAAGTGGCTGTGCTCGCCAGCAATCTACTCATATCCAAGCCGTGTTCTCCCTCCTTGGCTTTGAAGTAGTGAATGCCAGATTTTGATGCGTTGAGATAGATAGACTCAGCCAATGGATGTTTGAACAAAAGCAACTGAGTGTCTTTATAAGCGACCTCAATCGATCCCTCTGTCACAGCGGATTGAATAGCCTCAGTGGACTTGAATATGCCTTCCGTTTGCTTCAAGTCAGCAAATTTGATCGCTGACTTACCCTCCTTACCGGATTTTCTCTGAATTACAGTTATTGCTGAAGGGACAATCGGCACCTCAAAGACATCAAATCCTAAATCAATGATGTTTGAGCGGGACAGGGCATTCTCGAAAAGCAGCTTTCTGACATCCGCATACCTATTCAATGTCAGAAAAGTGTTGGGCGTAATGTAGGCTAGGACGCCTTCTGGCGTAAGTAAACTAAGACCTCTGTCAATGAACCATTTGTAGTAGTCCCTGCAACCCTCTGACGAACGGGGCAGGCGGTCTGCAACCAGATCAAAATATGCTTTCAACCTTTCTGCCTGTTGTTGCTTGCCCTCTTTGGCCAGCTTTTGGACAAGACTACCTTTCCCGCTTAAAAATAGATACGGCGGATTGGCGATTACTATATCGAAACCATCTGCAAGCACTTGTCCAAACATCCAGTGCGGATCGAAGAAGTCGGCGCAAGATTGCGGATCAAATGGATCCCACTCGGCGACATGCTTCGCCTTTTTTGGAGCCATGAGGCTTTCGGCGAGGAGTTTTCCCAGTTCCTGCCGGAGGGTTTTGACCTTGCGCTGATTGGTTAGTTTTCTGGTGCGGTTCTGCTCGGAGAAGTGGCTGTGGTAGAGAGATTCGATCTCCTTCTCGATGAGGCCGACGCGGGGATCGACGAGCAGGGATTGGGTCATCTCCGGCAGGCCGATGAGGGTGTCTGCGGCGACGAACTTGGTTTCCAGATTGGGCAGGGGGCGGATGCCGTGGTTGTCCTTTTTGTTGCGGTTGGTCTTTTGGTCGCAGACGAGGGAGATGAAG
>JAYVOP010000253.1:0-18278 GCA_043757865.1 Verrucomicrobiales bacterium | reverse complement strand
TGGCCACCTACTACATTATCGCCACGGCGGAGGCTTCTGCGAATCTGGCCCGCTTCGATGGCGTGCGTTACGGGCATCGCGCAGCGGACCCGCAAAACATGATTGATCTCTACCGCCGCAGCCGTGCGGAGGGCTTCGGGCCAGAGGTGAAACGCCGCATCATCCTGGGAACCTACGTGCTGAGCGCGGGCTTCTACGATGCCTTCTATCTAAAGGCGCAGAAGGTGCGGACATTGATCCAGCGAGATTTCCAAAAGGCTTTTGCCCACGTGGATGTGCTGGCGTGTCCCACGTGTCCTTCGCCTGCATTTAAGATCGGGGAAAAGACCTCCGATCCGCTCACCATGTATCTGGAGGACATCTTTACGATTGCCGCTAACCTCGCTGGCATCTGCGGCATCAGCCTGCCGTGTGGCCGCACCGTGGCCACGGCGGAGCGCCCGGCCCTGCCCATTGGTTTGCAGTTGCTAGGCCCCAGCCTGGGTGAGGCGCAGCTGCTGCAAGCGGCGTATGCCGCAGAGCAGTTGCTGGCCTAACTACGCCTCCCGCCCCTCTGCGATCATCCCCGAGCGGTGTGTAAGCTCCCGCGCGCCCCTCTGCGATCATCCCCGAGCGGTGCGTAAGCCTCGCGCGCCCCTCTGCGATCATCGCATTGAGGTGCCAAACCGCCCTCCATCCCGCATTTCCCGGTTCAAATCCCCCTCCATAGCCCACCCCTGTCCGCCTTACGCCAGCCCGATCAATTTCCGCCCGACCCAATAGATCACCAGCAGCACTAGCAAGGTGCCACACCACCACGGATCGCACCACAGGCGGCTGCGTTGCTCCTGCACCTTGGGCTCCGGCAGCACGCTAATCTGGCTCACCAAGGCGCTCAGATCACTCACGCCGCCGGCCTTGCCGCTGGTGATGGCGGAGATTTCCCGCAGCACCTCGGCCTTAGCTGGCAGGCCGACTTTTTCCACCTTGGGCACACTGACTTCCAGCTTGGTTTTTAAATGGCGTCCGGTTTCCTCAGCCACCACTTCCACGGCATAACTGCCGCCCTCATGCGGCACGAACTCTCCGCCGCGCAATCCCCATTCGGCATTCTCCGTGCTGAGTTCGATGCGCTCACTGCTGCCGCTGGGCGCTTGGAGATTGACGGTCACTTTCCCGGCGGAAACGGGCACGCCTAACTTGTCCATGACCGTGGCCGTGAGGTGAACTTTATCCCCGCGTTTGGGAGCCTCCGGGCTGTAAAAGAAGCGCATCCCTTCATCCTGGGCGAGGTGCCGCTGGTGCGCCATCCAGCGCACCACTTGGCCCCAGAAGCGATAGTGATAGGTATCCTCCACGCCCTTCCGCCACCGCCATGCCGAGTCCGTGCCCATGTAGAGCACCTTGCCATTGCCTTGATTCTTCGTCACGAGCAGAGGAATGCGCCCATTGTCATTGCGCGCCATTTGATGCACCGCGAGCACCTCCGCACCAGGCTTGGCCTTGATGACCGGGGCATACCAGTAGAAGCCCGGCAGGCCTTTCCAGACGGCTTGGTTGGCCGCAGGATCGGTGGCTAGCATCGTCAGCCAGTGATCTTTCCCACGGAACGTTAAATCTAAATGCGCCTCCACACTGGAGGCTAGTCCGACGCCTTTGGCGTAGTTCGTTTCCACGGGAATGAGTTCTCCTAACGGAGAATCTGCCAACGTCCGCTGCCGCCCTAACGCGCCTGGCAGGAACACCAATCCACTGGCCTGCTGCTCCACTAAGCCCTTCAGCATCTCCGCATTTTCCTTGCTCAGTTGATCCATCCCCACATCACCCAGGAATACCACATCGAACCCTTGGAGGTCTTCTTTCTTGGGCGGGAACTCATTTAAATAACCATTTCCCTCACCCATGCCGATCTGCGGATGAAAGAGCACCGTATTCACCGCCACGCCCGGATCGCGCATCAATGCATTCCGCAAATAACGGAACTCCCAACGCGGCTGGGAATCGACCACCAGCACCTTCAGCGTCTCTTTCCGTATGGCCATGGGAAAGGTCTTGGCGTTGTTGTCTTTGAAAACTTCTTCCGTCTCCACGGGCACACTAGCCGTGAATTCACCATCGCCCTCTGCCTGTGGCGTGACCACCACCATTTCCTGCGTTTGCCCCATGGGCGGCAGCGTCACGGGCTTGCTCACCGTGGCACCGCCGGGGCCAGCGATGGTTACGGTGGTCTTCACCTCATGCTTCAGCCGATTCTGCAAGGTCACCATCACGCTGACCCGTTCATTGGCTAGGCCGTAAGTCGGGGCCATCACGGAGAGCAGCTCAATGTCCGGTAAATATTGCTCCGCGCCTACGGCCACGGTGAAGACGGGGATGTCCTTTTGCGCTAACATGGTGGCGGCACTGATGGGAGATTTCCCCCGGTTCCAGTCTCCGTCACTTAATAACATCACGGCCCGCAAGTCTCCGTAAGCCTTGGGCAAGGAATCCAGCGGCTCGTGCAAATCCGTGCCGGCCTCGGCAATGTCCGCCACACTGGCCCCCTGGGCGGCCTCCGGCACCGGGGCAAAGGGCAGCACACTGACTTGATAGCGCGCCAGCAGCGGCTTCCAAAACTCTGCGTCCAGTTGCTTCTGCAACCACTCCGAGCGGGCTTGCGGCGGCTCATTTTCCGTCAGGACATCCCGCGTCGCCATGCTTCCGGAGGCGTCCCAGAGCACTGCCACGCGCGGCTGTTCCTGGCGTTCTAGCTTGGTCACGCGCTCTGGCCGCAGCAGCGTGAGCGCCACCATGATGGCCGCAGCGAGGCGGATGAGTTGGAGCAGCACATGATTTCTCGTGCGCCCTTCCCGCTGCAAACTGCGCCAGAAAAACCACCCGGATGCGCCTAGGAAGAGGCTCACCGTGACCACCACCCAAGGTGCAAAGTTGCATTGCCAAGAGAAATTCATGCTCGATCAGACAGCGCGACCGCGCCAAATAATGGCAACGATGAAACGGGGCGGGGCTGGAGGGATAGGGGACAGATCATGCGGAAGGAGGCGCACCCTGTAGGCGAGGACAGGCATTTGTCATCCACCATTTTGGTGGCGGGCCGCCCTTGCGCCAGGGCTCATTCGGCAAAATTTGGCGGTGGGGTTTCCTGCCTAACGGCTACCCCAAGAACTCCGCTGTGGCTGCCCGCCGGTAGTCGCGATTGAGATTGCGGATGTAGTCCTCGCTGATGGATTTGGGGCATACCGCCGCGCATTCATATTGATTCGTGCAGTTGCCGAAGCCCTCCGCATCCATTTGGCGGACCATGGCGAGGGTGCGCGTTTCCGCCTCGGGCTGACCTTGGGGGAGACTGTTTAAATGATGGACCTTGGCCGCCACGAAGAGCATGGCGCTGCTATTTTTACAGGCGGCCACGCAGGCTCCGCAGCCGATGCAGGCGGCGGCGGCAAAGGCATCGTCCGCATCATCCTTGGGCACGGGCACAGAGTTAGCCTCAGGCGCGGAGCCAGTGCGCACGGAGATGAAGCCCCCCGCCTGCACCACGCGATCAAAGGCACTGCGATCCACGGCCAAGTCCCGCAGGACGGGAAAGGCCTTGCTGCGGAAGGGCTCAATCCAGATCGTATCCCCGTCCCGGAAACTGCGCATGTGCAGTTGGCAAGTAGTCACGCCCGCCTTGGGGCCGTGCGGCATCCCGTTGATGACGAGGCTGCACATGCCACAGATGCCTTCTCGGCAGTCGTGGTCAAAATGGATCGGCTCGCCCCCGGTGGTGATGAGGTTTTCATTCACAATATCCAACATTTCTAAGAACGATGCGGATTGGGGAATCTGCTGCGCTTGATACGTTTCAAAACGTCCCGGAGCAGCCGTGGAGGCCTGCCGCCAGACGCGCAGGAGGAGATTGAGAGTGGGGGAGGAAATGGCCATAGCAGTGATGTGGCCCCTCCGTAATCGGGAAACCAGACGTTTCAACTCGAATGTGGCGAATGTGCATGGCTACGGCTGACCGAGCCGCGAGACATAGCGTTCCAGCCCGTCCGCTGGGGCGGCCGCTAGGGTGGCGCAAAGGGCGGTGAGTTCCGTGTAGAGGAAATAGGGCACCAGCGCCACGCGACGCGCTTTGACCACGTGGAGGTAATTCCCCCAGGCATCGATGCGGCCCGCGCATTCCGGCACCGCCTTTTCTAATAAGGCTTGGCGGCCCGAGGTGAGGGCATAGTTGTCCGCCAGTTGATCGAACGGGCCATCGGCGGCGGAGTTCGCTAGCACCGCCGCACGCGCGACGCCCACCAGGAGTTGGCGTGCGCCCGTGCTCTGGAAGACGAATCCCGTGCGCGTCTCGAGTTGCCAAGCACCTGCTAGGGAGGTGAAATTTCCTGGCGTGGTCTGGTCCAGGAGCCAGTTAAAGAAGTTCCCGCCGCGGTTATAAATGAGGTAAAATTGCAGCCCGCTATCATCACACGTGCGCTCTACAAACTGCTCCTCTGGCCGCAGCACGCCCGCAGGTGGCGGCGTTTGCGCAAGTTGATGCAGGTGGAAGCGCACGGTGCTGCCACGGAATGCTAGGCGCACGGTAAACGCATCCTCACACGTGAGCTGCACGCCATCCGCAGCGGTGCAATGCGCATCCTCACCACCCGTGGCGGAGGTGTAGCTAAAGCTCAGTTCCCCACGCTCCCGCAGGCCATTGGCGAAACGGAGATTTCCCCGCACGGGCTGCCCGTCCACAGTTTGTTGCCAGTAATAGTAATGCTCCGTGGGCCGCACCTCCACGTCCGCAGGCAACTGCGCTAGCACCAAGCCGAGCATTTCCAGTAAAGGAGGAGGCGCGGCCTGTCCTGCTGCGATGACCGGACGAGTCGCCCAGACTCCTGATGCGAATCCGAGCATGATGCTGAGCACCGCCCGCCTCATGCTAGCGCGCGCGCATCTTGGTGATTGCTGCGCCCATATCCTCTGCGCCAAAGAGCGCGGTGCCCGCCACGATAGCGTTCGCCCCAGCCTCCAAGGCTGCCGGGAGCGTTTCTAGGTAGATCCCGCCATCTACTTCAATGTGATATTTCAGCGCGTGCTCTTCACGATATGCGCGTCCTGCACGCACCTTTTCCAGCGTAGCCGGGATCAAGGCCTGCCCACCGAATCCGGCATGAACCGTCATCACTAACAGCAGATCGATCTGCCCCAAATACGGCTCCACCGCTGCAAAATCCGTGTCTGCATTAACGGCTAGGCCGCAGGTGAGCCCCGCCGCGCGGATGCGCCGCAGGGTGTCCGCCACATCGTGCTGCGCCTCCACATGCACCGTGAGATGATCCGCCCCAGCCTTGATGAAACGGTCCAAGAAATGGTCCGGGCGGGAGATCATGAGATGCACATCCAACCAGATGTCATTGGTGCGGTGGAGCGTGGCCACGAAGTTAGGGCCGAAGGAAATGTTGTCCACGAAATGCCCATCCATGATGTCCAGATGCAGCCAATCTGCGCCCGCGCGGATGGCCCGAGAACAATCTTCCGCCAGCCGACTCCAATCCGCCGCCAGCACGGAGGGGGCGATGATACGTTTTTGATAGCTCAACATGATGCGTTAGTTCAGCACGCGCTTGATCGTCTGCTCTGGCCAGTGGTGGCCGACCATGTAGGCTTGGGCGCTCTTCTGGTCCCGTTTATTCCAGTCTTTCACGAGGTCTAACATGGCCCGGTCCCGGCGTTTCTGATCCGAAATGGTGCTCGCCCAAGCGACTGCGGATTCCGGGTCACGCTCGCGGATATTGCGGGCGAAGGTCTCGCGCGGTTCATCCGTTTCTGGGCTGGGCGGGTAATTTTTCAGCCAAGTGCCCGCTGCGTTAGGATCCTTGCCAGACCAGTTGTCCATCAGCTCGGACATGGCTCCCACGCGGGCATCACCCGTAGGCAGGGCCGCGATCCAAGCGGCGGTTTTCGTGGGATCTTTTTCAGACATCGCATCCGCCGCCCGGCGGATCGCTCCATCGCGGAACGGCCCGGCCTCCAGGCCACTAGCCCATTCCTGCAAGCCATCAAGGCCGCGTTGTTTGGTAAAGGCGTCGATCACCTTGTCCAGCATATCTCCGCGCGCCCTACTCCGTGGCTGTTCCTGCGCCCAGGCCGCAGCGGTGTTCAGATCTTGTTTGGCGAGGCCGCTGATGACTCCCACCATATACCAATTCCCCTCATCTTTATTCAGATCTTTTCCATGCTCAATGGCCCAAGCCTTGGCCGCAGCGGGATCATTCTTGACCCACGTTTGCAGCGCGGAGGAAGCCGCATACCGCCCGATGCCATCCGGGGTCTTGCCCAGTGAGGCTAGGGCCGCCTCTGGATCATGCTTCGCCCACTCGGTCATGAGGATCGCTAACTCCCGTCCCCGTCCGCGGGGGTCCACATTTTCCATCATGGTCTTCACGGCAGATTGGAAGTCCTCGTTCGATTGTAAGGTTGGCAGCAGATGGGCAAAGGCCATCATGCGTTCCGTGGGGTCTTCCAGATTCAGCAGCGCGAGCAGGCGCTCCGCCGGAGTCTTGGTCGTATCTGTAAAGAAATCTTTCAGTTGGCTGGCCTCACGTTCAGCCTTCGTGGGCTCTGCGGTGGGCGGTGCGACGGGGGCGGCATCCTCCCGGGCGGGCGCTACCCTAGCCGCTAGATTCGCGTCCAAGGAGGCCCGCCCTCCATCCGCTGCGGGTGGGGTAGAATCGGCAAAATAGGTGCGGCCAAGCCAGCCTGCGCCTAGCAAACTGGTGCCCCAAACGATACTGGCGATGATAACTTTGTTACTCATAAGGCGCGCAGACTCCGCGCCCCGTGCGCCCCCGTCAAGCTGGCAGCGGCCTGTATTTGCGGGGGCGGGAACGCGGGGTGGGGGATGACAAATGACGGAGCGAGGCTGCTGCCGAGCCTTCGTGGCCATCAACACTTGAAGTCGGAGAAATATCCGCCTAGCGATGCTGAGCCCAGCAAAGCACTGGGCACAGTTGCGCTAGGATGACGTTTGCCGAATTCAAGTGTCCCTGGGCACGAAGTGCTCGGCAGCAGCCTCGCACCACCTCCACCTCGCTCCCTCATTCGCCATTTCCCCACCGCTATGCAGCCCCTCTCCACTTGGTATCTCCGCCTCGCTCTCCTCACCACCATCCTGCTTGGCATGGTGGTGCTGGCGGGTTCCGTCGTGCGCGCCACGGGCTCAGGGATGGGCTGCCCAGACTGGCCCAAGTGCTTCGGACGCCTGATCCCCCCTACCGATGTTTCCCAACTTCCGCCGGACTATCAAACCCGTTATCCAGGCCAGGAAATCGCGCCCTTCAGCGCCTTCAAGACGTGGACTGAATATAGTAATCGACTCCTCGGAGCGCTCAGTGGTGTGGCCCTGCTGGCCACGGTCCTCGCCAGTTTCCGATTCTGGAAACAAGACCGCCGCACGCCCTTGCTCTTGCTTGGCACCATGATCCTCGCCTCCGTGGTCATCTGGTTAGGCAAGACCGTGGTGGATCAGAATCTGCATCCGCGCCAAGTCACCATCCACATGCTCGGCGGCCTGCTGCTGGTGATGGGCAGCGTCATCGCCAGCGCCCGCGTGACGCATCGCGCGCCTACCTTGCTAGCACCCGCGTTGCGGAAAAGCCTCTGGATTTGCCTCGTCCTCGTCATTTCCCAGATCCTCGTCGGCACCCAAATGCGGGAGCAAGTGGACCGCCTTCTAACCGCTGGAAACTGCTGTGCAGCCCGCACGGACCTGGAAACCTCCCTCGGTGGCGTCTATCTGCTGCATCGTTTGCTAGCATCGTTGACCGCCGTGGCGGTGGGCGTGACCTTTCTCCGGTTCCGTTTTGCCGCAGGCCGTCCGCTGCCTCGGCTGAATCTGGTGCTGGGTGCTAGCATCGGGCTGAGTTACCTCGTGGGCGTGCTGCTCGTGCGCTGGCAGTTACCTGCGCTACTCCAGCCCGCCCATCTCTGCTTGGGCACTCTGACTTTAGGATTGCTCGTGAGCATGTTGACTTGCTCCGTTGTGGCCCCAGAAAATGGCGCGGCCTGATGCCAGCCACCCGCGCCTGCGTTGACACATCCTAGATTGACGAACCAAAGATCCATGGAAATCTGCGCCCCACCCCTACCCCTTCCCCCTAATGAAACCCTCCCTCCTCCTCCTCTCCCTCCTCGTGCTCCCCACTCTCAGCCTCGCCCAAGAGCCCAAGCCCGCTGACCCCGCCCCGGCCCCCGCTGTTCCAGCCCCCGCCCCTGCGGCACCGGATGCAGCCGCTAGTGATGTGGCCAAAGTAAAGATCGGCGTCTTGCCCGCGCAGATGAAATACGACAAGACCGAGTTCGAAGTCAAAGCGGGCCAGAAGGTCATGCTCCTCCTGGAGAACAAGACCTGCCCACTCCAGCATAACATCTGCATCCTCAAGCCTGGCTCCAAGGACAAAGTGGCCATGGCGGCCATGCAAGCCGTGGCGGATCCTAACTTCATGAAAAATAACTGCATGTTAGACATCCCCGAAATCTTGGTCAAAGGCAACAAGCTCGTAGGCATCGGCCAGTCAGATCTCCTGGAGTTCACCGCCCCCGCCGCCGGGGATTATCCCTACCTCTGCACCTTCCCCGGCCATGCCATGCTCATGTTTGGCGTCATGCATGTGAAATAGCTGGTCGTTCGATTTCCTCTAGCCGATACCCAAAGCCCGTTTTTCCTAACGTGCGGAGGTCCAGTCGGCCCTCGCGTCTGGCATACAGACCGGGATGCACTGCGGCCTCCGGCAGCGAGGCTGCGGGGTAGAATTGCATGGCATTCGACTCCACGCCCATGATCGTATCCGCATGGGCCGCCAGCAGCACATGCGGGATCTGCGCCAGCATGGGATTCGTGAGATCTTGCACCATTACCGTCATCCCGTGCGTGCGCGCCCAAGCGAGGCTGAGCAGCGCTCCGGTGAGCGTCTTACAAGTCTTCAACGCCACACTGCTCCAGCCTAACTCCCGCCCTTGCCGCACATATTTCCAGTCATGGGCACTCTCATCTAAGAAGAGCGGCTTGCGTGCGGTCACGCTGCGGACATCGATCGGATGCGCGCTCAAATCATAAGGAAATGGCTGCTCCACATACAGCAGCCGAGCGTAAATGGCAGGCTCATCACGCAGCAGCCGATCCAATGTTTCACACACCACCGCCGGGTCCGTGACCGTGCAATTAAAGTCCGCACTCAGCCACGCCACGTCCTGTGCCAACGCGATGCGGCCGACCCGCACGAGCCGCTCATAATCCCACGCCGGGTCCGTGCCCCGCAGCTTGATCTTCAGACATTGCAGCCCATCGCGCGTGATCCAATCCGTCAGCAGCACCGGATAGCCATCTGCTGGCTCCGCCCCCGTCAGATCCACCTCCGTCAGCGCATCCAGGCCGCCCACCAGATGCCACACGGGCAAGGTGTCTTTCCTAACCGTCAGGAAATCCGCCGGATACCGTCCCACAAACGCCGCCGCTGGCTCCAAATAATGGCTCAGATCCCGCGCCAGATGTTCCTTGCCTAGCAGCTCGAATACTGGTGCCCCATGCAGTTGGCCATAGGCATCATAGAGCGCCAGATCAAACGGGGAAAAGCACAGCAGTGCAGCCAAGTGCGGGATCGGCGTGCCCCCTGCGGCGGGAAACAGTTGCTCTTGCTGAAATTGATAGCTGATTTCAAACGGATGTCCCCGCAGCCCCGCCGCTGGCAGCGCAGTGGTTAGGCGCTCACAGAGTTGCGTTAGATAAACTTCCCGCTGGGCGTAGGTTAGCGCATCCTCCGGCCATACCCAGGCCACGCTCAGCGGCGTCTCTCCCCAGCCTTCCGCCGTGCGCCCCTGCGCATCCTCCACGGTTATTTTCACCCGCGCGCAGAGCACCTGCGTGATCGTTTGCCCGCCAAACTTCAGCGGCACCCGCGTGGTCACGGGCAGGAAATACAGCGCGCAGGAGCAGACTTTCACAAGGCCTTCGTCTCCACGCCGCGGACCTTTTCGTAAATGGTCGCCAGCCCCACTGTTAGTTCCACCGATTCCAGAGTCACCTCTGAATCTAGCCCGCTGAATACCTCCCCCTGCCAATCCATGCGACGCCGAAAGACCGTCACCTCCGCCACATCCTGCGCCACTAGCACGTATTCTTCCAACGTGGGAATCGTGCGATACAGGCTAAATTTTTCCAGCCGATCCAGCCGCTCCGTGCTAGGCGAGAGCACCTCGATAATGAGCTTGGGGAACCGCAGAAAGAAATCGTCCGTGTCCCGTGGATCACAGCCCACCACAATGTCCGGGTAGTAGAAAACGTCACGTCCATGCGCCAGAACGCGCACTTTCATATCCGCTTGGAAGACATCGCACGGACGCCCCCGCAGGTGGCTAAAGAGCCGGTTAAACAAGCTCCCTGCGACCTGTCCATGATTCCGGCTAGCCCCCGCCATGGCGGTCACTTGGCCAGAGTTATACTCATGGCGCACCTCACTGAGTTGTTCACCCGTGAGGTAGTCTTCGACAGAAATGTAGTGGAGTTGGCGGGCGGCAGACATGCGAGATAGTGGGCTGCTTGTAAGCGGGTTGCAAGTCAGAGAAATAGCGTCCGCCTCACTCCTCATCCACGCGCTCATCCCGTTGGTAAATGGGCAACTGCCGGAAGGGTACGGTCATGGCTAACACCATCACGCTAGTGCTATAGACCTTGCCGAAGCGCTCGCCCTCCCAATAGCCCTCCGGCTTCTGCGGCGGGAGATAGGTGCTATACATCCACTCCGCATACCCCTTCCAATACTTTCCGCCTAACTGGAACATCCCCTGCGCGTTGTAGTAGTTCCCGTAGAATTCAAACTCCGCTTTGGGCAGCTTCGTATAGTTCGCCAAGATCCAATCCGCCGCGTGCACATTCTCCGCCGCGCCATGCTTCCCGCAGAGTTCCAGACACAGCAATCCCGCTCCCGTCAGGCTTTCCTTGTGCTCGCTCTCATTCGTATAACCCACGTGGCCCTCCTTGTTGCTTTGCATACGTTTCACATAAGCCACGGCATCCGTGATCGCAGCTTTAGGCACCGCCGCGCCATTGAGTTGTGCGCTGCGTAGAGCCATCAAGGCCCAACCAGAGCACGACATATCACTGTCATTGCTATTCGGTTGATACCGCCAACCGCCTTGATTCCGCGCGTCCTTCTTCACCGCCTGCGCCTTCAGCAGCACCAGGATGGCCTTCGGTAACACCACATCAATCTTCTTCTGCCGCTCCGCATCCGCCATGCCACTGCACTCACTGAGAAACAATGTGGCAATATTATGCGCATACATCGGCCCATTGCCATGATCCCCACAGGAGATCACCCCATCCTTGTCCACATTCTTCAGCGCATAGTCGATGCGACGATTAATACAGTCGCCATAGCGTCCATTCCCTGGCGTGGCACCGGTGCTCAGCAGCGCCATGCCCACCAGCGATGAGATCCCCGTGGAGCGGCCATGAGCCTCAGGAAACGTGCCGTCCGCCTGCTCCACACTCAGCAAATAATCCAACCCCCGATGCACCGCCTTGCGCACCTCCGGCTCATATTTCTGAAAGACATCCCCCGCATCCTGCGCCTGCAACGGACCTGCCAGAAATAACATCAGCATCCCCAGGAGCCGGGGCTTCCCGCCCCGATTAGCTACGTTGGACGACATCTCGGGGTGAGACGCCCCGACTTCTTGATTCTCAGTCATTGTCTTCATAAAATTCACTTCGCCTCCCGGCTTAACGCTTGGAAATACCCTTTCACTAACTCCCGATACTCTGCTGGCACCCGATCCCCATCTGCGCTCTGCGTGCCCGTGAGCACGCTGCGGATCTTTGCCCAATCAGCCTCGGAAATTCCTAACCGCAGCAACTCCGCAGGCACCCCCAGACTAGCCGTATCCGCTTGCAACTCTGCCTTCGGATCCTTGCCATCTGGCCCCGGTTTCCCCGGCGGGCCAGGCTTCGGCTGATGCGGCTGACTCTGCGCCACCATGCTACTCAAACTCGGCAGCCCCATGCTTTGCTGCGCTGCCGAAGCCGCCTGCGCCAAGGATTGCGCGGCTTGCTGCGCAGATTGCGTAGCGTTGGCACTGCTAGGCGTGGTGTTAGGCGCGGGTGGCTGACTCCCTTGCTGCGCAGCCGCCTGCGCCTGCTGACTCCCCATCTGTAATCCCTGCGCCTCCTGTGCTAGGGCCGCCGCTTCTGCTGTCATGGCCGCACTCAGCGCCTGCAACGAGGCCGCCGCCTGGGCCAGATCCGTTTCTGCGGCTGCGGCTGCTTCCCCCGCCGTGGGCTGGCCATCCTGCGGTGCGTCCTGCCCTAACTGCTGCCCCGCTTGCGCCGCATCCTGTGCGCCCTGCCCCAGTTCATGCCCGGCCTCATTGGCCGCCACTTGGGCCGCCGCACTTTGATCTATCTGGTTAGCCGCACTGTTATTTAGCTCATTCGCCTGCTGTTGAAGCGCCTTAGCCTTCGCGCTCAGATCCCCTTCCTGCTTAGCCAAAGCTGATTTCCCATCCGCGTTAGGCGCTGCCCCCACTGCCTCCTTTAAGCCCGCTTGTTCCTTGGCTAGGGCCTCCGCTTGCGCGGCTAGGGCGTCTGCTTTTTGGGCCACTTGTTTCAGCGCATCTTGCTGCGCTTGGTTATTTTGCTGCGCCAGTTGATTCGCTAAATTTTGCGCCTGCTGCGCCAGTTGCTGCTGCTGTTGTTGCCATTGATTCTGCGCTTGTTGCATCGCCTGGAGATCCTGCGGCGTGCTTGCAGGCTTCATCGCCAGCGCATCCGCTAGCCCTGCTTCTGCGGCCAGATCATTGGCTAATTTATCCAACCCTGCCGCCGCTTGCGCTAACTCGCCTTGCGCAGCCTGGGCCTCTTGCAAAGCCGCTGCGGCCTCATCCTTGCCTTTCGCCACTGGCGTCGCATCGGGTGTCGTGGCAGCATCTTTGGCTAAATTTTCCGCCAGTTGCCGCAGCCCTTCCGCTGCTTGTTGCAGGTCTGCCTGCGCAGCTTGGCCCGCTTGCCCGCTAGCTTTGGCGTCATCATCACCCTTATGCGCGGCTTGTTGATCTTGCTGTGCCGCCGTCTGCGCCTGCTGGCTGGCTGCTTGCGCCTCCTTCTGCGCATCCTGGGCGTTCTGCACTGCCTGCTCCGCTAACTGCTTATTGGCCGCGTTAGGATTCACCGCAGCCGCTTGTTGATTTTGGAAATTTTGCGTCTCCTGCGCTAGCTGTTGTGATTCCTGCGCCAGTTGCTGTTGCGCCTGAGCCGCCTGCTGGGCTGCTTCCGGCGTTTGCGCCTGCGCATTCTGCGCATTCTGCGCGTGCTGTTTATCTGCCAATCCCTTCGCCTTCTGCGCAAGTTGCTGCGCCTGCTCCGCCGCTGGCTTCGCTTGTTCTTGTGACCCCCGAGGCGTTGGCTCTGGAGCTTGTTGATTCAACTGAGCCGCCGTCTGACTCTGCTGAGCCGCTTGATCCAGATCCGTTTTCGCTTCCGCCACATCTTGCGCGGCTTGCTCTGCGCGTTGTTGATCCGCGGCATTCTGCGCCAGTTGATTCGCGTTATCTTGGGCAAACTTTTTGGCCTCTTCTTGGAACTTCTGTAAATCTTGCCCCAGCTTCTGTTCCGCCTGGGCATTGGCTTGCAGCGCTTCCGGCGTGGCCGCCGTCTTGGCTTGTTCTACTTGCTGCGCTTGGGCTGCGGCCAGTTCCTTCGCCTTCTCCGCCAACGTCCGGGCCTGCTCCGCAGCCAGTTCCGCGGCTTGCTTTTTCACGGCGGCGGCTTGGTCCGCCAGCAATTTTTGCTGTTCGGCTAACGATGACAACTCGGCCACTTTCGTCGCCTGTTCCTTCTCTTGATTCAGTTGATTCTGCTCATTGTTCAACTGCTGCAACGCTTGCTCCAGCTTCTGCGTGGCTTGGGCCGCCAACTCCGCGCGTTGCTTTCGGTCATCCGTGAGCGGGATCTTTTCTTCCGCCACTGCCGCTGGCTTCACCAAATTTTCTGCCAACGCCCGATAGTCCTCCGCCTGCCGCGCATAAGCCGTCTGGTCCATCTTCTTCGCCAGCTCCATGAGCGCCTGCGCAGCCTCCGTGGCGTGCTGCTGACTAGCCTCAATCTGTTTTTGCACTTCTGGGCGGATTTCATCCTGCTGCGCTAGTTGTCCGGCCTTGTCTTGGATCTCCCCCTTGGCTTGATCGATAGCGCGTTTGATCTGCTCGATGTCCTGCTTCAACTCCTCAGCCTGAGCGGCCACCGTTTGCTCTAGCAGGCTTCGGGCGTCATTGCGGATGTGCAGCGTTAGGACTCTGGAATGAGCCACCTGTGGTCCTTTGAGGTCCGCAGGCAAGGTGTCCGTTACCTCCAGATCCAGCTTCACCTCATTCGCCCCGCGCAATGGAAGTTCAGAAATCTTCACCATTACTTGGCCAGTAAACGTCGTGGCATCATCTACCGAGGCCACGGGCAACGGCTGGGGAAACTGCGCTTCCTTCGTCGGTCCATTCAACTTCACTTTTAAGGTTAGGCGCGTGAGGCCGTGGTCATCATGGGCGGTGAAATTCAGTGGCACTTGATCCGTCGGGCGCACCTCCAATTCTTTTTCCTCCGGCGTGTCTAACGTGATCGTGGGAGCCGCATCTGAAGTCGCATGGAGATGACCTTCCTGCGGCAAACTCTTCACGCCTAGCGCATCCGTTAGCTCGAATTGCCACGTAGAGTCTTGGGCCGGCAGGAGCGTCGTTTCCCAAGTTAGGAAATGTTTTCCGCCTTCCTCCACTAGCGTGGAGCCAGCCACCAGCAAGGCATCCATGCTCACGCCTTGCTTGGCCACCGCCCGATTCAGTTGCCCGCGTAACTTCACGATGGTGCCAGCGGGAGCCGTGATTTCGCCATAAGTTTGCTCCACCACATCCGCCTTTCCCAGGTAAGTCGGATAAACATAAGTGAGCTGCCAACCATCCACCAGCCGAGGCCGCGTCACCAGTGTCACCTGCTGCGGCGTGGAAATGGCATCGCCCACTTGGATGCGATAGCTGATCGGCACGGGCGCATCCCAATCAATCTTCGGAGCCTGGGAAGTCGCCTGCTTCGCTGGCCCCGCCGCCGGATCACAGGAGGCCAGCAACAGCAACAGGAGCACAGGCTTCCAGCCTGTGCTGTAGAACGGGCTGCTAGCTTGTTCTGTCCCCAAGCTCAAAGTAATAGCACAGGCAGGATGCCCGTTCTCCATCGCAGGCTGGAAGGCCGCGCTACGTAATGTTGTCTTCATGGCTTTGTCTCCGGTAAAGTTGGCAGACGGAAACTCAGCGGCCGTTCATCGGCTGCTAGCCCCGTCACTGTTGGGTCCTCGCTCATTTGCTCCCGGACTTCCGTGCCGTCGGGATAAGTTAAAATGATCACTGCGCGCTTCTCTTGACTAGCCGTGTAAGCCGCCTCGATGGTAAACGAATCCCCCGCTGTGACCACCTGCGCATCCGGCGTAAGGAACCGCACACTGTTCGCATAAGCATTGCCTAACTTAGCAAACGGAGCCACCGCCCGCGCAAACAAGATGGGCGCGATCTTCGGGAAACAAGCAAACATGGCCACCAGCAAGCTCAATGCCACCCCGATAGACCACGTGGGCGTGCGGGCCGCGCGCGTGCTCAGCTCGGACTTCGCATCCAGCTTCCCCGCGTCCACCACCGCTTCTTTAATCACTTCCTCAATGAGCCCCTGTGATCCCGCATCGCCTCGTCCTGCCAACTCCACGGCTGTGGAAATACGCTCCTGCATCTCCGGGTGATGCGTCTCAATCCAACGCGCCACGGTGGTCATGCTAATTTTCCGCAGCAGTGGCCGCAGCAGATAGCGCACCGCCGTGAGCACCGTGATCAGCAGTGCCGTAAGACTCAGCGCCCAGCGTAGCGCGGGCTGCTGCACATTGAAGGCCCAGTCCACAATCATCACGCCCATGATGCCAAACAACGCCGCAGCCCCCGTGGCCAACGTGCCTTTGAGCAGTTGAATACGTCGCACGCGGTTGATGACCTTTTGCAGACTAGCAGCTATTTCTGGTGGTATCGTTTTCATAAAAATGGAACGCGGAATTGCACTCCGCACGGTGGATTGATGCACAGTTCGAGTGCTCGTGCAGGATGACGAGCGAAATGCTGCGGAGTGCAATTCCGCGCTTCAGGGTTCATATCAGCCCCCCTCTTCTCCGGGCAATCCACTCCGCCGTCAGCAGCCCGAGAAACCCGGCTAGGATCCACCAATTATCCCACAACTTCGTCTCCTGCCGCTCCACCTTTACCGTGCTCCCAGGACCAAATTTCTCCAGCGCCCGCAGTGCCGTCGCTGGTGTTAGGACAACACCGCCAGTGTCCGTTGCTAGCCGCTGCGCCAGCTCTCCGTTGGTCGTTAAATCCCCGAATTCAATCGGGTTCACGGCACTAGCAATCGTAAATCGCGTCTTCACGGGCACTCCAGGCGAGAGCCGTTCCACCTCCCGACCGCTCAACTCTAACGTATAGTCACCAGGCTCCACCAGCTCCCCTTGGAAACCTTCATAGATGCCGGGCGAGTCCGTTTGAAAGGCCAACTTCCGCTGCGCCACTTTCTCTTTTCCACGATACACCGTAGCCGTTAGGTCCGCGTCCGTCACGGGCCGGTAATCTTGCTCCATCAGCTTGCTCGTGATCTTAATCGCCTCCCCCGGCTCGTATGTTAAATTGTCCGTGCCCAGCCGCGCAAATTCATTGCCCGCCCGCAGATTTTCGCCCGCGCCCCAGCGCAGCAGTTGGCCCCAGAGCTTGTGGTGGTAGGTATCTCCCACGCCATACCGCAGCCGCCACGTGTGATCGAAATTCAGCATCGCCACCTTCCCACTGCCCGCTTGGCCGATGACAAAGAGCGCCTGCTTGCTCTCCAGCGCACGTTGCTTCGTCAGCGCAGCCGGATCATTTGATCCCGTCAGCGGCGGCATGGAAATCTCATTGTCGCTGGCATCTAACTGCGCTGGCTGCGCATAAGCAAGCACGCTGGCGGTCGGCTTCACCCCCGTGATCGCATGACGCCACCGCAGCAGCGGCATCTGATCCCAGATGCGCGTGTTTTCAATCTGACTCTGCGACTGCTGGAAGATCAAATGCGACCGCCCTTCCGCCGTCAGCATCAGCCGATATGCGGGCTCGGGCGGCGTCAGCAGAGCCGCCGTGCTGGGCTCATACATTACCGGACACAGTTCTTTAAATACATCGTTGGTATAGCCATGCGGCATGGAGTTAGGCCCGGCAATCAGCACCAGCATAGCTCCCCGCACTGTGACACAATCTTGGATGATCTTCCATTTCTCCGCACCTAACGAAGCGGGCGGAATATCCCCCAAGATGATGACATCAAACTTCTTCCAGTCCTCCATTTTCTCTGGCATCTTAGTGGCCTCGCTATCGCCAAATTTCGCGCTAGCGCTGGCCATCTTCTCCTCGTGCGTGCCACCTTCCACCGTGTCTGGATGCAACAGGACGTATTGCAGATGCACGGATTTATCCCGACTATCAAAGAGGTTCCGCAGGTAACGGAACTCCCACCGCGGACGATCATCCACCAGCAAGACCGTGGTCCGATCCTCGCTGACTGCCGTCTGGAAACTCCATGCATTGTTATTCTTAAACAGTTCTCCCTCAAGGGGATCGATCACCACGCGATGCGTGAAAATGCCCGCCGTCTTCGGCAGATACGTCATGCGGATCGTGGTGCGATAGCTGTCCTCCGGCACCGCCACGTCTTGCGCAGCCACTTCCTGGTCGTCTTGAAATAAGCGCACTTTCACCGACTGCCCGCGCAAGCCATCCGCTTTCAGATCCACCTTCGTCCGCACCCGGTCCCCTTCATAGATCGCCTGCGGGCCGTTCACCGCAAGGATGGAAGCATCCTTCGAGCCTTTCGTAGAGCCGATCACCACCGGCACGATGGGACTGCCACCTTTGCCTAACGTGCGGGCAATATCATTCGTTGGCACGTCCGTATTGTGACGGCAATCAGAGAGTAACAACACGCCCGCCAAGTTTTCCGGCGGAGTGGCGCGGGAAATTTTCGTCAATGCCGAAGTTAGATCCGTGCGCAGGCGGAACTCTTCATCTTCACTAGCCGCTGGGAAATTACAGTCCGCCACCTCCACCGCTTTCTTGCCAAAGCGCACCAGTTGCACGCCATATTTTTCCTGGAGCAATGCCGTCAGGGTCTTCCCCTGAGCCTCCGTGCGCGGGCGTTCCAGCGTTTCTCTGGCCCAGGTCGCACGGAG
>JAYVOP010000252.1:0-4810 GCA_043757865.1 Verrucomicrobiales bacterium | reverse complement strand
TGCCGAGGACGTAATCGAACGCCAATTGCGGGTGCTGTCACGTGCCGTCCACGTGGTGCCTGCCGGTGTTTGGGGCACCGGCAGGGCAAAACTGGGCGCGTTGTTCACCCCGACGACGTTGACAGTAAATGTCCTGACGGTGGTGTTCACGCCGCCGTTCGTGGTGCCACCATTGTCTTGCAGTGTCACCGTGACGACCGCGCTACCGCTGGCATTCGTCACCGGAGTGTAGGACAGAGAGCCCGTCGTTGCGGGTGAGGTGTAAGAAACCGTGGGGTTCGGAATCAGGGCGGTGTTGCTGGAAACCGCTGTGAGGGTGAGCGTCTGCGATTCTCCACCCCCCGCCGAGATGCCAGCAAGAGCGATCGTCTGCAAAGCAGCATTTTCAGTGGTCGCCTGATCCGCAATGGCATTGAGGGTGGGCGCATCGTTCACGGCTGTGACCGTGAGGCTCACCGTGGCGGAGCTGGAAGTGCCGCCATAGGCATCGCTTACACGGAAGGTGAAGGAATCGCTGCCGCTGTAGTTCGTGGTCGGCGTGTAGGTGGCCGTGTTTCCGGTGAGGGCTACGCTGCCGTGGCTCGGATTGGTGTAAATGCTGTAGGTGAGAGCGTCCCCATCCGCATCGGTTCCTGCCAGGGTGATGATCTTAGCCGTGTCTTCATTGGTGGAGAGCCCGCTCTGAGCGGTGGCCACCGGCTTGGTATTGGTGGTGAAGGAGGTGATGGGGCCGCTGGTCTGGCCGATATCATTAGTTCCTACACCATAGAATTGGTAGGTCTGGTGCAATTGCAGAGAAGTCACTGGCAGGCTGATGGTCGCTTGGTTGAAATCATTGAATGGAATTGGAACCGTTGCTGGAGGGAAGGCTAGATAACCTGGACCAGTGATGTAAAAATTCGCGGTGGTTGCCCTGCCATTAGGGGTGATCAAGGCGCTCAACGTTGCACTGGTTCCCGTGATGGAGGTCGCACCTACCGCCACTACCGTAGGCGCGGCGGGAACCAGTCCCGTGCCCTGGATGGCAAACTGGAACGAGCCGCCGGGGTCATTGCTGCCGATGGTCACCGTCCCCGGGCCGCGTAATCCGCTCTGGGTGGGCTGGAATTTCACAATGAACGTGCTGGAAGCACCAGGCGGAATGACTGGGGCTGTCGTTACGGGATAGAACGAGAAATCGGAAACGGCTGACATGTTGATGCTCGACAGGTTCAGGACTTTTGTGCCGTCATTGGCGATGGTGAACGTGTGGAGAATCGCAAAGTCCGTCGAAACGCTGCCGTAATCCGTCCCATCCGTGGTGCTAGGCGTGAGATCATTGTTTACCAGCGGGTAGGCGAGGTCCCAGTAAACTCGGATTTTGGGCCGGAGTTCTTTGAGGGAAGCGCCATGCAGATGCCAAGTGTTGGCTGAGTTTTGCGCTGGAAATGTCAAGGTTCGGGCGGTGGAAGTCGCGGTGAAATCGTAGTCCAGCCTGATCCCCTGTTGATCGCCATACATGTCCTCGTCCACCGCGAATACATCCGCGCCATAGGTGAAATTTGCGAAACGCTCCCCGACGCCCCCGTAGCCCACACCCAAAACCGAGCAGCGGTATGTCTTCCCCACGGTGAGCCCCTTCAGCGTCAGCGAGGGGGCTCCGTGCCCAAAAATAAAGTTCCCCCCAATCTCGGCAGAGGCAGTGCCAGTGAGGGCAGTAAGCTGGTTGGTGGAGCCGTTGAAAACATTCGACTCAACGACATCAATATTGCTGTCCGAGTAGGTGGGTCCAGCGACTCCCGCCATGGCTTGGCCGTTGACCGTCAGCGCGGTTGTGGTGCCAAAATGATAAGCCCAGACGTGACTCGTGCTGGAATCACCAGCGAGCGCCACGCCAGTGCTCGCGTCGTCCGTCCATGGGCTCACCGTCCAGTTCCGGCGGTAACCGAGGATGTCCATGCATCGCACATCCACTGCAGAGAAAGGCAAGAGCACGCCGGAAGGGGCCGCAGCATCGCAGGAATCGTAGTTTGGGGGCAAATACTTCCAGTCACCCAGATCGCCATTGTCTGCTGGATTGCTGAAGTTTTTTAGGTTGGTGACCCCGCCATCAATGGAAAAATACACGTTTGTGTCAGCCGCACTCAAACTACGCACTCCAGGAGCCTTGTAGCGAAAGAGATCGTAGCTGTTGTAAGCGTTGTTGGATTGTTTGAGTGTCGCAACGCGGCCCATGATCTCCGTCACTTCATGGAAAACAACGCCGATGAAATCGTATTTACCCGCCACCTGCCGGTTGCCCGAATCGAAAGTGTAACTCAGCGTCGGGTTGAAGTAAAAAGTTCCGTCATTGCTGGTGCTGTAGGCAGGGATCAATCCTAAAGCCTTCGCCTGTGCTCTGCGAATGTAAAAGGATGATCCTGCCGTCGGATCTGCGACCGCAAGGCTGGCTGTAGCCAGAAGATCATCATTGGTCCTCGCACGGGCAATCAGCGTGTTCCGAATATCGCTGTAGGTGAAACTGCCGGCCAAAACGCTCTGGCTTGATCCCAAACCAATTGGAACGGTCCCTTCCATAGTCGATGGTTTGACTGTGATGTAGATCGTGATGTCGTCCCGGTAGAGGGCTGAAAGCTGTGCCGCCGCATCATCAAAGGCCGTCCTAGCAGCCGCTGCATTCGCTGCGGAGATGACGGCTGTGTTC
Organism: Verrucomicrobiales bacterium; assembly: GCA_043757865.1. GTDB lineage: Bacteria > Verrucomicrobiota > Verrucomicrobiia > Verrucomicrobiales > V1-33 > JAGNEJ01. Next base: position 2,127 of record JAYVOP010000252.1, on the reverse strand, counting down.
GACATGGCAGGATCATCTGTCCGCACGATGGTGAGCGCTGGTAACGAGGGCGACGCCACAACGAGTATGGCTAGGCAGAGGAAATGGCGGCAGATGTTTTTGAGCATGGTGACCAGGGGAGAAGATGCAGTTTTCATGAGGGTGAAGGATGACGCCGGTATCATTGAGGCTGGGTGGGAGAGGTTTCGTTTGCGGATGGTGGCCTTGCCTGGATTCCGCTCCAGGCCATAAGTTGTCCTGTGGTGATGGCCTTCACGTCGCCACGGGCAGCCAGTGCCCCGAGTTGGGAGAGAGGAATCATGGCGCGGAACGGATGCTGCGAATCAGTCTCAAGCAGCACTTTGCCATCCCCCTTCGCGATCTGGCTCAGAAGCTCCTCCGAGGGCTCAGCCTCCAGATCCACCAAAATGCGGCCCCCTTCTGCAATGATGCCAAGAGGCCGGACGTCAAAGCCATCCGCAGATCCCCGCCCCTGCAAGCCCTTCATTGCCTCCTTCAGGCTGGCATCCAGCTTTTTTTCAGCGCTCTCTGAAAGTGCAGCCGATGCATTTGCCGTTGAGGCATTCGCAACTAGGTTCTGTTGAGGGTCCAGCGTTGGGAGCAATGGCTGGGCGTGAGCGTTGCCAGCGAGGGGTAAAGTTTGCTGCACTTTATCCGTGGGCTGGTTGTTCAAAGCCGAGTGCATCCCGGTGGGCTGGACTTCCGGCATCGGAACTGCCGCCACGTTCTTTGGAACTGCCGTTTCGTGCATTACGAGCCAGCCCACCAGTAGCGCCCCGGAGGCGATGAAGAGGATCAGGTATTTTGGAGAACTCAGTTTCATGTAAATGTGAATTTGGAAGCAGCTTGATGGGTCCACGCGACGTTCGGTGGCGGTGGTGGTGTCACAGGTGTGTATGCAATTCCCGGCAAACGGTGCCGCGCGTGCCGCCATATTTTGAAAATAAATAAAAATCCAAGGAGGAGCGTGCGCCTAGAGCGGTTTGGGGATGTTCCACACGCGTGGCTGGGGCTTCCAGCCGACAATCCGAAAACGTTTACATTCGGCCACAGTGCTTGATTCCAAGGTTCATTGCTCGGCTTACGGGCTGGAAGCCCGTGCCACGTTTCTTGGCTGGGGACCGCGTGGGTTTATTGCTTTTCCTCCAACGTAGAGGGAAGCTTCGCGCGGTTCTCAGGGCTGATCGGCTCAGAGATGGTGATCCCGCCACTTTGGGCGTTGCCCCACTCCACCGCGCCCGCAGTGATGCGGCTGAGCTCTCCGTCGGTGAGGCCAAGTGTGGGTGGACTAACGCCGAGGACGTCCTTGCCGCCCAGATCGATGCGCCCACCCGCCGTGCCGGGGGCGATCGTGACCTTCCCCGTGCCGGCGTTCACGTCGCCCTCCAGTTCCATGCTAGCGCCAAGCAACGTCAGGCGGCCCTTGCCCGTAAGACGCACAAACGCGGGCTGTTCGACCTTCACCGCCGGGGAAGCAGGATGCCTCGCGATGCCGTCGATAGTGAGATCGCCATCCGCCACCGTCACCTGACTGGGGAAGCCGTTCCTGTGCTTGGAAAAGATCAGCACGCCGAAGCCCGCGCGCGGGCAGTGATCGGTGCCGATGCCGATGAGCCAGATGCTTCCCAAGCCGCTTGCCGCCACCGTCGCCCCACAACCGACATAGACACCCACGCACGTGGCAGTGCCGCCACCACCGGTGCCGCTCAGGGAAATGGTGCCGTCCACGGATGCGATGCCTGCGCCAAACGTGAAATTCGCGTCTGTGGTGTCCACCTGAATCCCGCAACTGTAGTCGCCCGTGCCGAGCCCGCCGGTGCCGCGCATCTGGATGGAGGCGGCATTCGGCCCGCGTCCCGTGGAGATGATTTTCCCGCCGTCACGGATGTCGATCCCGCTCAAGTTGTCGCCTTCTCCCCCGCCCGCAGTGCCCTCAATGGAGACCGCTCCATTGACAGAGGCGATCTCCGTTCCCTCGCCATTGAGCCCAACGCCGCGATTGCGACTCCCGTCGGGGCCACCGCCGAAGCCAGTGACCGCGATGGATCCCGCGCCCACCTGGACGCCAGTGGAGCGCACCGCCGCCCTCCGATGAAGGTAGATGCCATACAAATTTCCCACGTGGCT
>JAYVOP010000251.1:0-4814 GCA_043757865.1 Verrucomicrobiales bacterium | reverse complement strand
TCCGTCACGATGCCGATCCGCAAGCTCCCAGGCTCCGTGGCGGCATCTGCACGCCACGCGGTGCTGGCCAATCCGGCCCCGATTAATTTCAAAAAGTGAGCGCGTGCGAGGTTCATGGTGGGAGAAACTAGCGGTTAGAATGGATACTCGTCTTCCTTGGACGCTTGATTGAAATCCTCTTCGCTAAACGCTGGCTTGGCCGCAGGCTGGCCGCCGCCACTGCGGCTGGCCGGGGCGGACGCGCGAGCGGGCTCGCCACCACCACCGCCTGCGGCGGCGGAATCGATTTTCCAGCCCGTTAGGCTCACGTAATATTTCCCGTTGAATTCATTCCCCCTGATGTCGAACCCCACCTTCACGTCCTGCCCCACGCGGAATTTATCGAGTAGCTCTGTCTTCTCTTTCACGAACTCTAGCTTGATGTCTTGCGGATAGCGGTCGGTGGTGGTGATAACAATTTCCCGCTTCGTGAAGCCTTTGGCACCAAAGGATGCGGTGTCGCCAATGAGTTTAATGCTGCCTTCGAGTTCGTAGGTCATGGGGTAAGATCAGGTTGGATAGTGAGTTGATTAATGATGGTAATGCGGCCCGCACCATGAGACGATGGCCTCCGGATGGCAACTACGGAGTGGCGGCGGCAGCGGAAAAAATTTCACCTTCGTTCCTCCGCTCGGCACAGCACATAGAGGAGCAGCCCCGCGCCCAATGTCCCCAGTCCCTGCTGGGCTTGCTGGTGCTTTCCATACAAGATAAAGCCCATCCCTAACGCGATCCAGCAGAGGAACAAAATGGGGGTCAGAGGATAGCCCCAGGCCCGCACCGGACGCGCCAAATCCGGCTGCCGCACCCGCAGGATGATGACGCTGAGCACCGTGAGAAACAGCGAAACCTGCAGCAGCAATTCCACATACACCATCAAATCTCCCGGACTGGAAAAGCCCAGCACCATCAGCAGCGCGATGCCGCCCAGCACCAACACCGCACAGCGCGGCACGCCGCTGGGCGTCGTTTTACCTAACGGACGCAGGAAACGATAATCTTCCCCCATCCGCTGCGCCACCCGCGATCCGGCCCAGACCGTGCCACTGAGAAAGGATACTAGCGCCACACTCATCAGCCCATCCACCACCCGCGCGCCCATCGGGCCAAAGATGGCCAGGGCCGCCGCCTGCGCGGCCTCCAGATTATCCCCACTCAGCGCTTCCGCAGGCGTAGCATGAATAAAGGCCGCCATTAACCCTACATAAAGCAGAGCCGTGACTAGCAAGCCTATGAGCAACGCGCGCGGCACATTTTTCTGCGGCTCCCGCACCTCGCCCGCGATGTAGCAGGCAGAATTCCACCCCGCGTAAGCATAAAGCACATAATACAGACTAACAAAACAAGCCGCCGCCGCGCCCCAGCTCCACTCCGCCTGCGCAGGCCACCACGGCACGGGGGCCGCCGTGGCTGGGGCCAAAAATCCCGCCACCATGAAGGCCAGTAGAAAGAGCACTTTCACCAAGGTCAGGACGCCATGCCAACGGCTCGCGCGTTGCAGCCGGAAACAATGCAGCCCACAGATTAGCACGATGGCTCCTGCCGCCACCGCCTTGCCTAACCACAGTTCCGTAGTCCCCCCCAGCGCCCCCAGCACGTATTGCCCTAACGCCAAGGCCCCGATGGCCATGGGCCCCGGAAACCCCACCACCAACGAGATCCAACCACTGAGGAAGCCCACGCTGGGCGGATACGCCTGCCGCAGGAAATGATACTCCCCGCCAGACTGCGGAAACGCCCCCGCCAACTCTGCATAACACAATGCGCCTAACGTGGCAATGATCGCCCCCACCGTCCACAGCAGCAGGATCATGCCCGCCGTGTGCCCCGCCAGGACTTGAAAGCCTAACGAAACATAAATCGACACGCCGATCATATTGCCAATCACCATGGCAATCGCAGCGCCTAACCCAACGGAAGCACGAGGAATCATGCCGCCTGTCCTAACTCACCCCACCCTCCAAGGCAAACGGGGAAACTCTGCCTACGCCTGCGCTGGGCCGCCTCCCGTCGGCGGGGGCGGGCCGCACTCCACGCCGCGCGAACGAGGAATCATTTCCTGCACGCCAGGGCCTGCCCCTCATGCTATGGGCTGCGGATGCGCTCATCTTTCTTTTCTATTTTTGGCTTTTGTCTCACTACGACCACATTGTCTGCTACGGTCCCCGCTCATGATGTCGTCATCTACGGCGGCACGGCAGCGGGCGTGGCGGCAGCGGTGGAGGTGGCACGCTCTGGGCACACCGCCATTTTGATCGAGCCTAGCCAACACATTGGCGGCCTGACCAGTGGGGGCTTGGGAATGACGGACAGTGGCGATAATCGGGCGATTGGCGGCATCGCCCGGGAGTTCTATCAGCGCTGTAAAAAACACTACGATCAACCGAGCGCGTGGAAACAAGAAAAGGCTAGTGACTACGCTCATTACAAAGCGAACGAGGACGCCATCTGGCGCTTCGAGCCTTCCGTGGCGGAAAAGATCCTGCGGGAAATGTTGGCGGAGGCCAAGGTGAGCGTGATCTATGGCCAGCGTTTAGACCTCCAAAATGGCGTGGAGAAAATGGATGGCGACATCACCTCCATCCGCATGGAAAGCGGCCAGACGTTTGCGGGAAAACGCTTCATTGATGCCACTTACGAGGGAGATTTGATGGCCAAAGCGGGCGTCCACTACACCGTGGGCCGTGAGGCTGCTAGCCAATATGGCGAAACCTATAACGGCGTGCAGACGCAGTATGCGGACAAGCATCAGTTCACCACTGCCGTGGACGCTTACGTAAAACCTGGAGACGCTAGCAGCGGCCTGCTGCCAGGCATTCAGAGTGCCGCACCAGGGGCCGATGGCAGTGCGGATGCGCGGGTGCAGGCCTATTGTTTCCGCCTCTGCATGACGGATGATCCCACCAACCGCGTGCCCTGGAACCAGCCTGAGCACTACGATCCGCTACGTTATGAGCTAGGCCTGCGCTACGCCCTAGCCGGAAATAAAGTCTGGATGAAACCGGACTTCATGCCCAACCGCAAGACGGATACGAATAACAACGGAGCCTTCTCCATGGACAACATCGGCATGAACTACGCCTACCCGGATGGCGACTATGCCACGCGGGAAAAGATTCTGAAGGAGCACTACGAGTATCAGATGGGGCTGTGCTATTTCTTGGCCAATGATCCCCGCGTGCCCGCCGCAGTGCGGGCGGAGTTTAGCCGTTTCGGCCTCGCCAAAGATGAATTTACCGATCATTTCCACTGGCCTCAGCAGATCTATGTGCGGGAAGCGCGACGCATGATCGGCGCCTATGTCCACACCGAGGCAGACTGCCGCCGCCTGCGCGCCACGCCTGCTAGCATCGGCATGGGCAGCTACAACATGGACTCCCATAACTGCCAGCGCTACGTGGATGCTAGCGGCCATGCGCGCAATGAAGGCGACATCCAAAAGAGCCCCGGCGGCCCGTATCCCATTTCCTACCAATGCCTCGTGCCCCAGGCCGCCGAGTGCCAGAACTTGATCGTGCCCGTGTGTCTTTCCAGCAGTCACATTGCCTACGGCAGCATCCGCATGGAACCGGTCTTCATGGTGTTAGGCCAAAGCAGTGCCGCCGCCGCTTGCCTCAGTTTGGACCACCCTAGCAGTGTGCAAACTGTCTCCTACGAAGCCCTGCGCGCCAAACTGCTTCAGGAAAAGCAAGTGCTAGACCTAGCCCCTCCTGCGCCTACTGGCATCAATCCGCGCAGCCTCCCAGGCCAAATTCAGGATGACACGGCAGCGCAAAAAGTAGGCGACTGGACGGAGAGCGCAGCCACCAAAGGCTACGTTGGCCAGGGCTACCTGCATGATTCCGCCAGCGGCAAAGGGGAGAAGTGCGCGGTCTTTACCCTGCCCATTGCCAAATCAGGAAACTACACTGTGGAGATCGCTTACACCGCGTTAGGCAATCGCTCCCCCGCCGTGCCCGTGAGCATCGCCACGGCAGATGGAGCTAAGGAAGTCACCGTGAATCAGCAACAACCGCCGACCCACGACGGCTTTGCCCCGTTAGGGAAATACCGTTTCACCGCTGGTCAAGCGGCCACGATCACCATCAGCAATGCGCACACCCAAGGCCACGTCATCGTAGATGCGGTGCGGCTGCTGCCAGACTAACGGGACTCACTCTACCTTGCGCTCTCCGCTGCCCCACACCCGCCACCCGATGCGGCGGCTTCGGCTGCCCAAGCCGGAAATGCTCCATTTGGGAAATTTCTACCGCCAGACCCGGCTGCCCCGCCAGCGCCTTCGTCACTGTCGCAGCCAGCTTCACAGGATCTCCCTCTGCACGCAGGTTTATCAGCATTTCCCCATCAGTAATCGTAGCCTGCATCCGCCGCGCACCTCCGGCAACCCAGCACTATGCACCAGTTGCACCGCCGCTATGGAGCGCGAAGTTGCACTCCGCATCATTGGCTGAGCCCCATCCATGCGGACATGTATTGACAAAAAGACTGTTTTGACAAAAAGACAGATAAACAGGACTTGCGTGCGATAGCCGCACGCACCGGACCGTCCATCCACATCTGGCAGGATGGAAAGATCGTGGAGATCAAGCCCTCATTGCCCGCCAAAACGCTCGAGAACTCCTAGATCGTGTCGTCACAAGATATAAGCCCAGTGACAAGCGCAGCGAATTTGGACAGCGGCAAGGAAAGAAGCTGCGCGTTTGGCATAGCGTGTCGCAATGCCGCGCCAACGTGTGAGGTGCAGAATGGCGTTCTCCACCAGATGCCGTAACTTG
>JAYVOP010000250.1:0-18481 GCA_043757865.1 Verrucomicrobiales bacterium | reverse complement strand
TCCAAGACTTGCTCGGCCACGGCTTTTGACCCAGTTGGTGATCGAGTTGTAGCTTGCTCCCAGAGCTGCCACATCCCCCGTTCAAGCAACAGCGGAATCCGCTGCCCCTCACATTTAAAGAACTCCCGTTTTGTGCCCGCAGCGGGCAAAACCATCACCAAACAATGTCTTTTTTAACGTCTTGAATAAGTCTCTACGATGTCCATGAAACGTCTATAAATCAAGAAAGAAAAAAGAGTGCCGGCGGTGGGACTCGAACCCACACTCCAATTACGGTGACGGATTTTAAGTCCGTTGCGTCTACCGATTCCGCCACGCCGGCGTGCGTTGCGCTGGTCCTTAATCACACGGTGCGGCAGTGTGCCAGCGGTATTTTCAGGCGTTCGCGCATTGGTTTAGTTTGCGCTCGGTGGGGGATCGTCCTACCACGCGAGATGTTGCGTTTCCTGCTCTCTTTATCATTGATCCTCACTGTCTCCGCCACGGCCCTGCCGAATGCGGAGGCGTTTCCTCAGCCGCCAAATATCAAGGGCTTGCAGGTGCAGATGACGGAGGATGCCCTCACGTTAGGGTTGCACCATGCGGCCATTAACTTGAATCTCAGCGCGCTCTTCACGGCTCCGCAGGGGGAGGGGGCGGCGCTGCATTTCAATGAGCATTATCTGGAGTCCCTGGACCGTCAGATCCTGCCACTTTCGGATGCGGGCATGCTCGTTTATACCATTCTCCTAACTTACCCCACGAAGGACGTGGCCAAGGACGCGGTGCTGCTGCATCCGGGGCATCGGGCGGATTATAAATTCAGCATTGGGGCGTTCAATAACGTCACGCCAGTGGGCCGCGCGTGGCTGACGGCGGCCACGGAAATGCTGGCGGAGCGTTGGTCAGGCGCGCATCCCGAGCATGGGCGCGTCTGGGGCTGGATCATTGGCAATGAAGTGAACTCCCATTTCCTCTGGTATAACTTGGGCAATGCCGCGCTGCCAGAGGTGGTGCAGGCATATACTCAGGCCTTTCGGATCATGCATGAGGCGGTGCGGAAACATTCTACGAACGCCCGGCTCTATGTGCCCTTTGACCACCACTGGGCCATCTCCATGCATAATGTGAATCCCCTGGAAGCTAAGCCTGGGCGGGATTTCTTAGATGAATTCGCGCAGCAGATTCGCGCGGGCGGGGACTTGGATTGGCACGTGGCGTGGCATCCGTATCCTGAGGATCTGGGGAATCCCCGCGCCTGGTTAGACAAATCCATCACCACGGATGATGACACGCCGAAAGTGACCTTTAAAAACCTCCAAGTCCTGGCCCAGCACTTGCAGCGGCCAGGGTTGCTCTGGGCTGGGCAGTCGCGTCGCATCATTTTGTCCGAGCAAGGATTCCAGACGCTGCCTACGCCAGATGGGCCGCAGCTCCAGGCGGCGGCGTATGCTTATGCGTGGGAGAAATGTCAGCGCGTTAGGTCAGTGGATGCGTTTATCCTGCATCGCCATGTGGATCATGCAGGCGAGGGCGGATTGAATTTGGGGCTGTGGACGCACCAGCCGAACACGCTCTCCACGCCGGGTGAGAAGAAGCTGCTCTACACCTTATTCCAAAAGGCGGGCACGCCAGACTGGCCTGCTGCTGCGGCCTTTGCGTTGCCCATCGTGGGGCTAGAGAATTGGGACGTGTTGGGGAAATGAGGAGCCGCAGCAGCGGACTACTCGCCTAACAGCAGCTTCAAATACGCCAACCCTGGGGTGCTGAGCGTAGCCGTGGGGCCACTGCCACTGAGCATTCCTCGGGAATTCCAGCCATGGCTGCCAATGAACGGCTGCACCCAACTGACGACCGGGAAATCTACCTTTTCCGCCAGGGGCGCGATCTTCAAGGGCACGCCAGAGCCACCGATGGAGATCTCCCACGCCAGCCCGGCGGCTCCGGGCTCGCGCAGCCAGGGGTAACGCTGAGTGATCTCTAACTCCGTGCCTCGGTTAGGAACGCGCACTTTAAAATAAGCCGCCTCCCGCCGAATAAAATCCGCCAACCGCGTGGCGGGTTCGGCATGATGCACGCGCAGCCATTCGGCTATGTTCAGCCCCACTAAGTTGGTGCCATTGAGGATGGGGCCGGGCAGCGCGGGCTTGAGGGTGGGCTTGCTAGCGATGGCTGGGATAGGCGCTGGGATCGGCTCTGGAGGGGCGTTCCAGGGCGCAGCGCGCGGGTTCAGGAGGAAATTTAACTCCACATGCGTGTGAGCGCGTTCGCGATCAATGCCCGCCCCGGTGTGCCCCATGATGCCTAGCAAGTCACCTGCACGCACCTTCATGCCCCGCGTGACTTTCACCTCGCGGAAATGCGCGCAGAGGCTGTAGAACGGGCCGTCCTCCGTGGCGTGCTCGATCATGACATAGTTCCCATAGTTACTTTTCCCCGCCTGGGTATTGGCATAGACCACGGTGCCATCCGCCATCGCGCGCACTTCGTCTTGGGGCTCGCCCTTCACATCCCGGATCATGGGAGCCACGTCCATGCCTTCATGGAAATGGGTGAAATGGATGCTGCCATCCTTGGCCATCATGGGATCCCGCACAAAGCCGTATTGCCCACCCTGCCAGACTTTGCTTTCCTGCTTGGCGGCATTGGTGCGCTTGACATACATGAAGAAGAGTTCGTTCTGATTCGTGTAGAGGCCTTGGTTGGTGGTGGGTAGTTGAAAATGCAGCAACGGCGGAGGCGCGGGCGCGGGGATCGGCTCTGGTGGCGGCACCGGGGCGATGACCACGGGCGGGGCCACTACGGGTGGCGGCGGGGGCGCTGGGGTGGGGGACTTCGGCTTACAACTGCTGCTGCCGATGGCTAGGCACAGCGTTGCTAGGGGCCCGTGAGGCCAGCGCAGATTCAGCATGGGCGCAGGGGGGCAGTTAGGGCTTAACGGGCGTGGGGGCCACCTTGTATTTGCCTTTGAGTTGGGCCATATCCGCTTCCGTTAGGCCACCCCAGATCATAATCATGTGGTCATCCTTGGTGGGCTTGGTCACGCGTTGGAATTCCAGTGGACGTCCATTGAAATACACGCGGATCAGCTTGCCCGCGTCCATGGCGGCCACGGCTTGGATAGAGCGCCAGCCCTCCTCATTGAGGATAAAGGATGCGCCATAAGTGCCGTCCTCAGCGGGGATGGGGACCATGCCCCGGACGTTGAGTTCTGTGACCATGGGCGTGATGCGGAAGTAATGCACCAGTCCATCTGGCGCGGCCGCCACGTCCTTGCGCACCATTTTAGGGCCATCCGTTTCATCCCCCTCCACCGTCCAGCTCAAATGCGGACCACCAGCATATTTCCCCATGCCCAGGAGCAAGGGCGCGGACAACAATAGACTAACCAAGGGAAGCAATTTTTTCATGGCCCGATTGAAGGAGCACGCCGCGCATTGGTCAATGGAAATTCCCGCCAGCCTTGACAACGCCAGATTTCCCTGCCACCGCAGCCGCTCCCTAAAAAATCCCCACCCCCGAATCCACCCCCGACCCCACCCCCCCCATGCCCGTCGCTACCCCCGCTCAATACGCTGCCATGCTTGACGCCGCTCAAGCTGGTGACTACGCCTATCCTGCGATTAACATCACCAGCCTGCCCACCATCAATGGCGCTCTGAAAGCATTCGCAGATCAAAAGAGCGATGGCATCATCCAGATCTCCACCGGCGGCGGACAGTTCGCCTCCGGCCTGCATAATAAGGACATGGCCCTGGGCGGCATCGTGTTAGCAGAGGCCGTGCACCGCCTCGCAGAGCGTTACGACATCCTGGTGGGACTGCACACAGATCATTGTCAGCCGGACAAAGTGGACACCTTTCTCCGTCCGCTCATGGCCGAGACCAAGCGTCGTCGGGAGGCTGGCCTGAACAATCTTTATAACAGCCACATGCTCGACGCGAGCGAGCTCCCGCTAGCCGAAAACATGAAGCTCAGTGCCGCCCTGCTCAAAGAGTGTGCCGCGCTGGAAATCATCCTCGAAGTGGAAGCTGGCGTCGTGGGTGGGGAAGAAGACGGCGTGGACCACGGCACCCATGTGAATGACAAGCTCTACACCACGCCAGAGGACATGCTCGAAGTCTATGAAACCCTGCAAGGGCTAGGCCGGTATATGTTTGCCGCCACTTTTGGCAATGTGCATGGAGCCTACAAGCCCGGCATCGTGAAACTCCGCCCAGACATCCTCAAGGCGGGCCAGGATGCCGTCATCGCCAAGCATGGTGCCAAGGCTAAATTCGATCTCGTCTTCCACGGCGGCTCCGGTTCTGAACTCTCGGACATCCGGGAAACGCTGAACTATGGCGTGGTGAAAATGAACATCGACACCGACACCCAGTATGCGTTCACCCGCCCCATCGTGGATCACCTCATGAAAAATTACTCCGGCGTGCTGAAGATCGACGGAGAGATGGGCGATAAGAAAGCCTACGATCCCCGCAGCTATCTGAAGAAGGGCGAGCAAGGCCTCTGCGACCGCATGAAGGCCGCCTGCGATGACCTCCGCAGCACCGGGAAAACGATCTTTGGCAAAGTCTAGGCTGGCTCCTCATCAGTAGGACGAGGGTGGCGCTAGCCCGCTCGGCCATCGCAGCACCCACTTCTTCAACTCCTGGTTTTACCTCGCGTAAACCTCAGGATGTCTGAGCCCGCCGTCTAAAAACGGCAGCTCGTCGTTGGGCAACAAGAGCCCGCTGTTGGGCAACAAGAGCCCGCTGTTGGGTGACGGAAATTACCCGTTGCCTGCTGGAGGCCCTCAATCTCAGCGAGTTACACCGGAAAAGCCCCGAAATCCCTCCCCGCTCTTCCCCACGCGCGAGTTCCGGGCTGGATAATAGATGCCTCCGGCATCTACCATCCCGCCTTGGACCGCAATTCAGAGAGTAGAGTTAAGCGAAGGAGGGAAGGGGTCAGAGGGCGTTCGCAGTCCAAGACGCTGACGCGCAGATCCAGAGCGTGAGCCGCAGCCGGACGTTTTCCCGTGAGTGAGCGCTGAGGGGCCATCCCCTTACCCCGCCAGCCGCGTGGGCTGGATCCACACCTCTGAGCCCACCGTTTCGTGGATCGTTTGCGTGAGGCTGGCTAGGTCTGCATCCTCTGTCAGCACGGCAAAGACGGTGCTGCCAGAGCCAGACATGAGGGCCGCGCGCACGCCGGATTGGGCGCGCAGGGTTTGCTTCAGGAGGGCCAGCACGAGGTGCTTTTGAAAGACGGGGCGCTCCAGATCATTGACGAGTTCCATTTCCTCTAACCGCTGCGGCTGGTAGTCGATACCGGGGAGTTCACGCGCGCTTTGCCATTGGCTGTAAGCCCACGGGGTCGGCACGCCGAAGGGTAATTTGATGAGCAAAATGGGCCCGCCGAGCACGAGTCCAGCGCACGGCTGCACCTCCTCCCCACGTCCATGGCAATCCGCGATGCCGCCGTGGAGAAAGAACGGCACATCTGATCCTAACTGCGCTGCGAGGGCTCGCATTTCCGGCTCGCTGAGGCTACGTTCACTCAGTTGCAAGGCTAGCCGCAGCGCCACCGCCGCATCGCTACTACCACCGCCCAGGCCCGCGCCATGGGGGATGCGTTTCTCTAAATGGATGGCTAGTCCCGGTAGCGGACCCGTGGCCGCCGCCAAACGCGTGACCGCCTGCACCACTAAATTTCCCGCATCTACCGGGATGCTCGGATCAGAGCAGGTCAAGCTGACGTGGCCGGGCGCGCCCTCCAGACGCATCGTCAGTGTATCTGCTAGGGTGAGGGCAGCCATGCGCGTGCTCAGCGCGTGGAAGCCATCCGCCCGCCGATGATGGATGCGCAGGGAGAGATTGATTTTGGCGTAGGCCGGGGCAGTGAGGGTCATGGCGGGGAGGGGATGCCTAACAGGGCCAACATGCGCCCCGTCTGGCCGTGCTCGCGACGGTAGGAATAATAAAGCGTGGGCGCAGCGGCGGTGCATTGGGCGCAGTCGTGGTATTGGCTTGGCGGCACGCCAGCGGCTAGTGCGTCAATGTGAATCTGCGCGGGGAAATCCACCTCATACGCGGGCGGCCGGATGCACGGAGCCACCTGCACGATCAGATCCTGCGCCCGCGTGCCGTAAGCCGCCTGCATGGCGGAAATGGCCTCCTTAACGATCCCCAGTGCGCTGCCATTTTTCCCGGAATGCAGCAGGGCAATGGCACTATGTCCTGGGTCCACGAGGTAAATGGCCGCACAGTCCGCCACATGGATGCCTAACAGCACGCCGGGCACGTTCGTCATCAGCCCATCCACCTGCGGCACGCACTGCGGGGGGCCGTTCGGCACCACCGCCACGGCGGCCCCGTGGACTTGCTCGGCAGTGAAATAGCGCGCTGGGGAAAAGCCGAGCCCGCGCACCGCCGCCTCGTGCCAAGGCCGCAGCACGGCTAGCGCGGGGTCCTTCGCCAGCGCCACCGCTACGTCCGGCACGCGGCCTACGAAGCCATGCCGCACCATGCCGCCCAGGGCGGTGAGGGCGGGAAAAGTCTCTAACTGAGGTGGTGGAACTGCGATCATTGGCCGCAGATGTGCCCGCGCTGGCCCGGAGCGTCAAACCTGCATTTCCCATTTTCCAGCCCCGCCTCGCTTGCGTTCTCCCTGCGGGCGTGATTGGGAGGGCCATGCTTTCCCTTCCCCTTCGTAAGACTAAGATCATCGCCACGCTCGGACCTGCCACGCAGAGCGCGGAGATGGTGGCCGCGTTGATAGCCGCTGGCGTCAATGTTTTCCGGCTGAACATGAGCCATGCCGGGCATGAATGGTGTCGGGAAATGGCGCGCAAAGTGCGTGCGGCGGCAGCGGCTAGTCAACAATCCGTGGCCCTGCTCATGGACCTCAAGGGCCCCACCATCCGCACCGGGGATCTGCTAGCGTCGTTTGAACTGAAGCCCGGAGATCACGTGGAATTCCGTCTCCAAGACCAGCTGCCCACCCTGCCGTATTCCACCACCGTGAACTATCCCGGCCTCTACGCGGACCTCCAGATCGGGGCCACGGTGCTGGTGGATAACGGCGTGCTAGAAATGAAGGTGCTGAGTCTGGAACCTGCCCGGGTGGTCGCTTCCGTCATCAACGAGGGGACGTTCGGATCCCGGCGGCACATTAATTTACCGGGCATCAAAGTGAACCTCCCCGCTCTGGGCGAGCACGATTTCGCAGACCTAGACGTCGCCCAGGAGATCGACGTGGAGTTCGTGGCCATGAGCTTTGTGCGGGATGCGAGTCATATCGAATTTTTGCGCGCGCAACTCATCCAACGCGGCATGGAAGCGCACATTGTGGCCAAGTTTGAAGACCAGCAGGCGCTGAAACACAGTGCGGAAATCATTGCCGCCACGGATGTGGTCATGGTCGCGCGCGGGGACTTGGGCATTGAGGCCCCCATCGAGGAATTACCCATCACCCAGCAGCGGCTGGTGAAAGATTGCATCCGCGCGGGCAAGCGCGTCATCGTGGCCACCCACATGCTAGAGAGCATGTGCCAGAACCCCGTGCCTACGCGCGCAGAGGTCACGGACGTGGCCCACGCCGTGTTAGAACAAACGGACGCCATCATGCTCAGCGGGGAAACGAGCACGGGCGAACACCCGCTGCGGGCCGTGGAAATCATGAGCCGCATCGCCAAGCGCATGGAGCTAGAGATCGATCAATCCGTGGGCGATCAGATGCCGCAGAAGACGGATAAACAACGCGTCGTGCGCTCCGCGGTGTCGTTAGCGGATGCCTTTATCAGTAGTGCCGTGCTGGTCTTTACCCAGCGTGGGAAGCTGGCCCGTTATGCCGCCATGGCGCGTCCCTTGCAGGCTCCCATCTTCGCTTTTTGTGCGGATGCCTTCATCGTCCGCACCCTGGCCCTCTGCCGCAGCGTCACGGCTCTGCACCTGCCCTTTACTCCAGGGGATGGAGAGTCCGCCATCACTGCGGGCATCCAGATGCTGAAGGCCCGCGGCCTGCTCCATGGCGGGGAAAAGCTCATCATCATCAGTGACATCCTCCACCACGGGGAGAACTCCGATGGCATCTGGGTGCGTTAGTCTAGCCTTATATCCCACCACTCTGTGAGCCCCGCCCCCTACCATCTCATCATCGCTATCCCCACGTATAACACGGGAGCCAAAGTGCGCCCCGTGGTGCGGGAAGTCCTCCTCACCGGAGCCCCGGTCATCGTCATCATCGACGGCAGTGACGACGGCACCGCTGAATTACTGGCCACCCTAACCCCGGAATTTGCCAATTTAGAAATTCTTCAGCACCCGCAGAATCGTGGGAAAGGAGCCGCCATCTTGACCGCTGCCCGCCGTGCGGAGGAACGCGGAGCCACGCATCTGCTGACGTTCGATGCGGATGGCCAGCACCCCGCTACGTCCCTGGCAGAGTTCCTCCAGACCAGCGCGGACCAGCCTGCGGCCATGGTTGCAGGCTGTCCTAGCTTTCCCACGGACGCCCCGTGGGAGCGGGTGTTCTTTAGAAAATGGGCGAACTGGTGGACGAACTTTCTCAGTGTGCGCGGTGGGTTAGGCGACTCCATGTTCGGCCTGCGCATTTACCCGCTGCGGCCCCTGCGGGAGATCTTAGAAGCTGGGGAAATGGGCCAGCGCTATGATCTGGAATGCGTGGCCGCTATCAAGTTAGGTTGGCAGGGCGTCCCGGTGGTAAATCTCGCCACGCCAGTCGTCTATTTCAAAGCTGGGGAAGGGGGCGTCTCGCACTACCGCTACGTCTATGACAACGTGCGGTTGGGGCTCGTCTATCTGGTGCTGATCCCCCAAGCGGTCTGGCTCCACGTCCTGCGCAGGTGTCAATGATGCCGCGCCTCGCTCACTATTATCCGTCCCTCGCCCAACGCTATTACGTGGAGGGAAAGCTGGTGCTGGATCCGCTCTATCCTGCGGTTTATCAGGCGCTAGCGGAAATACCGGAGCCGTTGTTAGACGTCGGCTGTGGCATGGGCGTGCTGGCGTTTTATCTGCGGACCCGGGGCTGGTCCGCGCCCATCCTGGGCGTGGACGTGGAGCACGCAAAAATTGCCCTAGCACAGTCTGTGGCACCACATTTCCCGCCGCGCTGTGAGTTTGCCGCAGGCGATGCCGCCGCTGCGCTGCCCGCGCATTCCGGCCACGTCACCTTGCTAGACGTCTTGCAGTATGTGCCCGTGCCGGAGCGCTCACGCCTGCTCCAAGCATGTGCCGCGCGCGTCTCGCCTAACGGGTTGCTCGTGATCCGCTCCGGCTTGCACGATCACCATTGGCGCATGGGCTGCACACGCTGGCTGGATCGCTTGGCCACCCGCATCGGCTGGATCCGCACTCCCGCCCTAGCCTATCCCACCGAGACGGAAATGCAGTCCATCCTCCAAGCCACCGGACTCACTGGCACCTTCGTCCCGCTGTGGGGCCGGATGCCATTGAATAACTGGCTAGGCGTTTTCCGTCGGGGGACATAAATCGGCCTCTCACGATTGAACGTAAGAGGCCGACGCGAAGGTAAATGCTATTCAGTTAGTAGCGATAGTATCCCTGAGGAGGATCTTGACGGTATTGCTGCTGAGGGTAGCCGTTATTGTAGCCTTGGTTTTGATTATAGTAACCACCTTGCTGGCGATTGCGTTGGTCGCGGGAAGAGCCCATCAGCGCTCCGGCTCCGCCTCCAGCGGCGGCTCCGATGGCTGCGCCCTCCAAGCCCCGGCCAGTTTGATGGCCGATGATGCCGCCGACGGCGGCACCGCCTAAGGCTCCCAGGGCTGTGCCCATGCGTGCATTGGGACCATAAGATTCACAGGAAACAGCCATCAGGGAACACCCGACGGCTAGGAGCATGAGTTGGATTTTTTTCATTCGAGTTAGTTGGTTTGGGTTTGGGGAGGCGATGAGGTCCGGCAAGCGCCAGTTCATCGGTGATTTCCGACTGTGTAGTTTGGTTCAACATTCATAAAAAACGAAGGCTTTTTTTATGAGAATTGACTTCCCCGGCATCGTGCGCCACGCCATGAGCCATGGACTTGGCTCCGCTCTATATCGTCGGCCCCACTGGCAGTGGCAAAAGCGCGCTGGCACTGGCGCTGGCTCGGCAGCACCAGTGCCAGATCGTGAATGCGGATGCCTTCCAAGTCTATGCGGGCTTAGAGATCCTCACCGCCCAGCCCAGTGCCGCAGATCAAGCCGCCGTGCCGCATCATCTCTATGGTTTCCTGCCAGCTAATGAGGACTTCGATGCCGCCCGCTATGCCGCCCTCGCCCGGGCGAAAATTGCCGATCTCCAAGCCCAGGGCGTGCGCCCCATCGTGGTCGGCGGCAGCGGCCTGTATATCAAAGCACTCACCCACGGACTGGCGGACTTGCCGCCGATCAATGAGGCGTTGCGGCAGGAAATAATTTCTTTGCCTAACAACGATGCCCTCGCCCGCCTCCAAGCGCTGGACCCAGCCGCCGTCACCCATGTAAACTTCACCAACCCCCGCCAAGTGCAACGCGCGCTGGAAATTTGCCTCCTCACCGGACGCCCGGCTAGTGAGTTCAAGCAAGCCTGGAAATCCCCTCCGCCCGGCCTCCAAGGCCATTTCCTGAACCCGCCACGGGATCAACTGTATGCCCGGATCGACGCCCGCACCCACACCATGTTGGCCGCAGGCGTGCGCACTGAAGTGCAGCGCCTCACTGCCCGCACGACGCTCAGCGCCACCGCCGTCAAGGCCATCGGCCTGCGCACATTGCTCAGCCTAACGGACGATGCCTCCGCCCTCCTGGAGATCCAACAAGCCACCCGCCGCTATGCCAAACGACAGCTTACGTGGTTCCGCCGGGAAACGTATTTCACGCCGTCCGCACCTGAAGAGTTGCCATAATGATTCCTTTCACCAAGCTCCTTTTATGAAATCTTCCTCCCCCACCACTTTCCCTTACTGGCTGGCCCGCGTGACCGCACGCACTCTGGAAATGGAGCGCGGAGTTGCCCTCCGCCGTATTTCGCTAAGGGCGAAGGAAGTTGCGGCTCGACCATCGCTACGGAGTGCAACTCCGCGCTCCAGGGCAGAGGCTGGCAATTTAAAAACACACCCTAGCAAGCGAATCCTCTCCCTGGTAAAAAAGCCGGAGCTGGGCGGGTATCTTTGCGCATGGGGTCGCCTCCTTTGCGTGCTGCTGTTGATGGGCACCTCTTGGCAGGCCACGGCTCACCCGAACATTGTCATTCTCTTGGCGGACGACATGGGTTACGGAGACCCGCGGTGCTTCAATCCACAGTCGAAACTCGCCACTCCGCACATTGATCGACTCGCGCGTGAGGGGATGAAGTTTACCGATGCCCACGCCCCTGGTCCGCTGTGTCACGCTTCGCGTTACGGCTTGCTCACCGGGCGCTATCCGTTTCGCACGGACGTTAGTAAATGGCCTACGCAGCCCTTGATTCGCGCAGGGGAAATGACCATCGCCACGCTGCTCCAAGCCCACGGCTATCAAACTGCGATGGTGGGGAAATGGCATTTGGGGTTCGCAGAGCAGGGCTACGATCAGCCACTGGCGGGCGGTCCAGCGGATCATGGGTTCAATTCCTTTTTGGGCACGCGGGCTTCCACGGACATTCCGCCCTACTTTTGGATTGAAGGGAATCATGCCGTGCAACTCCCCACGGGGCACATTGCGGCGGGCGCACCCAGCGCATGGTCCCCCATCCAAGCGAACCTGCGTCGGGAAGGCGAAATCTCCCCAGACTATGTCCATCCTGACGTGCTGCCACGGCTGACCAATGAAGCCGTGAAGCTGGTAAAATCTCACCAAGGCCAAGCCCAGCCGCTCATGCTCTACCTCGCCCTAACCGCTCCGCATACGCCGTGGATGCCAGCCCCAAAGTTCATCGGAAAGAGCGGAGCCGGGCAATATGGCGACTTTGTGCAGATGGTGGACACGGAGATTGGTCGCGTGCTAGCGGCCTTGGATGAGGCGGGGATGACCAGCAATACCTTGCTCATTTTCACCTCCGACAACGGGCCCGTCTGGTATCCCGCAGATACGCAACGCTTCGGCCACGATGCGGCAGGAGGGCTCCGGGGTATGAAATCCGACGTTTGGGAAGCCGGACATCGGATGCCGTTTATCGTGCGTTGGCCGGGGAAAGTGCCTGCGGCTAGTGCAACGCCGCAGACGATTTGTTTCACCGATCTCCTCGCCACATTCGCAGAGGTCTGTGGGACGAAATTACCTGTGGGCGCGGGTCCAGATAGCTCCAGTTTTCTGCCCGTATTGCTGGGCCAGCAGCCAGCCACCAAAGCCATCCGCGGCCCCATCGTCATGCAAGCTGGCAGCACTGACACCATGATGATTCGCTCAGGCGATTGGAAATTGATCAATCAACTTGGCTCCGGTGGCTTCACCTCACCAAAATTCCGCAAAGCCAATGCAGGCGAGCCCCCAGCCCAGTTGTATAACCTAGCCGAGGATCGTGCGGAAACGACAAATCTCTATGCCACGCATCCCGAGATCGTCACCCGGCTGACTGCGGAGATGCAGCAAATCGTCGAAGCTGACCGAGGGCCGGAAACGAAAAAATAAATCCGCCGCCGCCAGCGGAAACATCAACCTTGAGCCACCGCCGAGGATTGTGGCCTCCGCTAAAAGCGGGCTAGGCTAGCCAGGGCATCCCAGGCTGTCATCAGCTTAGCGAATGTTCCACGGGGCCACCACATCATCCTCGTCAGCAAGACCAGCGCAGTCTCTACCCTAGCCAGAGCCATGTTATAGAGCCATGCTACTAACTGATGCTTGTCCAGGCTACCGTAGGCAATTCGATTTCCACGGCAACTGATACAAAGTGCCGGTAAACCGGAAATCACTCGCGTGCGGAACTAGCCCCCTGGCTGCCGGGCCGTTGCTGATAAACCTGCGTGCAGAGGGCGATGCGGCTGTGCTGGCCGCGTGTGTGCAAAAGACGCTGGCAGCTCTTCTAGCCAAGCAGCCGCAGGTGGCGCTGGAGAAAATGCAAATGGAGCATTTCCGCCCTGGTCAGCCAAAACCGCCCACCGCAGTGGCCAGTGTGGCCTAACGTGGGTGGCGGTAGAAGCGAGCTTTGAAATCGCGCATCCGCAGAGGCGCGTAAAGCGTTACTCAAAGTAGAGTCATGTTTGCTTATTCCCTTTCCCCACTTCTTTTGCCGCCCCATTCACCCTCCCTCTGGCAACGCCGTTTCGTGCAGCCGATCACAGCGCAGTTCCGCCAAGGAATTACGCCGGATCAGATTGCGCTGACGCTGGCAGTGGCGGCTGCGTGTGGGCTGTTTCCGCTGCTGGGATTCACCACGGTGCTGTGCGGGATGGTGGCGGTGTGGAATAAGCTGAATCAACCGCTGATCCAGTTTCTCTGCCTTTGTATGTATCCGGCACACTTGGCCACGCTGTTGCCATTCTATCGGGCGGGAGAAATGCTCTTTGCGCAGCCGACGCTGCCGCTTTCCATTCCGTTTATCATCAAAGCGTTCTTTGCCAATGGGCTCCAGTTCCTGCGGGATTACGGCATGACCGGAGTGCGTGGGGTGATCGTCTGGGCCTTGATTGCACCCGGGCTGGGAGGTGCGGTTTACTTTTTAACCCGACCCTGGTTGCGTCGTTGGGCGCAACGTTCTGTGTTATGATCCTATCTCTGCTCCTCATCAGTCTCGCCATCTGCGTCAAAGGATTTTTCCTAACGTGGCTCGTCAGTATCAGGATACGCAACTATGCGTTGCTGGATGTCGCGTTTTCTTATGGCGTGGCGTTGTTAGTTCCGCTGTATGCGGCTTATGGCACGGGTTGGGGCTGGCGGAAGGGGCTGGGATTAGCCTTGGGTGGGGCTTGGAGCTTACGGTTAGGTACGTATATTCTGGTGCGGGTGGTGAAACATCATCCTGCGGAAGATGTGCGCTATGAGACGTTGCGGGCGAAGTGGCCGGGGCCGTGGATGTTCCTGCTGTTCTTTGAAATGCAGGCGGTGTTAGTGACTATTTTCGCGTTGCCGTTCTTACTGCTGTCGTTCAGTACGGAGCCATGCGTGGGAATGCTGGAGCTGTGCGGGTGGATTCTGGCAATCGTAAGCTTGGCGGGAGAAAGTGTGGCGGATGCGCAGTTGCGTTTGTTTAAGAAGCAATGCGCCAGCCCAGGCGCAGTCTGCGATGTAGGCCTGTGGCGGTATTCCCGGCATCCGAATTACTTTTTCGAGGCGCTGATCCAGGTGGCCTTCTGCCTCATGGCTTGGCACGCGCCTTACGGCTGGGTGACGTTGCTGAGCCCGCTGTTGATGCTCTTTTTCCTGCTGCGGGTCACGGGCATTCCGCTCACCGAGGAGTATGCCCTCAAGCGCAAGGGGGAGGCGTATCGGGATTACCAACGACGCACCAGCGCCTTCATCCCCTGGCCTCCGAAACGCTAGTGAATTAGCCTGCGAACGCCGCCCTCGACACATTTTATGAGCTTTATTAATACTCTCCTTTCCCAAGATTTGTTGCCAGATTTCCTCCTGCGCATCGGCATTCGCAAACGCTTAGCGGAAACACTGCGCGAGCATCAGCTGCCTACTCCAGCGGCCTTGCAGGCGGCCAAGGCTAAATATGTGGCGCAGCTGAAGACCATGCCCATAGCCATAGCCACGGACGAGGCCAATGAGCAGCACTACGAAGTGCCCACGGCGTTTTATCAGATGGTGTTAGGCAAACATTTGAAATATTCCTCCGGTTACTGGGCTAGCAGCACGACGACCTTTGATGAATCAGAGGCGGCCATGCTGGCGCTGACTTGCGAGCGGGCTGAGCTAGCGGATGGCCAGAGCGTGCTGGAGCTGGGCTGCGGCTGGGGATCGCTCTCGCTCTGGATGGCGGAGCAATATCCGAACTCGCAAATTACGAGCGTTTCCAATTCGCGCACGCAAAAGGAGTTCATTGATGCGGAGGCCCAAAAACGTGGACTGCATAATCTCACGATCATTACGGCTAATATGATCCATTTCCCCGGCGTGGGTGAAGGGGTGTTTGATCGTTGTGTGTCGGTGGAAATGTTTGAGCACATGAAGAACTACCAAGAGCTACTGCGGCGCATCAGCACGTGGTTGAAGCCTGAGGGTAAGCTGTTTGTCCATATCTTCACCCATGGCCAATTTGCTTACCACTACGAGGTTCGCAGTGAAGATGATTGGATGGCGAAGTATTTTTTCACCGGTGGGCAAATGCCCAGTGATGACTTGCTAGAACATTTTCAAGACGATTTAAAAATGGAGCAACATTGGCAAGTCAATGGCACCCATTATGCCAAGACCAGCGAGGCGTGGTTGGCGAATATGGATCAACATCGTGCGGAGATTTGGCCATTGTTGGCTCAGACGTATGGCGCTGGGAATGTGAAACAATGGTGGGTCTGGTGGCGATTGTTCTTCCTCGCGTGCGCAGAGCTGTGGGGCTATCGCAATGGCACGGAATGGATCGTGTCCCATTATCTTTTTGTGAAGCCTCGCAGCGCCATGGAGCGCGGAGTTGGACTCCGCAACGATGGCTGAGCTGCAATTCCCATCGCGCTTAGCGAAATGCGACGGAGTACAATTCTGCGGTCCATTTTTAAAACACACGCTAGAGCCGCGCGCTGAGCAGTTCTTTTTGATAAACTAACTCTTTGGGTAAATGGTCGTAGAGTTTTAGAAACTGAGTTCCTTGGCTGACGACTTCCGCGCTCCATTCGTCGGGTTGGAAGGCCATGCAGGCATGGAACTCTGCTTGCGTGAAATCAGCTAGCCCACGGGTGTTGAAATCCTCGTAATGCGGCACCCAGCCGATCTGCGTTTCATGTCCAGGGATGCGCCCCTGGCAGCGCTGGGTGATCCACTCTAGCACGCGCAAGTTTTCTCCAAAGCCGGGCCAGAGGAAGGCGCCCGCAGCGTTTTTCCGAAACCAGTTCACATGGAAAATGCGCGGCAGGTAGCGGATGTGGCGTCGCATTTCGATCCAATGTTGGAAATAGTCGCCCATGTTATAGCCGCAGAACGGGAGCATGGCCATGGGATCGCGTCGCACTTGACCGATGTTTCCGGCGGCGGCGGCGGTGGTCTCGCTACCCATGGTGGCCCCCATGTAAACGCCGTGGGTCCAGTTAAAGGCCTGGTAAACTAAGGGCATGGTGCTGGGCCGCCGCCCGCCGAAAATGATGGCGCTGATGGGCACGCCGTCAGGATTCTCAAAGTCCGGGTCCACGCTGGGGCACTGCTGGATGGGCGTGGTGAATCGGCTATTAGGATGCGCGGCAGGTGTGCCCAGTGCGGGCGTCCAGGGGTGGCCACGCCAGTCCGTGAGGCCGTTT
Source organism: Verrucomicrobiales bacterium (assembly GCA_043757865.1). Lineage (GTDB taxonomy): Bacteria > Verrucomicrobiota > Verrucomicrobiia > Verrucomicrobiales > V1-33 > JAGNEJ01. The sequence goes on along the minus strand of JAYVOP010000250.1, from coordinate 2,148 downwards.
GGAGGCGTGTCCGTCAGCCCTTCCCACCAGACATCACCATCGCGGGTGAGGGCCACATTGGTGAAAATCGTATTGCTGGACATGGCGGTCATGGCGTTAGGATTCGAGTGCCAATTCGTGCCTGGAGCCACGCCGAAGAAGCCCGCCTCGGGATTGATGGCATGGAGTTTGCCATCTTCATGCGGCCAGAGCCAAGCGATGTCATCCCCGACTAACGTGGTCTTCCAGCCTGCATAGCCGCTGGGCGGAATCAGCATGGCTAGATTCGTTTTGCCGCAGGCACTGGGGAAGGCCGCCGTCACATAAGTGCGCTGACCCTCAGGATTCTCGATCCCTAAAATCAGCATGTGTTCGGCTAGCCAACCTTCATCCCGCGCCTTGACGCTGGCGATGCGTAGGGCGAGACACTTTTTCCCGAGAAGGGCATTACCACCATAGCCGCTGCCGAAACTCCAGATGCTGCGTTCCTCTGGAAAATGGACAATGTATTTCTCCCGATGACATGGCCAAGCCACATCCGCCTGCCCCGCAGCCAAGGGGGCTCCCACGCTGTGCAGGCAAGGCACGAAGGCTCCGTCCGCGCCTAATTGATCTAAAATCCCCACCCCCATGCGCGTCATGATGCGCATGTGGACGACCACGTAAGCGCTGTCTGTGATCTCCACGCCGATCATCCGCAGTGGCGAGTCCAGCGGCCCCATGCAGAACGGCACCACATACAGCGTGCGTCCCGCCATGCAGCCTGCGAACAGGCCCCGGAGCTGTGTCTTCATGGCTTCCGGCTCCCGCCAATGGTTCGTCGGACCGGCATCCTTGGCCCTGCGGCTACAGATAAAAGTACGTTCCTCCACGCGGGCCACGTCCTCGGGATCGGACCATGCCAAGTAGCTGTTCGGACGTCGCGTTGGATCTAGCGCACGCAAGGTGCCCGCAGCCGTTAGTTGCGCCAGCAGTGCGGCATTTTCTTCCGCACTGCCATCGCACCAATGGATGGCGGCTGGCTGCGTGAGTTGGGAGATTTCCTGGACCCACGACAGCAAGGCCGCATGAGTAGTCGGGGGATTGGAAAGGGGATTCATGGAGGCGGGCATCCTTTTATAGCAATGCAGGATCAGTGCCTAAGGTGCCGACCGGAGCGCTGCTGGCTAAATTTTTCAATTCCGTCTGCGCCTTTCCTAGCCTTGTTTCCAGCTCCGCGCGTTCGGCGGGACGGAGGCGGAGGCGGGTGGTTAGGGCGTGTTGCAGGGCGTGGAGGTGTTTTGCGAGCAAGCGTTTGACCACTTGGCTTTGACTGGTGAGGCGGGCGGCATACCAGTCGCTGGCGAGGAGTGTTTCTCTGGTGAACAGGGCGCGGAAGGCGGGGTCTTTCAGATCGCCTTCGCCTTTGGCGAGGATGGTCAGGAGGGCTTTGAGGGGTGGGATGGCGGCATCAATGCTGCCGTCCATGAAATACATGGCGGCGGCTTTGCGTTGGCCGTCGATGATGTGGTCCACGCCTTCGATGAAGTCGCTGGCATTCTGAATTTCTGGGCGCAGCATTTCCTCAGTGAAGACGGCGTTGGCATCGGCAAAGACCCGCCCAAAGAAGCGTTTGATGAAATTTTCCGTGATCCGATATCCTAATCGGCTCGCGGAAATGGTGCGGCTCTCCACTTTGAAATCGCGCACGGCCTCCAGGCAACCATGATCCAAGAGCCAATCCGGCTGGCGCTCGTGCAGGTGCATCCGGCACCAGACTTCCGGGACGATGAGCGAGATGTCGTGATCTACCTGGAACTTCCGTCCGATGTGTCCCGCCGCACTGCTGAAGGCGTGAGCATTGGTCAGGATGGCGGAGATCAGCGCGGCATTGAGATCATGGATGGGCAGGATGGCATTGAAGGGACTTTTCGTCAGTGCGCCCTCGCTGCCAGCGCCCGTCGTGCTGGGAGATTTCCCCGTTAGGCTGGCAATGTAATCCGCAAAGAGTTCCGGCAGTTCTTGATAGTGCAGCGGCCCGTAAACCGCCAGGGGACGGATGCCGGAGCCGGGTTCCGCCGGGTTATTCCTCCGCCCAGGGAGGAAGGCATTGACGGGATTCAAGACTGGCCGCTCCGCTGGCAGGTTGCGGTAGAGGCGCGCCCCGATCTCCGCGAGGTATTCCCGGCG
>JAYVOP010000249.1:0-4860 GCA_043757865.1 Verrucomicrobiales bacterium | reverse complement strand
GCAGCGGCTTTTCTAAGGCCAGCTTTTGGTGCTGGCTGGCTTTCAGCGGCAGCACGCTGCCCCGCACCGAAGCGCTGCCAGCCGTGAGCGTAAAGTCCCCCCCCATGGTGGACGTGAGACTGATGTCCAGCACCACGTCATACTTCCCCGGCTGCACCTTGGCGGCCGCTAGTTTGAAGGAAATGCGTGCCGTGGCGGGCCGGATCCGCGTCAGGCAATCCTTGGTAGGCGACACCCGCACCTCCCCGGTAAACGTCGCGATCAACGAATCATACGCCGGGATCGTCACCTTCGTGGGATTGGCCACCGTGGTGGGATTCAGCATGGCCGTCAGCCGCGCCAGCTCCGGCTGGATCAGCGCTAGCGCGCCCGTATTTCCGCTCTCCGTGGCGCTCTTGGCCAGCACCTCTAGCTTGGCTAGCCAGATCCGATTCGCATTGCCCGTCTTCTCTTTGAGCTGCCGATGATACTCGTCCTGGAGGCTCAGGAACTGCGTGGCCTCCCCCGTCGTAGGCCCCGCGGCGGCCCCGCCCGTGGTGGGGATCAGCTCCAGACTCACGAAGGTCATCACGCCCTCCGGGTAGGCCTCAGTGGCTTTTAAAGTCAGCGTGGCGCGCGCGGTGGTGGTCGTCAGGACGCCCAGGCTCACCGTATTCCACTCCACGTTAGCCGTAGTGCGGGGGATTTTGTATTCCAGGGGCTTGGCGCTGCCTAGATTGGTGATTTCACTCAGTGCCACCACCCCGCCGTAGGCTCCGGCATCTGGCGTGGGCTCAGTCTTAGGCCGTGCCGCAAGCCGCAGACCGCTGGCGGAAATCACGTCCACCGTGTAGCTCAGCTTCGCCTCATAACGTCCCGGCGGCAGCGCCACCCCATCCCAGCGGATACTGCCATTGACCTTCGTCAGCACGCAGGAGCCCGTCCGCTCCGTCGCCCCCCCGCTCAGCGTATGCGGCGTGCGCACGTCCAGCACATACTTCATCCCCAGCACCGCGGAGGCCGCCCCTTTTTCCAAGAGGGCCAGGGCGCTCACCACCCGTTCCGCCCCCGCATAGTCTCCGCGCTGCACGCGGTTGTTTTCCAGCTCATGGAGATCCTCTACATGAGCCCGCACCACCGCCTCCTGGCGGGCCTTGGCCTCCGCTTGGTGGGCTAGGCGCAAGTCCGCCAGGGCCGGATCTTCCGGTGCTGCGCACACCCCGGAAGCCCCGGTTAGGCAAAGGATGATTACAGCGCAGCGCATGGGAGCAGACGGACTTGCCGCAGGTAAAAGAGACCATCTGACGGGGCCACCGCCGCCGTGATGGACAGCTGCTGGCTCGTGGATTTGATGCGCAGCGTGCCGCAGAGCGTCGGCTGATAGCTGAGCCACGAGCCCGTATCCTGCACGGGCCGTTTCACGAAATAGGTCCCCTCCTTAATCACCACCGCTCCACTGCGCCCAGAGCAGGCGTAAGTCAGCTCCACCTCATATCCCCCCGTCTTCAGCCCTGTGGGGAGCTGCCAACGCGCGCTGGCCTCCGCCGCCCACCCCATCAGCACCTGCTTCTCCACATCCAGCGTCACCCCACCCGCCAGCGTGGCCTGCGCAGCTTCCAGCGTCACACTGCCATCCGCGGCTAGCGTGGCCGGGGGCACCGGGGCGGCGGCGGCGGGCGTGAGCCCCAGTTCCCGCAGGGCCGCTTCCCGGGCGGCCTTAATCTTAGCCGCCAGCGCGTAATCCCGCTTCTGCGCCACCCCCTTTTCCAGCTCCGTTAGCTTCCGTTGATAGCCCTCCGCCAGCGGCTTCACATGCTCTTTTAGATACGCTTGGTATTTCCCATGGAACTCTTGAAACACCGCCGCCTCATCCCCACACCAGCCCCGCGACAACCCCCCGCAGAGGGTCGCCATGAGGAGGGGCAGCAGAGAAATCTTCCGGTCACGCATCATAAGGATGCGCGATCCTAGATTTCCGCGCCCAGATTGCAAGCGCAGCCTCTGCGGATGCGCGGAACTTCCCGCGCGGCAAGCGCCCCCCCCCACCTCCAGATAGTGCGGCGGCGGGCTACCCAGCCTTCACCTACCCTCCCCGCCCAGCCGAGCCGCTCCCTGCCCAACCCTCCTCCTCCGCGCCTGAGAGCCGGTCCGGTCATATTTAGAAACGTAGCCTCCCGTCCCAGGGGGCGTAGCTTGGGACGGCTCCACCGGGGTGGTGCTTTCGGCGGCCAACTGGCTGGCGAGGGGAAATGGTCCCCGCTGGCAAGCCAGCGAGGGAAAACCCCACCCAGGTGGAGCAGTCCAGGGAGGCTGCGCCTCGATTTTACGAATTGCGGGACAGGCTGTAAGAGCAGTGTTGGGTTCTGAGGGTGGCTGCATGGGTTCCGAGGGTGGCTGCACGGGTTCCGAGGGTGGCTGCATGGCTCCTAATACGGCGGAGTGCCACTCCGCGGTCCACTGCACGGGTTCCGAGGCTGTCTGCACGGCTTCCGAAGCTGTCTGCATGGCTTCCGAGCGTGTCTGCATGGTGCCGACTGCTTCGGAAGCGCTGCCGAGGAGCGCGGAAGCGCTGCAGAGGAGCGCGGAGTGGCACTCCGCAGCATTAGAAGCAGTGCAGAGGAGCGCGGAGTGGCACACCGCAGCATTAGCCGCGCTGCATTTTGCTATTCCATTGGCCCCAGCACATACGGGCGGAGTGCCACTCCGCGGTCCATTGGCCTCAGCACATAGGGGCGGAGTGCCACTCCGCGGTCCATTGGCTCAGCACATACGGGCAGCGGGCCACTCCGCGGTCCATTGGAAGAATTATCGTGCAGTTTCTTATAATTAGATTAAAATCCCCCTGCCGCAGGCTTTCTCCGCTGTGCCGACGTCTCCACGCCGTGCCGCAGTGCCCGCTCGCTTGCGGTGTTCTCATCCATTATTAACTCATCACTATTTACGTCTTATGTCTGAAACTTGGCAATCTGTAGAATCTCGTGGGCAATCCACGCTGGGCGTCTGGGGCACGTTTGCGCCTGGATTTACTGTCGGCACCATTACCTTGGCCAGCCATACGGCAGACGTCAACGGCATCGCCCCCAAGGCGCAACTGGTGGTGAACCAAGATTCCGTGCTCAATGCCGCCCGCGCCACGCGGGATGGGGGCGTGGAACTCATCAATGATCTCATCGTCCGGCTGCCGAAGAAGCTGGACGGAGAGCTGCCGAGGGGAGACGCGCTGCACCACGATTTGGAATTGCTGCGGTCGATCCGCCCGACGGGGATTGAAAGTATGGAGAAGCGCGGGCAAAAGGTGGTCTCAGTGTGGAAAGCCTATAATGATCGGCTGGCGGCGGCCATTCCGTCGAAGCCGGCCTTTCTGGTGGGTGGCCATGCCTTAGCGGACTTGATGGGGGCCTTGACCGCGCTGGTGACGCGGGAGCAAGCGGTGGAGGACGTGCAATCTGAGCAGCGCAAACGGGTCAGCGCGCTGAATGTGCTGCGGGACACGGTGGATGCCGGTAATAAGCGCTGGTATGCCGCCTGGCAGGGAGAATTTCTGGCTGGCTCCGCAGAAATCAATGCCTTGAACCAGATTACGACGGGTTCGCCCACGCTGCCGCCGACCGCCTTGCAGATAGCGGGGATGACGGATCTAGGGCCGCAGACGGTGGGCGTGAGCTATGTGACGGGCGGCGGGGACCATGCCAGCCTCATCGTGCTGCAATATAAGTTGCCGAATGACAATGACTTTGGCCATGATGTGACGGCGGATCTCAATGGCCAGCAGGTGGTAGATCCCACCTTCGATGGCGTGGGCATCATTACCTTCCGCACGCGGGCCACCAACGCTACCGCCGAGGCCCTGAGCCAGGAGGCGACGATCACAAAATAGGCTGGCGGCAGGCGCTGGATGAGGAGGAAAGTGGCCGCGCCCTCCTGCGTAAGGCGCGGGGCGGCTGCGCGCCCGCCGAGGCGGTGGGCGGGGGGGAGCCGCAGGTGCCCGGGGGCCAGAGTCGCCCTGCCCGCGGGGCGGCCCCTCCCCCCGCCGACGACTACGAAAGAGCGTGTCAGATTGCAGGCGGACAGGGCAGAATTTACGATGATGACTAAGCGCAGACGCCCGAACCCCTAATCAACCCACCACTCTGACATGAAACTCACCACGCTCCTCCTCGCCCTCACTAGCAGCCTGATGGCGGCACCCCAGCCATTGCCGCGGAGCACGCCGGAAGCTCAGGGCGTGAGTTCTGCGGGCATTCGCGCGTTTCTGGAGGCGGCGGATCAGAAGGTGGATACCATGCATAGCTTCATGCTGCTGCGCCATGGCCAGGTGCTGGCCGAGGCTTGGTGGGCCCCAGAGACGGCCGCCACGCCGCATGTGCTGCATTCCTTGAGCAAGAGTTTCACCTCCACGGCGGTGGGCCTCGCCATCGCAGAGGGGAAATTGAGTCTGGATGATCTGGTGACGAAATTTTTCCCTGAGCAGGTGCCGGAAAAGCCGAGCGCCCAACTAGCCGCGCTGCGGGTGCGGGATCTGCTGACGATGACGAGCGGGCAGACGAAGGAAGCGCAGTTCACTGCGGAGGTGCCGTGGGTCACGGCTTTCCTGGCCCAGGAAGTGACGTTCAAGCCCGGCACCCATTTCCTCTATAACACGCCCGGCACGCACATGCTCTCCGCCATCATCCGCCAAGTCACGGGCCAGACGGTGCGGGACTATTTGCAGCCGCGTCTGTTCACTCCGTTAGGGATCATGGATCCAGAGTGGGGCAGCAGCCCGCAAGGCAATACCTTCGGGGGCTGGGGCTTGCACCTGTGCACGGAGGACATCGCTAAATTCGGCCAAGTGTATCTGCAAAAAGGGAGCTGGCAGGGGGCGCAACTGGTGCCCGCAGA
>JAYVOP010000248.1:0-4862 GCA_043757865.1 Verrucomicrobiales bacterium | reverse complement strand
TGGACGGCATCGTGCAATTTGCGTCCGTGAATATCGCAGTCGCCATTGCCATTGAAGATGGTCTCGTTACCCCAGTCATTAAAGACGCGGACCAGAAGAGCCTGCTGGAAATCAGCAAGTCCGTCAAAGATCTCGCAGACCGCGCCAAAAAGATGCGGCTCACAGCCGAGGAATTTGCGGGTGGCACCATCACCGTCTCTAACTTAGGCGCTTATGGCATCGATAATTTTGATGCCATCATCAATCCGCCGCAGGCCGCCATCCTCAGTATTGGAGCGGCCAAGAAGAAAGCCGTGGTCAATGACCAAGGTCAGCTCGTGGTTGGAGACCGCATGTGGATCGGCATGAGCTGTGACCACCGCGTGATCGATGGAGCCGTGGGTGCCACCTATCTTTCTACGTTAAAGAAACTGCTGGAAAATCCCGCCCTGGCACTCGTCTAAGCCAGCGCAGGGCACACCAGCACCTACAGCGGATCAGAGAGCCGGGTGAGGATCATCCGCAGCCAGCCTTCCACGGACTGGGCAGAGCCGGAGATCAGTGCGGCGGCTTTGATAAATTCTGCCGTGAGGCCCGTGAGGAACTCTTGGTAGGGCCTTAGGGCCAGCCGCTAGGTCTAGCATCAGCTTGGCCATGATGGGGGCCACGTGGTAAGCGGCGGCGTAATTATGGCCTACTTTGAAATTGATCGTCCGGTGCTCGGCTATGACGGCTTTGAGCAGATCCTTGATTTCATCGCAGAGCGCAAAGCAGGACCGGGTGCAGGGGGCTCGATCAGGAGTCATTTTGTCCGTAACATGGCGCACAGTAATTAGAGCGTAAGGCCATTGCTACTGCAGGATGCCCAAAACCCGCCCGGTTCACGCAGAAATTGTCCGTCTAGAAGTCGGTCACGTGTCTATTTTTTCTGCATATCCTCGTTTTTCGGGGTCGGCAATTGCTGGCGCAGCTTGGCAACATTGTCCAAAATATGTTTGAAAGATCCGTAGCCATCTGTGGTATCCGCTGCGTACTCGATAGAAACGTTTACCATCCGATAATCATTTCCTGTGTAGTTTTTATCGGAGGGGAGCATCCCGGATCGTTTAGGATGGGTGATTAGCAAATGATATAGCCCCTGTCCTTTTTCGAGGTAAGAGACCGACAAAGGATAGACATCCTCCGTGTACCGATTGGAATATTGTAAGGCGCTCATAAGCACGTTAACAGCTTCACCTGTAATTCCATCAGCTTCCATTTCCGCTCGCAATTTCTGTTTGAGATCCTCAAACGAGAGTTTTGGCACAACTATTTCTTCGTTATCACCGTCCTGGCGGATTAGCATTGTAGCCAACTCTCTCGATTTTGCCTCAATGGTGTATTGACCGAAGGATGAAACGACCTTCTTGGACTCTTCGACGGACAAGCCTAAATCGTTTAAAACTGCTTGATTTATTGTTCCATTTCTTTGGAAAAGATTTGTTCTTCCGCGGGCAATTTTTAATTCCCGCGCGTTCCTAAACCCAGAGGAATCGTCCTTACCATCGCCCACCGAACTCGTGGTGGGTTGGAGAGCCGCTGGCTTTGAATCTTCGGTTCTGTTACCATCTGCGGTTACTTGTGGTGGTTTAGCCTCGTGCGGTTGACTGCAAAGGGAGGTCAAATTCTGAACTTCATTGCGTTGGCGATAATTGGCTAAGAAAACCGCCGAAACGAGTATGACGAGGGCAACCCAGATTTTCATGAGCGACTGTATTTGTTTCAAGTCACTAGACTACAACACCGCAATCGATGTCTTCGAGCGTTCTCGTAATCAACCATCTGTAACCGTGAACCACAGTCCCACCACCAAAGCCGGGTGTTTCAACCGCGATGACCTGAATGCTGTCCAAAGCAGAGCTGATAGGTTCATGGGGCGCTCCGCCGCAATTTACATACTCAGTACTTTCTGTGGGCGTTCCGTATGGCTCACCGAAATCCGAAACAGAAGCATTGGCTAACCATTCTTCGGCTGCTGACTGAGCGCCCTCATCAGTGGCGTAAAGGTTAGGAGTGTTCGCGTCGGAGTCGGGTGGATGCGAGCCGTGTTGGTAAATTGTCGAGATAGTGACTTCAGCGCAGGCATATGACGAATCCTGGGCAAAACCTCGTAAAGAGAGCAAGTCAGACGTAAGTAAGGCTGATCCAACGCTAAAACTAGTGGTCTTAACAAATGCGCGTCTTTTCATGATGGTGTGTTGATTGGTTATTTGAGGTAAATGAATCAGTGGATTGAGAGACGCAGAGCGGGAAATTGCAAAATTTTCTGTTGCTTAACTTTTTTTACTCTCTCTCTCTCTTGCAACACAAATCTAAAAAAATCTCACCAGCACCGCCCGCGATTAGCCTCCCAGCAGGAAAAGCGCGGGTTTACTTTGTCTTGATTGGAGGATTTTTAGGGGCTGGAAAGACCTCGGCCATCTCGGCTTTGGCGCGGATGCTCATGGAACGGGGAAGCCGGGTGGGGTTGGTGGCCAATGACCAGGGAGTGGGGTTAGTGGATGCGCAGCGTTTTCAAATGCTAGAAAATTCTGGCGGGCGGACGCGGGCCATTACAGGTGGCTGCTTTTGCTGTAAGGCGGATGACCTAGTGGCTACACTGCGTGAACTACAGGCTGTGGAGCAGCCGGAGGTGATTTTGGCAGAACCTGTGGGGAGTTGCATGGATTTAGTGGCCACGGTCTTGCGTCCGCTGGAGCAGGTGTATGCGGAGGGTTATCGGATGGCTCCCCTGTCGGTGGTGGTGGATGCCGTGCGGCTGTGGAGCGCGGAGTGGCACTCCGCCTCATCTCGCAAGGAGGAGGGTGATGCGGCTGGGCCAATGAAGCGGAGTGTAACTCCGCGCTCCTGCTTTGGGAAGGGTTTTGCCAACGAGGTGCAATACATCTACCGGAAGCAGATGGAGGAGGCTGAGGTATTGGCACTGAACAAGGTGGATCTGCTGAGTAAGGCAAAGCGCGCTGCGTTAGTGAAGTGGATCAAAGCGAAATTCCCTAGCAAGCAGGTGTTCGAGATTTCCACCAAGACGGGCGAGGGACTGGAGGCGTGGTGTGAGTGGCTGCTGACGCATGAGCAGATTTCAAATGATACTCTGGAGGTGGATTACGATCCCTATGCACAAGGCGAGGCCTTGCTAGGATGGTATAACGCGGAGTTGTCCGTCCATGCGGTGAAGGACGATTTTGATGGGAACGCGCTTTTGTTACGGTGGGCGAAAGCTGTGCAGGCGAGGCTGACAGTAGATGGGGTAGGCATTGCCCATCTCAAAATGAGTCTAGAACGGTGCGGCGGGCTGCCGGGAGCAAAGCAGGGCGGCTCTGATCTAGCCATCGTGCAAGTCGTAGGGGACAGCACCCGGCCTGAGCTATCTGAACGGCTGGGGCCGAATCTAGTGGTCGGGAAGCTGCTGGTGAATTTACGGGCGGCGGGACCGCCCAAACTCCTTCGCAAGGCTATGCAGGAATGTTTGCAAGCCAGCACGGTGCGGCGGCTGTGGCTGGAGGAGGCTGCGTTCAAGCCAAGCCGTCCTGTGCCGGTGCATCGTATCTCTGGAACGGACCCGAAATCTGAAATGAAAAAGGAGAAAATATTATGAGTTGGTCACAGGTATTTCCGGTCCTAACGGACGAACATGTGGATGCATTCGAGGCGGGGGTGACGGCCAAGGAACGGAGGCAATTTGATGAATGGTTTAAGGTGCGTAAGGTCATCAATGCCCGAGAGGTAAGCCACATCGTCAGCACGTCTTTATTTTGGAAAAATATTCGGCAGCACCAACCACAAATTTTGATTAAGAATCGGGCTATGGTGATGAATGCCAAGCGCAGTGGGAAGCTGTTACGATTTGATCCGTGGGAACATTACGTAGAGCCGCTGCTCCAGGGTGCGCATTGGCTACATAAGCGGCGGAAGGATGCGGCGTTCCGTGTTTATTTGGCCGCAGATATGGACTTTTTTATCCCTGACCTGGTAGCGGCGGGCTGTGAGGTGCATCTGATGGCATCCAGCAGCATCGCTCACAATCCGGGGGCGATGTGGCGGATGCTAGCGCTGGAAGAAGAGGGAAAGCTGGTAACGATAGTAGATGCAGATCGTGCGGCCTGTCCTGAGGCGGACATGGCCCGGACGGACGAAGCGCTGCGCCTGGGGCTAGGCTGGTGGCGGGTCCCTGTGTGGGGCGAGATCAATGAAGTGGGGAATGTGGGCTATCGGCCCATTTTAGCCTGCCAACTCGGGTCGAATCAAAGCCTGCCGATAAGACAGATCATGCACGCGTTGATCTGGCACACGCAGCACCAGACGATTAGCACAGAGTGCCGTGTTCCAGGCTGCCAGCCCGCACGGGTGCATGGCAGCATTTGGCCGGACTATGGCTATGATGAATGGTTCTTGCAGACGGCGGTCTATCCCCGGGCAGTCATGGATGGCATTCTTTCCTTCGTTCCAGCGGAGGCTAGTTCCCGACTCTTGCCGTTGGACATTGAATTTACAAACACCGCCAATCCAAACAGTGAAATCATTTACTTTGGGAGAGCAGGCAGCGGGTGCTGTGGGCCGGCAGCCCAACCTGAACCCAATATTGTCCACGAGCCGAAAAACCGGCTAACACCCTTGGTGGATTGCCGCAAAGGAGTCGAGTTGGATTCAACTCATCTCACACATTCCATCGAACTCCCGAGCAGTGTGCATCGGGCGATCTTGCTAGGACGGGCCAGCGATTCAGGCAAAGTGGTGGCTTGGTTCATTCCGGCATACGCAGAGTGGAACGGCAAACGCTGGCTGGCCTACCGCTTCGAATGCCGCCCCATATTTCAATGGACCCGGATCGGCCTCGTTGAATTGGA
>JAYVOP010000247.1:0-4862 GCA_043757865.1 Verrucomicrobiales bacterium | reverse complement strand
GGGCGGAGCGTCGGGGGAGTCATGCGGCCACAGTGCGCGCCCTGGCCGCTGCGGCAACTCCATTGTGCGGGCGGACCAATCATTCATTTACAAGCGCGCGTTCCCCCGTAAGATCGCACCCTAACTCCCCCCAGCTTATGTCTTATTTCTCCCTCCGCGTCCTGGCTCTGCTCTGTTGCGGCCTTCTGCTTAGCGGCCTAGCCGCTGAGGTGGCGGGCAAGAAGCCTAATGCCTCTGAAGTCTATCTGCGCGCTTATTCAACCATGGAAGACGGCATGAAACTGCTGAGCGCGGAGGACTATTCGAACTCCTATTACAAATTAAAGGATGCCAAGGACCTCTTTGATTCTGTGTTTCATTCTGATCCTAACTGGAACCCAGAGATCGTAGAATACCGTCGGAAGCGCGTGGGTGAACTGATGGAAACCGCCCGCCAGCAGGAAATTAAGCGTCGTGCCCAGTCCGCAGCTAATCCCCAAACCGTCAACCCCGCCGTACCGAATGGCCAGCCCCCCGCCGCGCTGCCCATGCCTGGCAAGGAGTCCAGCCAGCCCCGCACCGTGGACGCGGTGCTCCAGGCCAAGCTAGCCGACCTCCACGAACGGCTGCGCCAACTGGAAAAAAAGAACGACGACATGCTCAAGGAGATCGGCTCTAAGGACAGCCAACTCAGCACGCAAGGAAAGCAACTGGTGGACAGCGAGCACGAGCAGAAACGGCTCAAGGAGAAACTCGTGGAGGCCAGCACCCTGCTAGACATCAGCCGAGCGGGCAAGACCATTGAGAAAAATGCCTCGCCCAAAGAACTAGAGGCCATGAAGAAAACCCAAGCCAAATTGATGGCAGATCTGGCTAAGGCGGCGGATCTCCTCAAGGATTCTAACGAGAAAAACGCGGCCCTCCTAGCCGAAGTCAAACAAGCCTATGGCGTTATCAAAAACCTCAATGAGGAAAAGAGCCAACTGATAGCGGAGCGGGAACAACTCAATGAACTGCTAGGCGGAGACGCGGGGAAGACGGACAAAGTCCGCGCCCTGGCTCAAGAAAACGCCCGTCTCCACAAGACCATGGAGGACCTCCAAGGCCGCCTCAGCACGCTGCAAAAAGAACGCGAGGCTGAGCAGAAGGACGTGGCGGCCACCAAGGCGGAAATGGCTGCGCAGAAAGTGGCGGATCAAAAACTCATCGCAGACCTCCGGGGCCAATTAGATCAAGCCCGGGGTGAGCTAGCCAAGGTCCGCCAAGAGAACCAAGACTATCAAAACCAAATGGCCGCCCTGAGTGGCCGCCTGGATGCCACGGAGCGCGCGCTAGCTACCTCCGCGAATCCTGGCCTAACCGAGAGCGAGGCCCTGCGGGAAAATAATCTGCTGCACGACATCATCATCAAAATGATCAAACAACAAGCGGGCCGGGAGCGGGCCAAAAAGCAGGCCCTAGCCGAGCTAGAAAACACGGGCAAGATGAGTGAAGATCTCGTGGCCTCGATTCAAGAAATGTCTGAGCCGTATCAGATGTCCCCCGCCGAGCGGGCCTTACTGCAAGCCACCGGAGCCACCCAATGGTCGCCCGATGGCGGGGCGGTGCGCACGGAGATTATTTCCCCAGAGATCTCTGGCGCTGCGGGTAGCGATGCTGCGCCCAGCCCGGATTTGGCCAATGCGGATGAACTCCGCGCCTTCGCCACCGCCGCCAAGCGCCAGTTTGCGAACTCCCAATTCGATGAAGCGGAATCCAACTACGAAAAGATCGTCCGGGCCGCCCCGCTGGATCACCAAGCTAGATGTAATCTAGCCGTGGCCCAGGTCCGCCAGGGCAAGCTGGACAATGCCATCCTCAACCTCAAGAAAGCGCTGGCCTACAACTTCGATAACGATTTCCCGCACTACCTGCTAGGCACCGTGCTGCTGCGCCAAAACAAGCTGGAAGAAGCCACGGAGGAAATTTCCACCGCGCTCAAGATCAAGGATAACAATGGCGATGGCCACTTTGCCCTCGGGCTCATTTACACCAAGCTCAAGCGCTATGCCGATGCCGAAGCGGAGTTCCGCCAGGCCGTGAGCTTTGACCCTGGCAATGGCGAGGCCCATTATAACCTCGCCATCATTTACGCTAGCACTGAGCCTCCGAAAAAGGATCTGGCCAAAAACCATTATCGGGAAGCCATCAGCCACGGGGTCAAGCCCGATACGAATCTGACGAAGCTCCTGGAGAGCCTCTAGCCCTAGCCCTAGCCGCTAACGATGGTAAGGCTCCCCCGCCTTCATCGTGTAGATGCGGTAAATCTGCTCCAGCGCCACCACTAGTGCCAGCTCATGCTGGAGGGTGAATTTACTCAACGCGAGCAGGTAGTCAGCACTGGCGCGCAACGCGGGTTGATGCCCATCTGCCGGGCCGATGATGATGGCCGCGCGCTTCGTGCCCGCCATTTCCCAGGCGTCCACCCGCGTGCGGAATTCCGCCGTGGTGGGAAGTTGCCCCCGTTCATCGAGCACGATCCGCAGACAGCCTTCCGTGGCCTTAGTATAGCGCGTGGCTAACACGTCTGGCGGGCCGTCCTTTAAATAGATGATCTCCGCTTTTACATAGCGTTGCAGGCGGCCCAGGTATTCACTGACCCCGCGTTCCGCATAGCTTAAAGCGGGCTTCCCCACGACGATGATTTTCCAATGCATGATTTGCTAGAGGTAGTTAAAAAAAGTTCGATCCATCACTTGCATCCCTGAGGGGGTTGATTATTCTCCGGGCTCAGTCAGCCCGACATTGCCTCGTGGTGTAACGGTAGCACAAGGGTTTTTGGTACCCTTTGACAAGGTTCGAATCCTTGCGAGGTAGCTCTTCGCCACAGTAAATGAGCAGCTCTTTGGTTGGCTGGATAGTGATTCTTGAAAGGCTAGTTTCCTCGCAAACAAAAGTCTTGCATTGCCCAAAACTATCGACATCTTCCGCCCTCTTTATCCCCCCTATTTTCCCCGTCATTCTTTATGTCCCAACATCCTAGTCTCAAGTCCTCCGGTGGTGCCGTCGGTGCCAAGCGTTCTGTTATGAAGCGTTTTGAACGTGTTAAACTCATGAAGAAACGCGGCCAATGGAAGACTGGTCAAAGCGCCATCGGCCTGCCGAAGACCCTGCCTGAGCTGTAGGCAAAACTCCTGGGTGGGCACCGTGCCTGCCCCTGACAACTTTCATTTTTTTCAACTTGGCTGAGCGGTGACTGCATCGCTCAGCCTTGTGCATTCTATCCTTCTAATTTCTTTGCTATGAAACCCATGCGTCTCAACCGATTCCTGGCCGCTTGCGGACTGGGCAGCCGCCGTCAGTGCGAGCAATTCATCCTCGATGGCCAAGTCAGCATCAACCGTCAAACCGTGCGGGAGCTAGCCACGACTGTGGGCAAGCAGGATCTGGTGATGTTTAACGGCAAGGAAGTCCGCCCGGATAGCACGGCTACCGTGCTGCTGCATAAGCCGCCCGGCGTGCTCTGCACCAAGAAAGATCCCAAGGGCCGCCCCACCATTTATGATCTGCTGCCGCCGCCGCTGCAATCGCTGCACTATGTGGGCCGGCTGGATCTCGAGAGTGAGGGCCTGCTATTGCTGACCAATGATGGGGATCTGACCCAACACCTCACGCACCCTAGCCATGCCACGGAGAAGGAATATTGGGTGATTCTGAATCGTTCCTACCGCTCAGAAGATACTGCCACGCTCAAGGCTGGGATGATGCTCGAAGAAGGCCTTGCCAGGGTAGATCGCGTGGAAATCATCAGCCCCCGGCACATCTCGGTGGTGCTACACCAGGGGCTCAATCGACAGATCCGGCGGATGTTTGAACTGCTCAACTACGAGGTCACGCGGCTGGTGCGCATTCGCATCGGCGGTCTGGATATTGGGCAACTAAAGCCGGGGAAATGGCGTCATTTACATGAGCCTGACATGTTGAAACTGCATCAAGACAGTGATCGCCCTACCCCTGCCAAGCTACCTACGCCAGCCCGTGCGCAGCCCGCCGCGCCCAAGCCCAAACGCCCGCCCGTGGCTAAGAAAGCCGCCCGACCCTTCGGTGCTCCCCGGCCCGTGGAGGTGCCCGCGACCTTTGGCGAACGTCCAAAGGTTGGCAGCCGCAAGCCAGCTGGTAAGACCGCGCGTAAACCCACGGGTAAGCCCAGCGCTCCTCGGGGACGTACGCAGCGTTAGTCATGGGTGCGGCCTTGGCAAGGGCACTGCATTGTGGACTTTCTTCCATTACTGGGACACCGAAAGAGGGGTAAATAACCTCCAATAATCGCGCACCAGGCACCTGAAAAAAGGACCCTTCGGAACCAATCGAAAAACCAAGCGCTGGTGGGATTGGGCATCGGTGCGACACCATTGTGTGGCTAGGGTCTGGTAAGTCAGTATGCTGGCCCGGGCTGGCAGAAGAACCCCGCCAAGAGCAGGGCCGGCCCTTTCAACTTGCCGTTGCTTACGACATGGGTTGGAAGTAATCCCTGAGGCTCCATATCCACTTGTATTCTTACTCTGCGAAGTAGCGCTACCGCATCTTTAATCTCTGTGTCTGAAGCCAACTCCCCCAAAAACTATCCTGCCGACAACGTGCTGCCGCCCACGCGGTGGAGTTTGATCCGGCTTGCCGTGGCCCAAGAAAATCCTGATGCGATGCTGGCGCTGGAGGAACTCTGCCAGCTCTATCAGCGACCCATCTTGACCTATATCCTAGGCCATGGCTACACTCCCGAGCAGGCGCGGGAGGCGCGGCAAGATTTCTTTTTGCAGATCCTGACTAAGAACGCCTTTGCCACCGCTGAGCAGACAGGGCATCGGTTCCGGGCATTTATTTTTCAAAAACTGAAGTCCTTTTTA
>JAYVOP010000246.1:0-18521 GCA_043757865.1 Verrucomicrobiales bacterium | reverse complement strand
TAACTCAACGCGGAAACTCTGTGGAAATCTCCAGCGGGGGAGATGAAACGAAGATTCTCAGCGCTGGCTTCAGCACCCGCGCGCCCTCCGCCCCCATTGGCGCGATGACGCAGCCCACCAACCTCCGCGCTAGCATGGGGGACATGACGGGCGAGATCGACGTGCAATGGGATGCCGTGCGGGGTGCTAAAACGTATATCCTCGACTGCCGCACGCACGGGGCCACCCCTGGCCCGTGGGCGCAGACGAAGATCCTGACGAGCAGTAAATTCACCGTCACGGGGCTGGTGCCGGGGCAAGAATACAGCTTCCGCGTGCGCGCAGTGGGCACCGCCGGAGAAGGTTCGTGGAGTGACGAAGCGGTAAAAATGGCCCCCGCCTAGTCTAAGCCACTCAAGGAGGAGGGGTCTCCTGCCCCTCTCGTCATTTTAGCTGACGATGGGGGCTGGAAGCCTCCTCCTCCTTGCCCTACTTCTGATTTACTTCTTTTCCCATTGTTTATTCCCATGTCTTTTAATCCTAATTTACCATTAGATGGTGCTGTCATCAGTGCCGCCGAGTTACGCACACAATATACTGCGTTAGCAGAACTCATCAACGCGGTGCCTGCTGGTCCGGCGGGGCCCACTGGCCCGCAGGGTGATCCCGGCCAGCCCTTTGCCCAGGCGGTGGTGGATAGCGTGCTCACGCTGCCAGCAGGGAATCCGGCTAGCGTTAGTGTGAGCTTTGATGGGCTCAATGTGCATTTTAATTTCCAGCTCCCCCAAGGCGCTGCTGGGGAAGTGACACAGGCCCAACTGGATGGCGTGGTGGCGGGCGTCCTCAATAGCACCGGCAATGGCAGTAATGGGGTGAGCACGCTGGACCCAGCCATGCCCTTGGATCTGGTGCTGCTGCGGGATAAGCTCAATGATCTGATCCTAGCCCTGCGGCGGAGTTAGCTGGGGCACGCCTTGCCAAGGCGCGAACCATGGCCTTGCAGTCTGCGGCTAGTGCTCTAAAGCAGAGCGCATGACGACATCGGAAATACCAGCAATAGGCATCATCGGCGGCAGTGGACTTTATGATTTGGAGGGGCTCACGGACCGCCGCAGCGTGGCTGTAGCCACGCCTTGGGGCGCGCCTTCGGACGAGATTGTGATCGGCCAACTGGGCGGACGCACGGTGTGTTTCCTGCCTCGGCATGGGCGCGGGCATCGCATCTTGCCGCACGAGTTGAATCATCGGGCTAACATTTATGCGCTGAAATCGCTGGGCGTGCGTTTCATCATCTGCATTACGGCGGTGGGGAGTTTAAAGGAGGCGTATGCGCCTCGGGACATCGTGTTGATCGATCAATATTTCGACCGCACGAGCCGCCGTGAGCACCACACATTTTTCGGTCAGGGCATCGTCGCCCATGTGGGCTTCAGTGATCCGATCAGCATGGGCTTGCAGGAAATTTTGCATGGCGTGTGCCTAGCCCAGGCGCGGCGGGTGCATCGGCATGGGACGTATGTAAATATGGACGGCCCGGCATTTAGCACGCGGGCGGAGTCGCTGGCGAATCGGCAGTTAGGGTTCGATGTCATTGGCATGACGAATCTGCCGGAAGCCAAGCTGGCACGGGAGGCGGAGATCGCCCTGGCCACCGTGGCCATGATAACGGACTACGACTGTTGGAAAGTAGAGGAAGAGCCAGTCAATGCCCACACGGTGATCGGCCACCTAACGGCTAATGCCGCAGCCGCTAAGGACATCCTCGCAGCGGCCATTCCTCTGGTGCCCACGGTGGCGGATTGGCCAGAGCACCGGGCGCTGGATTCAGCCATGGTGACGGATCCTACGCTCTGGCCTGCGGAAACGGTGGCGAAATTACAAGCGATCATCGGTCGATTTTTGTAGCGTCCCAGGACCGAAAATTATTCCTGCGCCAGCGCCTGCAACGTTCGTCCCAGGCCGCGCACGACTTCTGTGAAGGTGGGGAAATCGATCTCGCCCAGGGCATCCGTTTCGCTAAAACGAGCCGCTAGGCGCAGCGGTCCCGTGTCCGTGGCGCGGACGGTGGGAAGGCCCTGGCGTGCGAAGGCTTGGGCCGTGGGGCTGGCCAGATCTGCGGTGGTGAGGGCCACGCCCGTGAGGGCGGAGCCGGAGGTAAACTGCTGCGCGCAGTGCGTGGCTAGGGCGGCGTCTTGGTCCGTGCTGATCCAGGCGAGGAAATTGCCAGTCGTTGGCCAATCCGCCGCTGGCTGGTTCGGCCACGGCTGTTGGGAATTGGCTACGGGATTATATTTTCCTAGCTGGTCCAGGACGATCGTGGCTTTCACATTGCTGCCTAACGCGTGGAGTTTCTGAGCGAGGATGTCCGCCCCGGTGGGTGCTGCGCCCAGGCCGTTGGCCAGAAAATGGAACTGCACGGTGCGCGGGTTTGAGGTGTGCAGCAAGAGATTGGCCAGCGAGAGTCCAGCGGCCACGCCAGAGCCATTCGCATTCGCTCCAGCGGCGTTTTCTACGGAATCATAATGGGCGACCACGAGGAGGATTTCCTCTGGGGAGCGGCGGCCTTTCACGGTTACGGAGAGGTTGGTTAGCTCGCCATAAGTGGAGGGGAATTTGGTGCGGGTCACTTGCTCGTAGCCCATGTTGTTCATGCCTAACATGCCTTCGATAAACGAGGCGGTCTGGCGCATTTTCACGGGATCGCTAGCCGGGCGGCTGGCTAGCTCAGTGGCGAGGCGCTTCACGCTGAACTCCAAGGCGGCCTGGGAGACGGGCTTGCTAGGGAGAACGTTGAGGGGCTTTTTTTCCAAGGATTGTGGATGCCGCGCTTTCCAGATCATGGAGGCGGTGCCCAGGAAAAACAGGCCCAGCGGCAAGCCGAGCACGAGCAATTTTATAAGCCGGGGCTGGTTCATAAGGCGGGCAGACGGGAGACCACGGCTAAGGGGGTTAGGAATATTTCACGTCCCGACCCGGATCGGTCTCGTAGTCCAACATCAGGCTCTCGGAGGTATGCGCCCGCACCACTTCCTCTAAGAATTTTAGATAAATAGGATCGTCCCGGAACATGTTCTGTTTATGCCGATTTTCAAAATCTAAGGATACAAAAAATGGCCACTCCGCACTCGCTTCGATCTTTTTGCCAGAGCGCACACTGAGCACTTCGGGGATGCGTAACAGCAAGCTGCGGGTGCGGCGGATCATTTCCTCAATGATTTCTGGAGTCACCTCTGGGCGGAGTTTATACAGTGCGACGTGATGGACCATGAGGCGGTTCTTATTTGATTAGTCGTTCCACTTTAAGGCGCCTTTTTTAAGAACATACACATAGGCCACGGCCAGGATGCCAGCAAAGCCCGCCATGCTCCAGAAGACAGCGGTGCCGTGGCTGAGCAGGCCCTTATAAACGACCGCCCAGGGATACATGAAGACCACCTCAATATCGAACAAGACGAAGAGCATGGCTACGAGGTAGAACTTCACGGAGAAGCGGGGCGAGGCCTCGCCTATGGGCAGCATCCCGCACTCGTAGGCGGTGTCTTTCATCACATTCCGGCGGGCTGATTTACCTAACAGGTGACTCATAATCAACATGCTGGAGGCGAGGCCGATAGCAGCTAGCGCTTGCATGAGGACGGGGAGATAGGACTGAAGCATGGAGGAAATGGGGATGGGGGATCAGAGGGACAGGGGCGGGCAGAAAAGCACACCCGCAGAAGCGAGGCAAACGGAAATGGCCCCGGGCTCCAGCTTTAGATTGACGCGCCGATGGGCGGCCCGCTATGAATGGCGACTTATGAGCACACCTGAACCCACCGCCTCCGCCACGCCACCCGTCACCCCGCCCGCCTGTAGTGATCGGTCCCGCAGGGGCGGCTGCGGTGGCTTGAAGTGCATCGCCTTGGCGTGTCTCATCGCAGGGGGCGTCACGCGGGTGGTGCCGTATTTTCAGCCGCATCAGTTTGTGGGAAGGACGACGATTGAACTGCTGCCATTAAGCCTAACCGCAGGCTCGGCCACGGTGGAAAAGCAGCCTTTCCGGGACTGGGTGGGCACGCAGGCAAAGGTGCTCATCAGCCAAGCCACGCTGGCTAAGGTAGTGGGTAAGGATGGGGCCGCAGCCGCTGGCCAACTCCGCCAACGCTGTGAGGTGCAGGTGGACCGCAACACTTCGCTCATTGGCCTGGAGGTCTGGAGTCACGATGCTAAGGAGGCGGCAGATACGGCCAACGCCATCGTGGATGCCTACGAAAAACTCCAGATCGAATCTGCCCGGCAGCCACTGGAGCGCACGGCGGATACGGAGCAAGGCCTGCTGGATGTGCAGGAGAAACGCACGGAGGAGAAACGCGTGGCCATGCTCAGCATTATGAAAAAATACAACATTTCTGAAGAGGCGCGCGCGAATCAATCCCATGACTATCAAAAAAGTGCGGATACCCTCCGCGATGCGGAAACGGAGCTGCGCAACGCCCGTAGCAATGCGCTGGACCTGCCAAACGTCACCGCTGCCGAGCAGAAAGTAGCGGCGGCCAAAGCGGCCCTAGCAGACCTGACCCAAGAGCTAGTGGCCGAACGTGCGCGGGCTTCCGAGTATGAAAATGCGAAGCGCGAGTATCAGTTACAGTTCGAGGGCTTAGATAAATTACGCAGGCATCTGATGGAGGTGCGGATGGCCGCAGAGCAAGTCATCACGCCGCTGCACCGCCAGCAAATCGCCAGCCCACAACCTGCGCAGCCGCGCCCGTGGCCCGCAGCCTGCCGCAGATGGGGCAAGTTAGCGTTGGGGGTCGGCTTTGGCCTCTGGGTGTTAGGATGCCTCTGCGGCGGACGGAACCGCTGCTGCCGCTGAGTGGTGAGGTTTACTCTGCCCGCAAAATCACGGGCGTACCTTCTTTAATGGTGTCTGGCGGATGCAGCAGCACCTGCTGACCAGGGATGAGTCCGTGCAGAATTTCGGTGGCCCGTCCATTGCTATGGCCGGCCTCTAACTTGACTTTGTGAGCGGTGCCTTGGTGGAAGATAAACGTGGCCCATTCTCCACCTTCACGGAAGAGTGCCCCCGCCGGGACTTGCAAGACGGCGGAATTTCCCCAAATGGCGATGCGCACTTCCACGCGGTAGCGGTCGCCTAACGCTTGGGCTGCGGCGGGTGGTTTCAGCAGATCACTGAGGACGATGACGCGTTGTTCCTCCACGCCTAACGCGGAGACTTTGGTAAAGGCGGCTGGCTCCACGCGGCGGACGCGCGCCTCGAGCGGGGCCTCCCCGCCCCATTGCTCCACGCTGACGAGCGCCCCAGGCTTGATGACCACCGCATCCCGGGAAAGCATTTCTGCCTCTATTTCCAAGTCCTGCGGATCTCCCACCTCCACGAGCAGGGTGCCGGAGGGGACGACCATGGAGCTTTCTTGCAGCACCCTGAGCACTTGCCCATGCACCGGGGAATGGACGGAGACGACACTGGCGGCGGTAGGGGAGGGATCGGTAAATTGTGATAGTGAAGCCTTGGCTTGAGCCAGTTCAAACTCCGCCACATTGATGGCAAAGGAGTCTGCGCGCACTTCTCGGTCGCGCATTTCAGCATCGCGTTCGGCGTTCTCACGTTCGGTTATCGAAACACTGCCGGAGCTTGCGGTGGCGCGCACGCGATCCCAGTTCTGCTTGGCGAAAAGGGCTGCTGTTTGCGCCATGGCGGCGGCCTCCCGAGCCTTACTCAAGGCGGCATCAGCCGCTGACACGCGGGCGTGGGCCGTGGCTTGGGCGCGGGGATCTAACAGCGGTGCCGCGCTGGGCTCGATGGTGGTGATGACCGTCTTTCCAGCCTCCACAGCATCGCCCGCTTTCAAGGTCACTCGCTGCATCTGCCCCGCCACCGGAGCTGCGATGGTGTAGCGATTCCGCACGCGGGTCTTGCCTTCTTCCACCACCTCTACGCGCAACGGGCCCGTGGTGACGATGCCCATTTCCGTCTCCACGGGCTTGCTCTTCATTCCGTAGGCTAGCGCACAGAGCACGCCGAGGCCTAACATCCAGGAAATGATCTGACGGAGGCGTCCAGACTTTGACTGCGGACGCTTAGCGTCCCAGGGGGCGGTGGTAGAGGCAGGGGAATTCATCACGCGTTAGTTCAACATCGCATCTGCCTCCCCAGCGCTCATGCCGCTGGCGATTAGTTTGACCAACAACCGGGCTCGCAAGTTGGCGGCTCTGATATTCTCTCCCTGGGCGAGGCCGATTTCCTTGCTCTCAACGAGCCCCACCTCCTTCCCCTCCGTTATGCTCTGGGCTGCATGGCAATAACTATCAAAGAACGCCTTCCGGCCCCGGATGAACTCTGGCAAGGCCTCCGGCGGGCGCAGCACGAGGCTGGCGATCTGGTGCTTCTCGGACAGCAAGGAACTCAGGAAATCGGTAAACCGTTCCCTGCTTGCCTCTTCGCCAAAGAGTTTTTTGAAACCATAATCCGTTAGTGGATTGAGAAATTGCGCTTCCATGTTGGCTGTAGCTTACATGGCCGCCACCCGTCGTCAATTCATCAACTGTTGAAGTGGAGAAGACCACTCCCCAAGGAAGCCAAAAGTGACGGAAGCCAGTGGCTTCCGTCACTTGCGTAAGGCTGATTAGCGGAGAGGATTAATCCTCGTTGTCGTCCTTTTTGCGGCTCTTCATGAACCAGAGTCCACCCAGCAGGAGTGCGGCCCCACCGATGGCTCCTGCGATCAGGCCAATGTTGCTCTCTTCCTCGACCACGGGCTCTTCGTCGGTGCTGGCAGCGGGCTTCACGCGTTCGACGGGTTTCTTCTTTTCCGTGTTAGGTTTGGCAGCGGTGGTAGGTTTGCTACTGTTTGCTGGGGCCGGATCACCTTTGGGAGTGGTGCTTACGACGGGCTTAGGCGCGGCTTTCTGGGCTTCGTCGTTGGCCTCTTTAAATATGAGTAGCCGGCCCTTCAGTTTGGCGTCATTTCTCAGCACATCCTTCTTGAGGGCTTGTTCGAGAATGGTAAAAGCCATCTGGGCATTGCCCTTACCAGATTCCGCAAAGGCTTTGCTCACCATCTCGGCGGCTTCCTCATATTTCTTTTTATCCCTGATTAGAGTGGACACGGTCAAGCGCTCTTTGGCCACGGAGGTAGAGGCGGTCTTCAAGGTATTAAGATCATACTCATCAGAACTGAGGATCGGGGTCTTATCCTTCTTTTCGGCATCGACCTTGAGCTTCAAGTCAGAGAGACGCTTCTTGATGGCGAGTGCGACCTCATCGGCCTCGGCCTTGCTGAGTGTGGCCTTGCGTTCCTCTAATTCTTTCATGCGGGCAGGGAACTCTTGGATCTGACGCAGTAACTCCCGATCATAGTCGTCCAGCATTTTGTTATAAATGTCCAAGGCCTCCACAAAGGCAGGGCTGGCGAGGTATTCCGCCTTGAGCTTCATGAACTTATCCAGCGCTTCCTTAGTATTCTTCTTGGCGACTTCATCCTGCATTTCCTTGCGGAGGATTTTGGCAGCGATGTTGTATCGATTCCATTTGTCTTCCTCTGGGCTGATCCAAGCTCCGTCGAGCTTTTGCCAGCCGTTATTGATTTTCTCTAGCTCTTCTTCATAGGTCTTGAGGATGCCTTTGACTTCCTCTCCCAGTTTGCTCGTAGGATACTTTTGGAGGAAGGGCTTAAGCTTGCCTTCAATGGTCTTGGTATAATCCGTGGCGGACACCATATCCCCCGTGGGCACTAACTTGCGCAGCGCGGGAATTTCTAGCTCATCTGGGGCGAGGCGTTTGATCTCTGCGATCTCGGAGGTCTTGAAGACCTTCTCTTCTTTAATGGAAGGGGTGGGCCGCCATGTGAACTTGATGCCCTCAGGTACGTCTGTAGCCACGCCTTCCAGTGTGGTGCCGTCCTTGAGTTTGAGGGTGTCTGCTAGGGCCGTGCTCATCAAGGCAACGGGAAGGCTTAGGCTACAGGCGAGGAGAAGTCCTCTGGCTGGGGTGGGAAATTTCATGGTGCGTAGTTAGGATTTTTGATGCGATGACTGAGAAACAAGGATCCAGCAGGGGCCAGATCGACTCGGCCCTGAGGGGAGATTGCGACATTTCCCGCAGGGCCGCGCATCCTGCAACGATTTCCCGGCCACACTCAAGAGAAAAGTGCTGGAGTGGTGAGGAAATTTCTCCGGTGCCACTAACGAGCCGCGCTCAGCTTAAATGCTGGCTCTCCACCCACCGCACCGCATAGCGCACTAGCTCATTGCCAGTGCGCAGGCCGAGTTTTTCCTTAATATTAGCCCGATGCGCATCCACCGTCTTAACGCTTACAACGAGGTCCTCTGCAATAGAGCGCGTGCCTCGTCCTTGGCCGATCATTTGGAAAATTTCAAATTGCCGATCACTCAACGCCTCGACGGGATCGGTGGTGGTGCTGCGGCGGTTCGAGAAGATCTCCAAAATCTTCGTGGACATGGAATTACTCACATAAATGTCGCCCGAGAGCACCTTGCGGATGGCGTCCATCACTTTCTTTCCGCCCTCGTGTTTCATAATGTAGCCCTGCGCTCCGGCCCGCAGGACGCGCTCTACATAGAGGCTCTCATCATGCATGGAGTGGACGAGTAGGGCCACCGTGCGATGCACGGCCCGGATGTCTTTGATGAGTTCTAATCCGTTTTTTCCTGGCAGAGAAATATCGATGATGACCAGATCCGGCTTCGTTTCTAGCACGCCAGAGAGAGCGCTGGCGGCGTCCTCGGCTTCGCCTACCACTTGCAGGTCAGGCTCATGGTTGATCAACTGACCGAGCCCTTGGCGCATGATCGGATGATCGTCCACGATGTATATTTTCCTTTTTTGCATACAGATTAGTGGCGCGATTCTGGATTGGCAGCCTCACGGTGGCAAGAAAAGACTGCGGGGGCTGGTGAGATTTCCCCCGCGCCCCCTAGCATCCCTGCTAGTGAGCTGCTGGGGTGGTGTCGTGGGGCGCGGCAACGGGGGGAGCCTGGGGCAGGTCTTCCGCCTTAGTCGGGCCTGTGCTATCCCCCGCACGTGGCGGCACATCATGGAACATTTTGGTGTCCGCATAGCTCTGCTTTTCACAAGCTGGGAAAAGCATGGTGAAGGTGGTGATGGCAGTGAGAGTGAGGAGCAATTTCATGGGGTAAACAGGGGGAGATCTGGGGTTCGAGAGCGGCTCTACAGCCACAGATGGCGGGGCTTTGCAACTAGGAAAGTGCCGGATTGAGAGCCGCTCCAGGGTGGGGGCAAGGCCGTAGCCGCCGAGTTCCGAGGCCCTGCGCAAAAGCCTCCAAAGTCGGGCGGCTCCGTGCTAGCCGTCTGCCCATAGCCGCTGGCAAAACCAGAAGGTGCCCGCCATGGTTAAGCCCAGGGCGGCAGTGGCGATGAGCCGCTGGCTCAATAGCGGCCAATGAAATTTCACCCACGCCAGCAGCGGAGCACAGAGCAAGATGATGCAACCCTGCCCTAATTCCACGCCGCCATTAAATGCTAATAACGACAGCCCTAACGCGCTGCGGGGCAACGACAGTTCCTCCAGCGCAAAGGCAAATCCGAAGCCATGGATGAGCCCAAAGCCAAATGCCAACCACAGCCGCGGATCGCGCGCGCCCTTACCCAGTAAGGCGTGCAGGCCCACGATCACGATGCTCAGGGCAATCGTGGGCTCGATCACTCGAGCCGGGGGACTCAGGATGTGGAAGGTGGCTAAACCTAACGTGATGCTGTGAGCCAAGGTAAACGCTGTGATGATGCCGAGCAGCTTGCGAACGCCGCCGCCCAGCAAGAGCAGGCCGATGACAAAGAGGATGTGATCTGGGCCGATGAAGATGTGATGCAACCCTTGGGCCACGAACGTACAGAAGACCTGCCAGCGGGATTGGGTGACATTTAATGGCACCTCCAGGGCTGCCGCCGGGCCTGAGAAAATCTCCGTGCGTTGAACTTGGCCGCCTGCACGGATGTTCAGAAACGTGCGGTGGCGGGGATCATACGGGAAAAGCTGGCAGGTGATGCTTAAGCTGGAAAGGGCCTCAGGCAAAGCCGCGTGGAAACTCAGCGCTAAATCTCGCTGGGCTGGCAAGGGCGTGGCGTGATCGAAGGTGAGCGGTAGGCCGATTTGGCAACGCTGCGTGAGGAGGGTGCAGAGCGTTTCCTGATACGTAGCGATAACGCTGGCATCTAACAGCATGGCGGGCTCCACATTGCTGAGATCATGAGCGAGGTCCGTGGTGCTAGCGGTAATTACTAACTCTAGCCGGTCCCCTGCGGGCGTGAGATCCAAGTAGCTTGTGGGCTCATCATGCGCCCGAGCTTGGTTGAACAATAGAAATGCTAGGAAGCCAATCAACCCAAGCAAATTAATCTGACGGCGCTTGGAGCTATTCCCCATGGCTGGTCACGGTGGACGTGGGCGCTAGATCAGCCAGTGCCTTGACGGCTAGTGGGGCCTGGGAAATGCTGAACTGCGGATTATAACTCAGGGCCGCTTGGAGGTGCCGGGTGGCGGAGTTGGTGTCCCCCGCCGCCGCTGCGATGCAGCCCGCGTGGTATTCCATCTCTGCATCTGGCGTGTGCTGCCGCAGTGCGCGTTTCATGGTCTCCACGGCGTGGGGCAAGTCGTGATTTTTCAAATACACCCAGGCTAGGACATCCGCTTCGAGCACGTTTTGCGTCAGCTTCGCCTGCTCGCCTAGCCGCAGCGCCTCCACGAGATTCCGCTCATGGTCAGCGTAAAATTTCGCCATCGCCATATGGTCATGCACGGCGGTAGCGAGGTGTTGTTGATGCAGCGTTTCCACCTGTGTAAAATACGTTTCCGCCTCTTCCGCATGACCCTCGGCCGCGCAAAGATCACCCAGTGCGCAGAGCGCATCGTGCTGGGGACCGCTGGTGAGGATCGTGGCATAGTGTGCTCTAGCTGTGCCCACATCTCCCAGCGCGGTGGCTATTCTTCCAGCGGCTAGGAGCACGTGGATGTTCTTAGAACCAGCCTGAATGGCGGGTTCCAGCACTTGGGCGGCAGGTTTCAGGGCTCCATCGGAGAAATGCATCATCGCTAATTTCGCCCGACACCACGCGGTATTTTCCGCAAAAGGTGCGCCGGCCTTGAGGGCGCGTTCCATCAGCCACGTGGCCTTGCTCTTGTTCCCGGTGATCCACAGCAGATGTGCACCCCGGCTCCAGGAGGAAAGGTCTGGGCGTAAGTCCATCATCTTTTGATAGTGATCCAGCGCCTCGTCGTAGTGGCCTAACTCTAGGGCCGCATCACCGAGAATGCCGCACGCAGTAGCGTTCTCCGCATCCACGGCTATCGCCTGCTGCGCCCAGTCGATGCTCTGGGGGAACTGATGCCGTCCGCCTGCCACCCAGGCCAGCCCGGTTAGAGCGGGCGCGAGCTGCGGCTGGAGCGTGTGCGCAGTCTGGTAGGCGCGCTCTGCATGATCATAAAATGTTGGGTTAGCCGAATCCCGTTGCTCCTGCGCTAAGGCATCTCCCAGGCTGATCCAACGGGCCGCTTCAGTCGGCTGCGCGCGAAGTTTTTGCAGCGCGGCTAGGGTGGTCCGTCCGGTTTCCGTGCTAGGATCGGGCGCGGGAAATTGAGCGATGATTTCAGCTGGAGAAATTTTCTCTATTATCTTTTCTACAGGTGCCGCCGGGCGTAATGACCAAGCGGCGGCTACGGCTAGGCCCAGACCGCCGAGGATGATGATCGGGCGCAGCGCATTGGAGGAGTTCATGATTTGAGAAATTTCGTTGTTTCGTTAGGCTAGGGGTCCGCAGAGTTCTCTCTGCGGTGCTGTAGCAGAGCTTTCCTAAAACTATTGCACAGAGAACTGTGCGGACTACCAAACCAAAACAAAAGTGCGCGCCCAAGCATTGACCTGAGCAGGAGGAACGCCAAGCCTAGGCGCGCACCGTGGAGGGAGCAATTAGAATCCGACGTTAGGACCGGAGTCTTTGCTGTTGCGTGGGCCAGCATGAGGCGTGGCCGCGTAGGGGAAGGTGCGATTATAAACAGCATCGTTCGTGGCTGCGTTATCGCCCACTACCGTGATGGTGCTGAAGCTTGGGCCACTGGCCACCGCCGTGAGGGCGATGTCCACTACGTCGTCTCCAAAACGACGTCCGTTCGGCCATCCGGCAGGGATTGCTTGGCTAGAGCCATTGAGGATGGTGTCTCCGCCGATGAAGCTGAGCCGATTAAATCCAGACTCGCCCGCCGTCCGTGTAGCTCCGGTGCTGGTATTCACACGCAATACATCGGGGATGAACACCGCCTGCAAATCCGCCCGCCCGGTCGTCTGGAAGGACGTGCCGAACACCGCATTGATGAGCACCGCGATTTCTGGATTCTGCGCATAAGTGGCAAACGTAGCCGCATCTACCGTGGGGGAGGTGCGGTTATAATGATCTTTCCCGGCAATGGCTACCAACACTTCATTAAAAAGCGGGTTGCCTAATCGGTTCACTTGAATCATGGGGCCCGAGCTAGCATCTGCCGCCGTGGCGGAACGCAGCGTGGTGCGCGGACGGCTCACGGACGCATACACGCCCACGCCCGTGCCTGCGGGCTGCAGCGCGCCAGTGTAGCTGAAGCTCGGCAACGCACTCACTGGAATCACGATGCCGTAATGCATCACATTAAATCCACGGAAGCCATCCGCGCCATTGCCATCTTGGCCTAGGCCATCATTTAGGCTGCCGTTGTTATCTAAAATGCGGGTTTGCAGCAGATCGAAAATGCCCGGGGTATCGGCATAAAATCCATCGTCACGTGGGCCACAAAAGACCGTGAATCCCGTGGGCACGCCAGCGGTGGGCAGATCGTAGGTGGTCTGTTTCGTATAGGAATCTAACGTCGCACGAGAGGTCGCACCCGAGACTGCACGGCCAGTGGCATCATTGTAAAGTGGCGTCGTTTTCATACCCACATTGGGGGGAGCCACATACAAGGGAGCCGAACCATTGAGCACGGTGCGCGTGCCGCCGATCAGGCTGGAAACGGTGTAGGTCTGGGTGAAATTTTGCCGATTGTCGCCTACGGTTACGATGTCGCCAATCTCCGTGCCTCGGCCATAGCGCAGGATCGTACTGGTATTCTTATAATTGCCGCCGACGGCACCTACGGGGCTGAATTGGAAATCATAGCGTTGCACTTCCGCACCCGTGTTGGGGTCCGTGATATGCACACTGTAAAGCGCATCGGAGGAAAAGGCTTCATACATCACGCCGTCTCCGGGCTCGGAGAAGGGATGGACGTGGGCCTCAATGACTAGCGCTTTTTCCCCGCTAGGACGCGTGCGGATGAAGGCATAGAGATCCGTGAGATTCGCCTGCGGGTCCAGCTTGATGAGCGGAGCATCGCTGTGGCTGGAGGCGTTAGCAGAGCCGAGGTTGAGCGCGGCTAGCGCGCTGGTGAGGAGGAGGTGGGTGGTGAGTTTCATAGTGTGGTTAATTTAATGAGTTAATAAGAGAGTATGTAAGAAAGTTATGATGAACGACGGCGGCGGAGCGCTGTAGCGGTGCAGGCCAGGGTGAGCAGCGTGAGGCCCGTGGGCTCGGGAATGGGAGCGGAAGTGAAGCCCGTGAACTCCGTGCCAGCGCTATCGAAGGCCGAGTAAGCGGTGCTCGTAGGACTGAAAATGCTGGTGTAACTGAAGCCAGTCACCGTGGTGCCGGGGCCAAAAGTCTGCGGAGTGATGATGCTGGTGTCCTCCGTGAAATTAATCGAGCCCTGACTGCTATCAAATGTGAGGGAGAAGCCGCTGGGCGCCATGGTATCCATGAGGGCTCCCAGCGGATCTCCTGCCACCGTGATTAGCGCGAGGTCTTCCATGAGCCCGGTATTCGTGATGGAGTAGCTGTAGAGATATTTGCTGGTGCCAGCATTAAAGCTGACGTTGGCAGTGATGACAGCGGCAGCAGTGCCTTGACTGGTAAAGGCTGAGAGCGCAGCTAGGGCGCAACTCAGAAGTGGTAATTTCATAATGTAGTTAGAATTAAGTGAGTAAATCCGCAGGATGCGGTCATGGGTAACGCAGACCTTGGCAGATTGGATGCATGGAGCGCAAATTTTCGCGAATTTTAAATCCACCGTGTCCTGCTAATTGGGATTCCCCCTAGAGCCTCGCCCGCGCGTAGCGCAGCAGATTGCGTCGGATTGCAAGTCCGCGCTCCACGCTTGCGCGATGCCGCCCCGGCGTGCAGACTGCGCTCTTGTTCCAAACCCACACCTGCTATGAACCCTGACACCCAAGCCATTCTCGCCATTGCCGTAGTCATCTTGACCCTGGCGGCCTTTATCTATTCTAAAGCTAAAGCCGCCTCCAAGAGTGGTTGCGGACAGGGCTGCGGCTGCGATCACAAGGCCCACGATCACACAGAACATTAAGCGCCCATGTCACCGCGGATCGTGATTCTGGATGGGGCGACACTGAATCCAGGGGATCTGGATTGGCAACCGCTACGCGCGTTAGGAACTCTGGAGGTGCATGAGCGTACTTGCCCAGCGGACGTGCTCGCACGGGCCGCCGGGGCGCAGATCTTGCTGACGAATAAGGTTCTTTTAAATGCTGCTACCCTGGCTGCGCTGCCCCATTTACAAGCCATCGGCGTGCTCGCCACGGGCTTCAATGTGGTGGACACAGTGGCTGCACGCGCACGTGGCATTCCGGTTAGCAATGTGCCCGGCTACGGCACCGCCAGCGTGGCGCAGCACGTGTGGGCGCTGATCCTGGAGCTGTGTAACCGCGTGGGAGATCACACCGCCGCCGTGCGCAGTGGCGCGTGGACGGTGTGCCCGGACTTCTGTTTTACCTTGCAGCCGCTGGTGGAATTGAGCGGACTCACGCTAGGCATCATCGGCTACGGAGCCATCGGCCAAGCCGTGGCCGCGGTCGGTCGGGCCTTTGGCATGAACGTCATCATCCACAGCCGCACGCCGCAGCCGGGCCTGGTGACGCTGGAGGAATTACTCCACCAGAGCGACATCATTTCCCTCCACTGCCCGCTCACGGAAGCCACCCATGGCCTCATCAATGCCGAGCGCCTAGCCATAATGAAACGAACCGCCCTCCTTATCAATACCAGTCGTGGCCCACTGATCGACGAGCCCGCCCTAGCTGCCGCGCTAACGCAAGGAACCATTGCTGGAGCAGCGCTAGACGTGCTAAGCCTAGAGCCGCCCCACGCTGCCAATCCCTTGCTAGCCGCCCCCCATTGCCTCATCACTCCGCACCTCGCCTGGGCCACGCGGGCCGCCCGTCAGCGCTTGCTAGATGCCGTGGTTACGAACGTGCAGGCTTTTATCAATGGGGCTCCGATCCACGTGGTCAACGCCTGAGGTCCGCGCTTGGGATTCTTTGACACTTGCGCATTGGCCAGAGGTCATTTTTATCCTCGTTCCCTTCCCCCCTTATGAAATATTTCCTCCTCCTGCCGTTCCTCGTGCCCTCGTTCCTGCCCGCCGCAGACGTGGCCCAGCCCTTACCCAGCAAGCTCCCCAGCGGTCTCACCGCCACGCTCTTTGCGGCTCCGCCCATGGTGAATTACCCCACCTTCGTGGCCCCGGCGGCCAATGGGGATTTGTATGTTTCCGTGGATAAAAATGGCTCGTTGGATACCAAGCCGGACCGTGGATTCATCTATAAATTAGTGGATACGGATGGTGATGGCGTAGCGGATCAACAGACGGTCTTTGCGGATCACGTCACCAGTCCACGCGGTCTCACCGTCGTGGGGGATACCATTATTTGCCTGCATCCACCGGAGCTGGAAGCTTTCCGGGATACCAATGGCGATGGTATTGCCGACGAGCGCAAGGTGCTGATTAAAGGCAATGGCTTCGATCTCAGCAAGCGTCCACCAGACCACACTTCCAATGGAGCTACGTTAGGCATCGATGGCTGGATCTATCTCGCGCAGGGAGATTTTGGCTTTATGGAGGCCGAAGGCACGGACGGCACTAAGCTGCAACTCCGTGGCGGCGGCGTGGTCCGCGTGCGGCCAGATGGCACGGGCATGGAACTGTATGCGCGTGGCACGCGGAACATTTATGAAGTGGCCGTGGACCCTTGGCTGAACCTCTTTGCACGGGATAACACCAACGATGGCGGCGGCTGGGACACCCGGCTGGAGTTCTATCTAGGCGGGGTGGATCTGGGCTATCCTCGGAAATTTAAATCCTTCACCGACGAAACCTTTCCCGTGTTAGGCATCTACGGCGGCGGCTCCGGCGTGGGCGGCACTTATGTGCAGGAACGTGGCTTCGGCTGGCCCGCAGGCTATGACGATACGCTCTACACTTGCGACTGGGGACGCAGCGCCATTTACCGTCACAGCTTGAAAGACGAGGGGGCCACGTTCTCCACTAGCCAAGATGTCTTTTGCGAACTAGAGCGCGTGACGGACATGAAAATGGACGCGTTAGGCCACGGCTATATTTCTTCCTGGAAAGGCGCGACATTTAGTTACAACGGAGAAAATGCGGGCTACATCGTGCGCATCTGTGCGACCAAACCGACTGCTAAACGCCCCGATGTAAACTTTTCCAAGAAGACCCCGGCCTTACTGGTGGCCGATCTCACGAATCCCGATAGCCACACGCTGCGCATCGCTGCGCAGCAGGAAATCTTGCATCGGGCAGAGGCGGCGGCGTTTCCTCCGCTGCTTTTGGAAGCGGCTAGTAAAGCGGGGAACGTGCCGGGCCGCATTGCCGCGCTCTTCACCTATAAATTGCTCCTCAAGGCCAACGCCATCCCTGCCCTGCTCAAACTAGCCGATGCCGAGATCAAAGAATTCGTCCTGCGTGCGCTGGCTGACGTGCCCGCCGAAGGCACTGCCACGCCCACGGAATTGCTGGTAGGAGCGCTCAAAGATCCTAATGACCATGTAAAGGCGCAGGCCATCATTGCTCTCAGTCGGCTGGGCCGTGCAGAGGCCGCCGCCGCACTATTACCAATCGCGGCCCAGGCCTCGGATGCGGCCTTCACTCCGGAGCCGGAGCCGCGTGCGGACGTTGGCAACATCAAAAAGACCAAGGTGGGGCGTTGTGCGGATGTGGATGCCGACGTGACGGGCGGCAAGGTGATGTATCTGGTAGTGACCGACGCGGGCGATGGTAATAGCCTGGACCACGCGGACTGGATGGAGCCCCGCTTCGTGACGCCTAAGGGCGAGGTGAAATTGACCGATCTAAAATGGGAATCCGCCACCGCTGGCTGGGGCCAACCGCACGTGAATCAAAGCGTGACGGGCAAACCATTGCTCGTCGATGGCAAGCCCGTGGCCTACGGCATCGGCACCCACGCCATCAGCGTGATCGCTTATGACATCCCAGCGGGAGCCACGGAGTTCCTTTCCCAAGGAGGGCTAGATGATGGGGGCTGCGCGCAGGGTGATGCCAGCAGTGTGCAATTTCAAATTTATATCGATGCGTTGCCGAGCATTTATCAGACTGATAAAGTGGCGAAAAAGAAGACTGGAGAAGAAGCCATTTACACGGACAGCAGCCGCGCGCTGCCGCATCTGGCGTCGCAAGCGCTCATCAAATTGAATGCCGCCGCCGTGTGCTTAAAGGCGCTGGAAAGTGATGCCGCCCTGCATCCCGCTGCGCTGCGGGTGCTGCGCCAACTGCACACGCCAGCAGTAGTGACGGGATTGACGGCACAGTTGGCTAAGGCCACGGAACTCGCCTTGCAGAAGGGGTTGGTGACGGCTCTGATCCGCTTGGTAAACGATGAAGGAGCATGGGACGGCAGCTCCTGGGGCACGCGTCCAGACACCTCCGGCCCTTACTACAAGCGCGTGCCGTGGAGTGAAACGATGCGCATCTCCGCCACCTTGACGGACTATTTCACCAAAGCGGATGATGCCATGAAAGCACACTTTGCAACGCAGCTAGACCGCCACCATGTAGTCATCAAAGGCCTCGCGGTTGTATCCAGTGGAGCGGATCCACAGTGGGCGAAGGATCAAGCAGCACTGGGGAAAGCGATGATGCAGCTAGTGAATATGAAACCCGGAGACATTGGCCAACTGGAGCAGAGCGTGGCCATCGAACAAGCGCTGGGCAGCCTGGATAAAGCGAATGCGCGCCATGGGCGGAAACTTTTCCAGGACCAAGGCTGCATCGCTTGTCACGTCGTGGGCAAGAACGATGAGCCCAAAGGCCCGAATCTCTACGATATCGCGCTCCGCTATAAGCCAGAGGAAATCATGCTCAGCATTCTTAGCCCCAGTGCTACCGTCAGCCAAGGATTTCCCACTCATACGATCACCACGAAAGACGGCACCATGTATAGTGGCTTTGCCCTGAAAGAAGCCGGAGACGAGATCATCATTCGCAACATGGGAGCCATGACGCAGTCCATCCCCACCGCCGCCATCACCAAGCACGACAAGAATGAGCACGTCTCTAGCATGACCCCTGGACTGGTAAATAACCTCAGCCCTCAGGGCTTGGCGGACATCGTAAAATTCTTCCAGAGCTTGAAATAGCACGGTGGGAGGCGTCCACCCTAGTTCCCGCCAA
>JAYVOP010000245.1:0-4893 GCA_043757865.1 Verrucomicrobiales bacterium | reverse complement strand
CTGATCCATCTGCGGGGGCTGGGAGATTACGTCGTGCTCGGCCGCACGCGGGATGATGCCGCAGGCGAGGCTTTTGATAAAGCCGCCAAGATGCTGGGCCTGCCCTATCCCGGTGGGCCGGAGATCGATCGGCTCGCAGTGCAGGGCAATGCCGCCGCGTTCGATTTCCCCCGCAGTATGCTGCACAGTGGAGATGCGGCGTTTAGCTTTAGTGGACTGAAGACCAGCTTGCTCTATTTACTACCGAAGCTGGAGGGCGGAGTGGAAGCGCATTTGCCAGATCTCTGTGCGTCATTTCAAGAAGCCATCGTGGAAGTGCTGGTGGCCAAGACGCTGCGGGCCGCGCGTGAATTAGGCCTGCGGGAAATCAGCGTGAGCGGTGGCGTAAGCTGTAACCGCAGGCTGCGCGCAGCCTTCCAGGAGGGTTGCACGCGACAGGGCTACACGCTGCACCTAGCCCAGGCGCAGCACACCACGGATAATGCCGCCATGATCGCCTACGTGGCCGCCTTGCGCTGGCAACGTGGCGAGTCCTCACCCCTAACGACGAACGTGGACCCGAACTTGGCACTGTAGCGGCTCCCTGCTGAGCCCTAAGGGTCCAGGTTGAAAAGGGGCCAGCACCTGGGCTTACGCAGCGGCTTTATCCAGCCCGGAAAGCCGGCATGGCTTACGAACTTTTTCAGATTTTTGCTTGTGAAATATTTCACAATCCCCTATGGAGCCACCGAAATGATGGGGCGGGCCAGTCTGGGCGGCCCTGTCTTCTTGCTTTTAATTGATAAAATTTTGCCCCGCTACCCACTACCATGAGCCACGAAGCTACCATGCCCACGCGCCCAAATTTAAGCACGCCCGAAGACGTGCTCCAGCGTGCTGCGATCGATAAAACGACGCGTCTGCCAGTGTTGTTTTTCTTCACCAGTGCCGCGGCGTGGTTGATCGTCGCCACGGTGCTAGGACTGCTGTCCTCCATCAAGGTATTTGCCCCCCAGTTCCTGGATTATGAATGGACGAACTTTGGCCGCACCCAGCCCGCGTTCATTAATGCGCTGGTCTATGGTTGGGCCATGCAGGCTGGCTTCGGCGTCATGGTCTGGATTATGGCCCGCCTCTGCCGCACGGAATTAAAGAACCCCATCACGCTCGTGGTCGTGGGACATTTTTGGAATCTGGGGGTGCTGTTAGGCGTAGCGGGCATCCTCGGCGGCTATGGCACTGCGGCTAAGTGGCTGGAAATGCCGCCCATCGCGTGGCCCATCTTGCTGGTAGCGTATCTATTGATTACCGTTTGGCTAGTCATCATGTTCCAAGCCCGCCGGAAAGGGGACGTCTTCATTTCCCAATGGTATCTGCTGGCCGCCTGCTTTACCTTTCCTTGGATGTATCTCATCGCCAACGTCATCCTTAATACCCTCAAAGGCACGGGCGTCATGGGGCCGGCCATCGCTTCCTGGTATGCGGGGAATCTGACTTTCCTGTGGTTCGTGCCCGTGGGCCTGGGCACGGCCTATTTCATCATCCCCAAGATCACAGGCCAGTCCATTTACAGCTATCATCTCGCCAAGCTGGCCTTCTGGACGTTGCTGGCCTTGGGCGGCTGGACTGGGATGCAAGAACTGCTCGGCGGCCCACTGCCACGTTGGATGCCTGCCATCTCTGGTGGGGCGCAGATCCTCCTGCTCGTGCCCGTGATTGCCGTGGCCATCAATCATTACAAAACGGTGCAAGGCAGCCATGAACTGGTGCAATTTAGCCCTACCCTGCGGTTCACATTCTTCGGAGCCATCGGCTACACCGTGGCCTCCTGCGTCATGGCGTTGCTCACCACTTCTAGCTTGGCCCGCTATGCCCAGTTTAGCTATGCGCAAGACGCGGCTCATTTCTTCGCCATCTATATGTTCTTCACCATGGTGATGTTCGGAGCCATCTATTTTATCGTCCCCCGTGTGACGGGTTGTGAGTGGATCAGCGGCTCCCGCATCCGTTTCCACTTCTGGTTCTCGGCTTATGGCAGCATCGCCATCGGCGTGCTGCTGCTGGCAAGTGGGCTATGGTATGGAGCCTCCTTAGACGAATGGGATCGTGGTCTGCAAGCCACCCTCACCTTCGGCAATGGCTTCCGCACCGGCACCGCCGTGGCGTGGTTCCTCATCCTCCTGGCGAACGTCTCTTTCTTCTTCCACCTCGCCCTGATGGTGATGAATAAAGGGCGCAAGGCCGGAGCCGCCACCCTCATCCATGAGCCGACGCTGGATCACACGGATCTCATCATCACCACAGAAGGCGCGGAACCAGCGTAAGCCGCCACTGGAGGGCCAAAGCGCGCTGCCCTTCGGCAAAGTTTTTGGTTGACCCTCACCCGGCCCACCACTATAGAGCGGGCCGCTCCAGCAGCGGAATGAAATGTCACCAACCAAGCGCGGTTAGCTCAGTGGTAGAGCACCTCACTGACACTGAGGGGGTCACTGGTTCGAACCCAGTATCGCGTACCATTTCCCTCGTTCCCTAACGCCACTTACGGCAGCCTAACTTGGTTCCTAGGAGCGGGTCCGGTGAGGCGCGTGGGGTGCGCCTTGCGCCAGCGGCCAAAGGTATCCCAGATGACTCACGCGGTGGCGTGATTGAGCCGTAACGCAGCATCGCGATGCGGTCACCCCGGCACCATTTCCTTCACCTCTGCCGCAGCGAAACAACCGTGCAAGCCGCGCCCTAGAGGGTATTTTTAAATTGCCAGCAATCCGAAAAAACAGCGCTCGGACGGAACTTAGGCGTCTCGCCTGAGCTGGTCAGCGGTCGTCCCGACCGCTTTCATCAAACACCGAAAGGAATGCGGTCGGGACGACCGCTGACCAGCACAGGCCGGAGGCACTGTGTTCCGGACTTTCAAACGCCGTTTTCGGGATGAATTCTCCCACCGCTCCTTCCTCATTTTACATTCCAATCCACGGGCGTGGAGCGGAAAGATCCATGGTAGTCCACTTTTTTTGAAAGAACGGTTTAACGCGGGGCGTTATGGCGGGGTCAAATTAATTTCCCATCCGCCCCTGCCGTTATGCCGCATATCCGCCACCTTGTCCGATCCGCCGCCGCCCTCCTGAGAGGGACGGAAGGCGCTATTTCCGCGCAAAAGCGGGCTTCTGGAGCGGCCCCACAGCGTTCCCACGCCGCGCCCGCACGTTTCCGCGCGGCCTCGGAACGTGGAGAGGCGGTGCGGGAATGTGGTGAATCCGCGCTAGGAGCTTCTCGCGTGGCACGGGAACGTTCTCGCGCGGCCCGGGAAGGTTTTCATGCGGCGTCGGAATGTTCTGGCGGGGCGCGGGAAGGTGGTGGCGGAGCCTGGGAACGTGCTGGCGCGGCTCTGGGAGCTTCCCGCGCCACGCGGGAACATGGTGGCGCTGCGCGGAAACGGGCTTTGGCCGACAAATTTCACCCCTATTTCCTACCATGACCATTCTCCACTGGGACGCCATCAACCCGCATACGGGCACGCCTTACACGTTCGATGACGAAAATTTACGCTGGGGAGATCCGTCGTTCGCGCTCGATCCTGGGGATCCCGGATTCGTCCCCTACCCCAACCAGATTCCCACCCCAATACCCAAACCAAACCCTAGAAAAAACCACACGATGAAACATGAATTCTATTTCCCCACCAACACTGCGGAGCGCGTCCTCTGGCTAGAAAACTACCGCAGCAAGCTCAGCGGCCATGCCCCCACCCTGGGCCTCACGCCCGCAGAATGTGCCGCCTCCATAGCGGATGCCCGCTGGGTCATCTATGTGTTGGGAAGTTGGCTGCCGGCCACCCGGGATTACCTGGCGGCCTGCACCGCAGCGGCGGCTCAGGTGATGCTGGCGGATGATGGATCGAATACCAATCCGCTGCAGGTGCTGCCCCTCTTCGTGGTCCCTGCCCTGCCCGGCGTGGTGGGCCCGGATCCCGCGGTGGTGCCGGTGAAGATGGGGGCCGTAAGCCGCATTTTCCGCACGGTGGCCCAGCTGAAAAAAGCCTCCAGTTATGATGCCGTGCATGGGCAAGATCTGGGCATCATCGGCACGGAGGACAGCGGCCCAGACTTCGCCCTGCTCAAGCCCGTGCTGAGCGTTAGCATTCTCAATGGCCATGTGAAAATCATCTGGAACTGGGGCGGCTACACCCTCTGGCTGGACGCCTGTGAGATCCAAGTGGACCGGGGCGATGGCACGGGCTGGCAACTACTCGTGATCGATACCGCCCCGAACCACACCGATCCCGCCGCCCTCCCCGCCGCCCTCACGAAGTGGAAATACCGCGCCATTTACAATGTGGACGGCCATCGCGTGGGACTCTGGAGTGAGGAGGCGAGCCTCGTGGTCGGCGGCTAACGCCGGGTGATTACGCTTGGAGAGTGACGGCAGCGATGTCGTCACTCTTTTTTTGGCTTGGCTCCTATTTCTGCTGGGTGCGCGCACCTCCCAGCACATGAGCATTGCAGAGCAAGCCATGGCTGACTTCCAGGAACACCGCCACGCCGCTTATGGATTTCGCGTCCGCCCCTGGGGCAGTATGGCTACCTCATCGTCTATCTGGGCGGGGTCTTTGAAGGGGAAACGGTAGCCCCCCCTAGCCGGCCTGGCTGCGGGGGCGCATCATTTAAGCCTGCCGTGGGTGATGCTTAAAATGGCCCTGCCACCTGCATGAATGCCGCCGGAGAGAGATTTGTAAATAGTCTCAGGGTTTCGTGCGGGGATGGGGTTTAACTTGTTGAACCCCCAAATTTATTTCCATGCGCCTCCTTCACTCCCTGCTCCTCGGCACCTTATTGTCAGTTAGTGGGCCTACGCCACTAACGGCTAAGGTGGTGGAGTATGATCTGCATATTGCCGAGCAGCAGGTGAGTCCCGCCGGGC
>JAYVOP010000244.1:0-18643 GCA_043757865.1 Verrucomicrobiales bacterium | reverse complement strand
GGGACTTCCATTTCCCCATCTTTGGCGAGCCCGCAGAGGATGCGGGGAAAGTGCGCGCCATGCGCTTCGGGACTGCGCTGTTCGCGGTCCTGCTCATTTTGGTGGCCTTAGGAACGTCGTATGTCAGCCTGCATCATCCTAACTTGCGCATCATCCCGATCATCCTCGGCGTGTTCGGCTATACTTACGGCTCGCTGTTAGGAGTATTCATGGTCGGACTCTTCACGGAAAGGCGCGGCAGCGATGCAGGCAACGTCCTGGCCATGATCTGCGGCTTCTGCGTGGTGGCCGTGCTCAGCGGCCTGGACAAAGGGGTGGCGCATATTTTCGGACGGGAACTGCTGCATCCGGCTTGGCTGCCGGAGATCGAATTCCCCTGGCGCATCCTCTTCGGCACGGTGGTCACAGCCAGTGTGGCGCTGTGCTTCCGCACGCCGGAGGATCGGGTTCAAGCCGCCTCTTAATCACTTGACGCGTTTTCCAAGCGCTCTAGTCTGCGCGCCATGAAAAATTCATCCGTTCGCCTCATTCTCGTTAGTGGAACTTCCTTGCTGTTGCAGGTCGCTCCTGCCAGTGCCTTTCCGTGGCCATTTGGTAAAAAGGATACCCAACCCGCTCCTTCTGCCGCAGAATTACAAAGCCAAGATGGGGCTGCTGCCGAGTTGCTCACGCGCGCCCAGGCCGCCCAAGGACAGGGCCAAATTTCCACCGCTAATTCCCTTTATAAACAGATCGTAGCCAAATACCCGCTGACCAATAGCGCCTCCAACGCGCAGTATCTGTATGCTAAAAATTTCGAGGACGGGAACCCTCAAAAGGCCTTCGAGGAATATCAAATTCTCGTGGATAGCTACAAGGCTAGTTCTTACTTTAGTTCGGCGTTAGAGGGCCAATACAACATCGCCAAACGCGCCCGCACAGACAAACTCGGCTCGCTGTTAGGCTTGAAAAAGAAACTGAGCCGGGAAGACACGCTCAAGTTCTTCAAGGCGGTGGTGAAGAACGCCCCGCAAGGCCCGAATGCCGCGGAAGCCAAGTTTGAGATCGGTGCCATCTATGAAGATGCCGATGAACGCTCAGAGGCCATCAACGCTTACCAAGATGTGGTAGATCAATACCCTAAGAGCCCCGTGGCCGCTCAGGCTCAGAAGAAAATTGCCGACCTCAACTTCGGCAAAGTGGCTAAAGGCACTAAGGATGCAGGCGTGCTCAAGGATTCCCGCAATGCCGCCCAAGAGGCTGTGAGCCTCTTCCCCACGGAAGAAGGCCGCGATCTGCTGCCGCAGATTGATGAAAAGGAAGCTGAGAGCGCCTTCAAAATCGCTAAATTTTACGAACGCACGAAGAACCTCAAGGCGGCTGTCATTTATTACAACAACGTGCTGAAATTCCGCGGTGGGTCTAATTATGAAGCGGCCAAGGAGCGCATCAATGCCCTGACTACTGCGGATCCAAAGTTGCTCGAACAAGCCAATGTGAAGGTAACCAACAAGCAGCTCGCCCTCAAAGCCCAAGCTGATGTGAAGAGCCGCCCAGACTACCTGGGGCCGCCCGCTCCCATGGACCTAGAAAAAGGTACCAAGCAAGCGAAGATGCGCATCGGCCCCACTGCTGATTCCGGTGGGGTGCCCGTGGTGCCCATCGAAGAGCCCGCACTCCCGGGAGATAAGCCTACTGGAAAGCCAGACGACACGCTCCTCAAGCCCGGCTTGGGCGATCTGAGCTTGCCACCCGTGGCTCCCTTAGCTGATCCAACCATCGTACCAGCAGAGCCTAAATAATCTTTTTTACCGCGTGCCTGATTCACCACCGCCTAACTCACCGACTTTTCGCATGACCATTCTCCGCTCCTTGCACACTCTAGCCACTCTCACCGTGGTCACTTTCTTTACTTCCTGCGCTGGCTATCATGTCGGAGCGGATAAACCGACCAAGATGGCGGGCGTCTCCTCTCTCGCCATCCCGGTCTTTAAAAATCAAAGCCTGGAGCCGCGGTCCTCCGTGTTAGTGACGAACAACGTCATTAAACAATTTCAAATGGACACCACCTACAAAATAACGGACACCGCTCATGCGGATGCGGTTCTAAAGGGCACAATCCTCCGCTTTGAACGCCGCCAACTCCGTGGCGTGCGGACCAACGTCCTCAAATCCCGTGAGCTAGAAATCAAGCTCTGGGTGGAGTATTCCGTAGAAGATAGCAAGACCGGAGCGGTGCTAATGAAGGGCACGGCCCAAGGCGATACCTCCGTGTTCCTTGATCCCAAATTCCAATCCACCGAGCGCCAAGCCATTGATGAAGCCAGCCGCAAGGCGGCTCAGGAGAT
This sequence comes from Verrucomicrobiales bacterium, assembly GCA_043757865.1. Taxonomy (GTDB): domain Bacteria; phylum Verrucomicrobiota; class Verrucomicrobiia; order Verrucomicrobiales; family V1-33; genus JAGNEJ01. The sequence continues at coordinate 16,316 of JAYVOP010000244.1, read as the reverse complement.
CTTCTCCCGCGTGGCCGAAGGCTGGTAGATTGTTCCGCAGAACCGACTCCACTACTCTTTACGAGTAATTCCCTACTATTCCTATCGACTTTAAGGAATATCCTTGCGCGCTGGTAAAGACGTTCTAGTCTGCTGCTGCATAACCCCCTACTTTTTTAAAAAACTCACCCACTCAAACATCATGGCCAAAGTCAGCGTCGAAGACATCAAACTAGCAAGTAACGGACTGCGCGGACACATCGCAGACGGACTTACTGACCCCGCACTAACGCATTACGAGGAAGCGGACAATGTGTTGATGAAATTCCACGGCACCTACCAACAGGATGACCGGGATAAACGTGGAGAACTCACTAAAGCCAAGCTGGAGAAGGCCTGGAGTTTCATGGTCCGCACCCGGATGCCCGGCGGACGCATGACTGCGGAGCAATATTTAATCCATGATCGTCTAGGTGACATTCTGGCCAACGGCACCATCCGCCTGACCACCCGCCAAGGGGTGCAATTCCACGGCGTGCTCAAGGGCGGGCTGAAGGATGTGATCAAAGGAATCAATGAATGCGGCCTAACCACCATGGGCGCGTGCGGTGATGTGGTGAGGAACATCATGGGGCCTGCCGCTCCGCATAAGGATGCTGTGCATGAGGATGCCCAAAAACTAGCCGAGGAGATCAGCGCGCAGTTCCTCTGGCGCAGCAGTGCCTATTGCGATATTTGGCTAGATGGAGAGAAGCTAGACCTGCTGGAAAAGGCTACCGACGGCCCCGACGTGGTGGACGATCTGTATGGGAAAGTTTACCTCCCGCGCAAATTCAAGATGGGCGTGGCCATTGCTCCTAGCAATGATGTGGACATGTATAGCCAAGACGTGGGCTTCGTGCCACACACGGAAAATGGCGTGGTGCAGGGCTACACGCTTTACATCGGCGGCGGGTTCGGCATGAGCCATGGCCAACTTTCCACGCGGCCATTTCTGGCCCAGCCGTTTGGCTATGTGGAGCGGGCGAACGTACCTGCGGTCACAGAAGCCATCGTGAAGACCCAGCGGGATCACGGCAACCGTGAGGAGCGGAAGAATGCGCGGATGAAATATTTGGTGGAAAAAGAAGGCATCCCTTGGTTCGTGGAGCAAGTTCAGAGCCGCCTGCCTAGCGTGACGATTGCCCCGCCGAAGCCAGTGCATTTCGATACCGTGGCCGACGTGTTAGGCTGGCACGAGCAGGGCGACGGGAAACTTTACTGTGCCCTATATGTCAGCATGGGCCGCATTGACGACAAGGAAGGCCAGCCTGCCTACCGCAGCGCGTTCCGGGAGATCGTGGAAACGCTGCGTTGCCCGGTCATCATCACGCCGAACACCAACATCATTTTTGCCGACCTCGCTCCAGCGGATCGTAGCAAAGTGGACGCAATTTTGGCCAAACACCACGTGCCCCATGCCGACGGGATGACCGCCGCGCATCAAGTGGCCCACGCCTGTGTGGCCTTACCCACGTGTGGCCTCAGTCTAGCTGAAAGCGAGCGCGTCTTCGGTGATCTAATGGATCGCATTGATGTGGTGCTGCGGGAGTTAGGCATGGAGCAAGAGCCGATTCTTTTCCGCATGACGGGCTGCCCGAATGGTTGTGCTAGGCCGTACAATGCGGACATCGGCTTCGTGGGTCGTGGACCTGGAAAATACGCCATGTTTGTCGGCGGCAGCATCGTGGGAGATCGGCTTGCAGGCTTGGAAACCAAGACCATCGCCTTCGATGACATCCCTGCGCGCGTGCGAGAACTCCTCGTGGAATTCAAAGCGAATCGCCAGCCCGGTGAGCGCTTTACGAACTACTGGGGGCGTTTCCGTGGCCTCGGTCCCGCGCCTACGCCAGAGCAATTCCACATCGAATTTGCCGAGCGTGCCGCCAAGCTCGCAGGTCAAGCGGTTAGCGCGGCGGAGTAGTGCGATTTCTGATCCGTTAGGCCCATCACGCGTAAAGATCCGCTTTACGTCGCGCGCTCCCTGCGCCCGATTAGCTGCGTGCCCAATCCTATCCTCCTTGTTATTCCTTGCTACCATGAGCGCGAGCGCCTGCCGCGTTTCCTGCCGCATCTGCTGGAGGCCCTAACACGCTCTCGTCTGCCAGTGGAAGTCTTGGTAGTGGATGATGGATCGGACGCGGAGCATCAAGCCTGGGTGAAGCTCTACGCAGTAGATCTGCAACGCCGATTCCCGATCCTACGGCCTGCGTTGTGCCTGCCGGAAAATGTGGGGAAAGGCGGGGCTGTCTATGCGGGCTGGGCCAGCGCGGGGGCGGGGCACGCGTGGTTAGGATTAGTGGATGCGGATGGCGCTGTGTCCGTAGAGGAAATGGTGCGCATCTTACAACTCCTGCCCGCCACGCCAGATCGGGCGCTGTGGGCGGTGCGCACGGGCACGGAGGGCACGCAGGTGCGGCGGGTCTGGAAACGCCAACTTTCCGGCACGGTTTTTCGTTTCCTAACGCGGCGGCTCTTCGGCTTCCCAGTCCCAGATACTCAATGCGGCTGCAAGCTGCTGCCGCAGAGCACCTTTGCGCAGATCCTGCCGCAGTTGAGCGAGCTGCGTTTCTGTTTCGACATCGAACTCACTTTCCGTGTCCTCAGCACGGGGTTGCCCATCCAATCTGTGCCGATTGATTGGGAAGAAAGCCCCGGCAGTCGGCTCGGTCCGCACAGCGTCTATGCCATGTTTCTCAACCTGCTGCGCCTGCGGCAGAGGCTCGGCAAGTGGACTTCCGGAAAAGAATAACGCAAATTTCACGTCAAACTACACCCATTCCATCAATTCTACCCAGCCCTATCACCATGAATTTCCTCGAAGAACTCCAAGCCAAATACGGGCAGCAAGTAGCCCAACAAGTCACCGCTAAATTCGGCCTCGATCCTGCTCAGGCCGCCGACATCCTGCCCCGTATGGCTCCGTATGTGCTGGGTGGAGTGCAGTCCCAGATGGCGCATCCAGAAGATCATCAATCCGCCCAACGTGTGCTCGAAAGCCAGGCGGATGAATCCGCCCTGGAAGACGTGGAGGGGCATTTCGACCGCACATCCGCCCAGAGCAACGACTCCCTTGCAGGCCTCTTTGGGGATCATGCTCCCGCCGCCCACGAGGCCATGGCACATCAGCTCGGCGTGTCCAAGGATATGATCGGGAAACTACTTCCTGTGTTAGCCCCGCTCATCTTGGGGCAAGTGATGAGCAAGATGAAAAGCGGGGGACGATCTTCATCTGCGGGCGGCGGTGGTGGTGCCATGGAAGTGCTGGGGGCCATCCTCGGCCAGCAAGGCGGCGGCAGTAACATTCTCGGTAGTGTGTTAGGTTCAGTGCTCGGCGGTGGTGGCAACACGAGTGGAGGCGGCAACACAGGTGGAGGTCTAGCCAACAAGGCGGGCTGCATTTCCATGATCCTCGGGCGCTTGCTCGGCGGGAAATAAGCCGCTGCCGCATGATTACATTTCTCCGAGGAACCCTAGCTGAGAGCTTGCCAGACCGCGTGGTGGTGGACGTAGGTGGCGTGGGCTATGAATGTTTGGTGCCGACCAGCACCTTCGATGCCCTGCCTGCGGAGGGAGCCAGCGTGAAGCTACTGACACATTTCCACGTGCGGGAGCAGGAGCAGGCGATGTTCGGCTTTGCCACGGGTGAGGAGCGGGATCTGTTCCGCCTTCTGATTGATCGTGTTTCCGGCATTGGCCCTAAGTTAGGACTAGCCGTGCTGAGCGGAATGAAGGTGGGCGACTTTAAAAACAACGTCGTCAATGGCGACGTGACCGCACTCTCCAAGATCAAAGGCGTGGGCAAGAAAACCGCCGAGCGCATCGTGGTGGAGTTGAAAGATAAAGTGGGCGTGACCGCCGCATGGCACGAAGCCCGCACCCGTCCCCCCACCATGCCCAAGGGTCAGCAACTAGCAAATGATGTGATCCTGGCGCTCATCAACTTGGGCTACAAACAAGTGGAAGCCCAGAAGGCGGTCAAGGCCGTGCTAGAAAGCCTGCCAGCAGGCACGGAGGCAGAATCTTCTGCACTGCTACGGGGAGCTTTGCGCACGTTGACCTAGCATTAAAATTGGAGTGGGGACACTCCTGTCCCCACTGACATTCCACAGTACGAGTGGGGACCAGCGTGTCCCACTCCACTTTTTTACTTCTGGGCATCCGCCGGAGCCTCTGCCGCTGGGGCGGGAGCCGCGGGCGCGTCTAACTTAGGCACGTCCAGGGTCGTGTTAGGCTCAACGGGTATGGCGGGGGCGGTGGGATTCAGCGCGGGAATGTCTAAGATAGTGGATGGAGCCTCTGGGGCCGCCCCGAGATTTGCACCGCCTGGGGTCGGCGGAGCCGGAGGTGCATCCGGGACGAAATCCACGGGCGTCGGATCCTTGCGGGTCAGTGCATCACGATGCTTCATGGCCGCATCCCAATAGCTGCAGCCAGCATACTTTTCTTTTAGCAGTTCATACTTCTTGCGGGCTTCATCTACGTTTTTTTCCACCGCCAGTTGATCGGCTAGGCGCATCAAGGCTAAGGGAGCATGGGCGGATTGGGGGAATTTTTCAAACACCGCTGTGAGGCTGGCCTTGGCTTCTTCCACCTTGCCCGTGAGGAATTGGGTTTCGGCTAGGCGTAAGGTTGCCAAATCGGCTAAAGGATGATTTCCGTAGTCTTTGAGAAAGGCTTCGAGCTTGGAGCGTGCCTCTTCTGGCTTATTTTCATCTGCATGGATTTGCGCGGCTAGGAGCAGGGCATTGCCCCCGGCGTTGCGCCCGGAGAGTTCCTTGGCCACGCGCTCGTAATCGGCCACGGTTTCAGCCTTGTATAAGGCTAGGCCGTCTTGCGTATCCCGATGCTCTTTCCAAAATTTCATGCTATAAAAACCGAGCGCGCCCACGCCCGTCAGGAGCGTGACGAGGATGAACTTGCTCTTATGTTTGGCAAACGCGAGTTCAAAGGCGCTCGGTTCGTATTCCATTTCAGCAATGGGGGCTTGATCGGGGGTGTTGGCCATGATGAGAATTAAGGGAGTTAGAGGATGAAAAGGCAGCGGAAAATTAAGCCCCGACTTTAGCGCGAGCTTCTTCGGCTAGTGGAGTGGAGAGGTAGCGCTCGCCTGTGGAGCAGCCGATGGTGACTATGAGCTTGCCAGCGTTCTCTGGGCGGGCGGCTACTTGGAGCGCGGCACAGACGTTGGCTCCCGTGGAGATACCCACCAGCAGGCCTTCTTCTTTGGCTAAACGTCGCGCCATGGCGAAGGCGTCGTCGTTGGAGATTTTGATCACTTCATCCACCAGGGAGAGGTCCAGATTGTTCGGCACGAAGCCAGCACCCGTGCCTTGGATCTTATGCGGAGCGGGCTGCACGGGCTCGCCAGCGAGGGTTTGGGAAATGACCGGGCTGGTCTCAGGCTCCACTGCAATGGCCTTGAAGCTAGCCTTCTTCGGCTTGATGTAACGGCTCACGCCCGTGATCGTGCCGCCAGTGCCCACGGCAGAGACGAGGTAGTCCACCGCGCCATCCGTGTCGTCCCAGATTTCCGGGCCCGTAGTGGCGGTGTGGATGGCGGGGTTCGCGCTATTGTTAAATTGCTGTGGCATATAGGCCCCCGGCGTGTTGGCCACGATCTCCTCGGCAGCGGCAATGGCGCCCTTCATACCTTTAGGTCCAGGCGTTAGGACGAGGTCTGCGCCTAGCATGGCCAGCAGCGTGCGGCGTTCTAGGGACATGGTTTCCGGCATCGTGAGGATGAGCTTGTAGCCCTTGGCCGCAGCCACGAAGGCGAGGGCGATGCCTGTGTTCCCGCTCGTAGGTTCCACGATGGTGGTGCCAGCCTTGATCAGGCCTTGCTTTTCAGCATCTTCAATCATGGCCATACCGATGCGGTCTTTCACGCTGCCTAACGGGTTAAAGAATTCGCACTTCAGCGCCACCGTAGCTTGCAGCCCGGCGGTGACAGAGTTCAGGCGCACTAGCGGAGTGCGGCCTACGGTTTCGACGACGTTGTTATAAATGTGGCCCATGATGGAGAGGAGTTGGTTGGTAGTTTAGAATAAGAAAAGTGTCAGGATGAGGAGCACGCTGCGGCTGGCAGCACACGTTAGCGCGGCGTGGAAGCGCGCGCGCAGACGGGCATACGCTGCCCAGCGGGGGCGTCAAGATTATTTTACGCTTCGGTTTTGACAACCGAAAGAAGCAGGCTTCTATGGCACCACTTTTCCCACCCTATCAACGACAGTTTACCCCCCAACACCCCCCAACTTATGTCCGAACTTCTCTCTAAAGATGATCTCAAACGCCTCCTCAAACGTGTCCCCGAGTGGGAGCTAGAGGGCAAGAAGATCACTCGCGCCATCGACTTCGATGACTTCTCCGACATCGTGGACTTCATCAATGACCTCGCAGAAATCGTGGAGGATGCAGGCCATCATCCTGACATCGACATCCGCGCGAACAAAGTCCTCCTTATCCTCACCACCGTGGAAGCGGGTGGTCTGACCGACATCGACCTGGAAGTAGCCGAGCGCATCGACAACCTCGTGGACTAAATCCCCCCCTGCGCCCTAACCTGCGCATCCGCACAACAGCCGACGCCTGCGTCGGCTGTTGTGCGTTCAGGGAGCTTTAGTCCGCTAGTCCAGAGCAGATGGTCATGGCTGTCCTGACGATCTGGCGGAAGAAAGTCCGCGCTCCCTACCAGGGGAAATTTAGCGATTGCCATCTCCGCACTGTTTGGCCATAACTGCCCGCTCCTTCCCCCTCTCCATGGATTCTTCCCCTCCGCCTTCGCCCGCCCGCATGAACCGCACAGAATGGTGCTTGGCCGCGCTGTGCTTGGCTGTGATCGTGAACTTCTATGCCCTCCAGCCGCTCTTCCATGTGCAGGCTTACTGCTCGGCCATTTACAATCTAACGCACTCATGGACTGGGGAGACGAACTACGAGCACGGCTGGTTTATTGTGCCTATCATCGTGGCCATTTTTTATAAAAACTGGTCGATCATCCAGCGCCAGCCCAGCGCTCCTAGCAACTGGGGGCTGCTCTTCATCCTCTTTGCGGTGGCTTGCTTCGTGCTCTCCGTGCGGGCGATTCTGTGGCGGTTGTCGGTGGGCGCGCTGCCGTTTCTGGCCTATGGGATCATCCTTTATTTGTGGGGCCGTAAACGTGCTAGTTACGCCATCTTTCCGCTCTCCTTGTTCTATTTCTGCATCCCCGTGCCAGATCTGCAACAGGCTACGAACGTGCTCCAACTCTTCGTCACCAAGTGCGCGGGCCGTCTCGCTGCGTTGATTGGCATCGCGTTAGAAGTGGCGGGAAATAAAGTTTACCTCCTACGCACTAGCAGTGATTTCGATGTCAACGAAGGATGTAGCGGCATCCGTTCGTTGATGGCGCTGCTGCTCATCGCCTTCGTTTACGGCTACTTTGCGCATCAGGAAAATTGGAAGCGCGCCACCATCTTTCTCTCTGCTATCCCGCTGGCCATCGTGGCTAACATCATGCGCATCTGGTCCATCCTGCTGGTGGCAGATAAGATCAGCGTCAACTTCGCCCAGACCATCTACCATGATAAAGTGGGCTTCATCAGCTTTGCCATTGCCCTGACCTTGCTGATGCTGCTCAGCCGCATTTTAGATAAAGGCTTCACGCGCGGCCCTCGCACCGTCGTCACCACCATCAACCATTCTCCCTCCTAATGCGTCAGCGGCTCACCATCCTCTTTGTGATCCTGCTCGCAGGCTTCAGTGCTATTTATATCTTGCCCCGCTCGTATGCGCTGCAACTCAGCGCGCTGCCCGGCGGCTTAGGCGAGCCAGGGCGGAAATATGAATTGCCGCACCTCATCGGATTCTGGCGCGGCGGCCCCTCCCGGCCCGCCTCCGAGCAAGAAGCTAGCGTGCTCGCGCCTGATACCCAGTTTCTGAAAAAGAGCTACCTTCGCGTCAATAGCACCATCCTGGCACCCACGCCGGGACCGAAGGCGAGTGAAATGGAACGTCGCATAGCTGCGGCCCTGCATGAGGAACTGGAAGTCTCCGTTGTCATCTCTGGCTCGGACATGGGGAACAGCATCCACCGGCCCGAGCGCTGTCTGGTAGCTCAAGGCTACGTCATCACTGGGGAAAAAATCTTTAACTTGATGGTGCGCGGACGCCCGCTGCCGGTGAAGCGCCTCGTGACCTCTCAGCCGATCAAAGACAAGGATGGGAAGTTGAGCCAGATCATCCATAACATCACTTACTATTGGTTCGTGGGCCATGACACCCTGACTAATAATCATTACCAACGCACCCTGCTAGACCTCCAAGACCGGGTGCTCAAAGGCTATGATCAACAGTGGGCCTACGCCACCGTGGGCATGAACTACGATCCCCACCTAGCCGATAACGATGCGGATAAAACGCCCACGATGGAGCAAGCTCCCAGGGTAGTAACCCGGGCCATTGATGGCACCACAGCGGATGCCGAAGGTTTTACCGAGGCGGACCGGATCATCCAAGAGTTCGTGATCGACCTCGCCAAAGAAGTGATTGATCCCAAAATGATCAAAGCATGGCCGCAGCCCGCCACGCGTTAATCACTGGTGGCCACGGAGCGCTGGCGCAGGCGCTGGCAGCGGAGCTCCAGGCCGCAGGCTACCACGTGCTAGCACCGGGACATGCGGAGCTAGATGTCTGCTCTGCGGACTCCGTGAGCGCTTATTTTAACCAGTTAGGAAAATTGGACCTACTCATCAACAACGCTGGCGTGCGCCACGATGCCTTGCTCGTGCGGATGACCACTGAGGCCTGGAATCACGTGCTCCAGACGAACCTTCACGGAGCCCACCGCTGTGCCCAGGCCGCCCTCCGGCTCATGCGTCCACAGCGTGCTGGGCATATCATGAACATCGGTTCTCACTCCGCTCGCATTGGCCCTATTGGGCAAGCCAACTACGCTACCGCCAAGTCCGCGCTCATCGGACTAACCCAAGTGTTGGCCCGGCAGGAAGGGCCGCAGAACATCCGGGTAAACTGCGTCTTGCCTGGCTGGCTAGAGACCAATTTTACCGCCCAGCTTCCCCCCGCCGTGCAAGCTGCGGCCCTAGCCGCGCATTGCCTCGGGCGCTTCAATACCGTGGCGGATGCCGCCCGCGCCATCGCGTTCCTAGATTCCCTGCCGCACCTCAGCGGCCAAGTGATCGCGCTGGATAGCCGAGTGCCAGGCTAGCTGATCGTAACCGCCTGGAGGATCTGCTGCTGAGCAGCGGCCGCAGCGGCAGGCGTGCGCGCGTGGAGGCGGCAGAGCGGGGTGCCGGTGGTGATCGGTTGGCCGCATTTCATGATCTGATCGAAGCCCACCGCATAGTCGATAGCATCCGTGGCTAAGGCGCGGCCACCGCCGAGGGTGACGCAGGCGCGGCCAACGCGTTGGGCATCAAAGCGCATCAGCACGCCGCTGTGTGGTGCCAGCACGTCTTGGATGATAGGCGCGGGGTGTGCGATGCTAGTGAGCGTGGAGAGCGCCTCTAGGTCGCCACCTTGCGCGGCTACCAGTTGCGAGAATTTAGCGTAAGCGGTGCCATCGTGCAGCCAGCCTTGGAGTTGGGCGCGCGGCGTTTCCGTGAGAGCCGTGGCGAGGTCGAGCGTTAAATTTTCCAAGTCCGCAGGGCCGTTCCCTCGCAGCGTTTCCACGCACTCGGCTACTTCCAGGGCATTGCCGACGGCGTGGCCCAGGGGCTCGTCCATGGGATTGAGTTGGGCGGTAAATTGCACGCCTGCCAGGGCGGCCACGGCGGCCAGGGCATCGGCTAGGGACTGGGCCTCTGGGCGGGTTTTCATAAAGGCTCCGGTGCCAAATTTCACGTCCAGTACTAGGCGGTCCAGGTTCTCCGCTAGCTTCTTGCTCATGATGCTAGCCACGATCAGCGGTTGGCTGGGCACGGTGCCCGTGACATCGCGCAGGCTGTAAAGTTTGCGGTCCGCAGGGCAGAGGCAGTCCGTTTGTCCGGCCATGAAAACGCCGATGCGCTGGAGCTGCGGGAGGAGGTTGGATTCGGCTAGGCGGGTGTTAAATCCGGGGATGCTTTCCAGCTTATCCAACGTGCCGCCGGTAATTCCCAGGCCGCGTCCCGAGATCATGGGCACCCAATGGCCAGCACATGCTAACAAGGGAGCGAGCACGAGCGAGACCTTATCCCCCACGCCGCCCGTGCTGTGTTTATCCACGATGAGCGGGTGCTCCGGGCCGTAGTCTAACACGGTTCCACTATCCCGCATGGCTTGGGTCAGTGCCCACGTTTCCTCTGGTGTCATGCCTCGGAAATAGATCGCCATGGCCAGGGCGCTCCATTGGTAGTCGGGGATACTGCCCGTGGTCAGGCCAGTGATGAGAAACTGGATCTCCTCCGTGGTGAAGGCACCGCCTTCCCGTTTGTGTTCGATGAGGCTAGGGATGTGCATAATTTTAGGAGGTGAGAGGGCGTCGCCAGCGGGCGAGCGGGAGTTCGATGCGGCGGTGAATGAACCAGGCTAGAGCGGCACTGGCGGCTATGGTCAGCAGCACGCTGAGACTGTCCGTCCAGCCACTGCGAGTCCATAGCGCGACGGTGGCCATCATGCCGAGTTGGCCGACGGCCGGATGAAAGAGGTAAAACGCATAGCTGCTATCCGCTAACCATTGACCACAGGGTAGGGTGAAATTTCCCCACAGGATCAGCGCCACCGCCACGCCGCCGCAGAGCATGTGGGCGGAACCAAAGTGATCCTGCTGGACGTAGAGGCAAGCGGCTAGGCCTAACATCAGCCCCGGCCATCCGATGCGGCCAGTGTGTTTCCAAAACACCACCATCCCCAGTCCGTAGAAGCCTGCGTAGTAAGGAAACCACGTCTTAGAAATGCCCAGCAGGGAGCTGCCCAGAAACGCCCCTAGCGTGATCCAGCGCACCTCCGCCCGGGCATGGGCCAGCAGCGGAAAGAGCAGGGCAATGACGAGGCCATACTGCATTTCCAGCGCCAGCGTCCAGTAGATGGCCAGATACCAAGGACGGGCGAGGATGTCATTTAAATAGAAGAAATGCGGCCAAGCATCGCTCCAGCCGCCGGGCAGGCGGATCATGCTGGCGCAGAAGAGGACGTTGATTAAATAGAGCGGATGCAGCCGCCAGATCCGTTTCCTGACAAAGCGAAAGTAGCCGCAGAGCACATAACCGGACCGAGCCAAACTGTAGGGAATCACGAATCCGCTGATGACGAAGAACAGATGCACTGCCAAGTGCCCTGATGCGCCTAACCACGTGAGCCAACCCACGGTGGGGAAATGCTGCGCACTCTGATTCGTGGTCGTGAAATGATAGAGCGCCACCCAGAGCGCAGCGACGATGCGCAGCACTTCGATGCCGCCGAGGCGGAGGCTGGGGGTGGGGGAGTTCATAGAGTTAGGACGCTCCCGCCACAGGCGGCCCCAGGTGACACTTTCATGCTAGGGAGCAGAGGGATTCACGCGATCCGGGGGCGTGATCTGCACTTGCGGATCTGGCAGCGCAGCGGCCCGGGTGCCGCCCATGCGATGCTCTAACATGCGGATGAGTTGGCGGAACATGCCCTCGTAGGTGCCCACATCATGACTCTCCATTTTCCCTGGCAGCATGGTGCCGGGGCGGTCCGGGTAAATGGTGTAGATGGGCTTGGCCACCGTCACGCCGAAGCGCACGGAGAGATCATCCAGGGAGAGGTCCGGGGGACTGCTGGCGTCCATGAGAATATCGCTCACATGATGTTGCTCTAGCCAGACGAGGAGTTCCGCATCGGTGGCTGCGGGGGAGCCATCGGCGGCGTGCCAGAGGGCGCGTGTTTCCAGGGCGAAGTCCCGCGCGAAGTAGCCCAGCGTATCATGGCTCGTGAGCACGAAGCGTTGGCCGGGCGGCTTGGCCGCGCGCAGGATGGATTCTCCCCATTCCGCCATGCGTTTGAGCCGTTGGCGCACGGGACTAGCACGATACTCGAAATAGGCGGATGCTTCTGGGCGCACCAGTTTTTGCAGGCCTGCGGTCACGGCATTGACGGCGTGCTGCCAGAGCCGTGGGGAGTTCCAATAACTCGGGTCCACGGTGTTCGTGTTCGGGAGATTGAGGCGATCTGCTTCTGGAATGGAGTCACCCACCACGACCACGGGCACGCCTTTGGCACGGAGGTTAGCGACGTCTGATTCCAGGTTATTTTCCAAGCCCAGGCCATTCAGCAGCACGAGGTGGGCGGTCTGCATGGCGAACCAATCAGCGGCCCGGAGGTTGATTTTAAAAGGATTCGGCTGCCACGTGGCATTCTTGCCTTGGTCTCCCAGCGGACGGCTGCTGGCGTGCGGCGTCAGCATGCATTCCACAGTCACGGCGTCTCCGCCGATCTGGATCGCTAATTCCGCCAGTTGCACGGAGGTGGTGACGATCTTGAGTTTTTTGCTCGGCAAATAATCTTCCGCGCTGGGCGGCGGCGGCGGCGCGCAGGAGCAGAGTGTCCAGGTGACGAGCAAGAGAAAACAGCGGAGCAGTAAGTTCATGGGAAAGAGCGAGACCCTAGGATGGTTTCCCGGCGGGCACCAGTAAATTTACGAACCAGCCAATCCCTAGCAGCACCAGCCCGGGCCCCACGGGCATCCAGACGTTGGCGCTTTGAATCATTAGCAAGCTCGCCAGTCCCAACCCGAGCACTCCTAGCAAGCACCAGCGCCCGGTGCTGCGCCAAGCCGCTGCCGCCAGCACGAACGCGAGCGTCAGCAGTTGCCAGACCTGGGATTGCATGGCCACGGCCCGACCCGTTTGCATGGCCTGCAAGGCGCGCGCGGTGAGTTCCGCTAGGCTAAGGCGGCGTCCGTCTGGCAGCGGGAAACGCCGCGCCACGCGGTCGTCCTCGCCCGCCCACACCAGCGCGCCCTCCACCTGCGGCAAGACGCGACGCACCGGATCATCCTGCGTTAGGAAGCGCTCCCGTTGGGCGGCATCCATTTTTAAAGTGTCGAGATTCAGCACGGGCAATGGTTGTTCATTGATGGGCCAGAGTGGCAGGACAAAGCGGCCTGCGGCATCAATGGCAATGTGTCCACCACCGGGCCAAGTGATGGCCTCGCCTAGCTGCACCTGGATTTGCTCTGGGCTCACTTGCGCTGCGCTGAGCAGCGCCTGCAAGGCTAGCGCGGGCTGCACTTGGGCGTCTTGGCGGAAGAGTAGTGGCAGGAGCAAGACGCCGTCGATGATGGTGGGTTTAGCGGCGGGGTGCTCACTTAAATTCACCTGCGTGAGGGCGCAGTTTCCTAACTGCGTGAGCCGCGCTTGCCCGGCCACCACTTGATAGGATGGCAACGCGGAAACATCCCCCACCACGTGCAGCAGCCCCGGGCCGGGCTCCCCTTCCGCCGTGCCCTGGCCTTCCGCCGTGGTGCCTAGCAGCAGGCCGGGCAGCGCATGGCAGGCCTTTTCCAATAAAAGTTCCGGCTCCTGACTAGCCCAGCCGTTCGTGCTTCCTAACGCCACCGTGCGGGGATGCAGCAGCGCCATTTCCTCTAGCAACCCCGCCCATTCTAACGCAGTGGGCGGCCACGCCTCAAATTGGCGTTCCCCCTCCGCATGGTCCGCATCATCCAGCCGCGCGAGGATGACCTGCGGCATCTGCGCAGGGGCCGCCACTCCCCGGTTTGCCAGCAGCCACGCCACATGGCCCTGATCCAAGGGCGCAAAGGTGCCGCGCGTTTGTTCACGTTGGAGAAAGAAGCCTGCGAGTCCGCCGAGCAGCAGGGTGATGAGCACGCGTGGGGGCATGGCCGGGAAACAAACAACCGGGTTAGCGTGGTGCTAACCCGGTTGTGAATTCGTTTACAGAACGCCGTCGTTCCGCAGCCTCCTTTAGAAGGAGTAGCGGAGGCCGGACTGCACTTGCCAGCCGTCTTCGGACCAAGCATAACCGACCGTCAGGCCGATATGCGAATCGAAGTGCCAAGTAGCACCGACACCGTAGGAGACCGTGGTTTCCTCTTCACCCACATTGAAGTAAACTTTACCCCAGAGTTCAGAGTGGCAGCACATTTGTAGGCGGAAACCCGGAGCGATATACCACTCGTTGAGGTCACCCACATCATTGTTTTGGCGGGAATAGCCCGTGCGCGCAGTCAGGTGAAAGCGCTCCGTGATGGGCAGATAAGTGCCGATGCCAACGGTGTATTGTTGGATATCCTGTTCAAAGAGGGTGATGGAACCGTCGAGCGTCAGGCGGGGGATCACTTCGTAGTAAGCGTCGAGATAGCCGCCGTCCAGCTTGTCCCCGTGGTCTTGATCCAGGTGGATGTAGCCACCTTCCAGGTAGGTGTAGCTCAGCACGCTAGGGCAACCCATAGCGGGTGGCGTGACGACGGATTTGCCTTTGCCCATAGAAGCAGAGGTGCCAGCAGAGGCGATGGATGCGAGGGCCAAGGAGGCCAGGAGGGTAGTTGCTTTAGTCATGATGTGGTTTGGTTGGTGAAGCTGTTCCCAGAAATAGGGATTTCCAGGAAGACCGCCCAAATGACAGCCGTGTGACCATTGTGCAACAAAAAAAATCTGCTGCGCCTTGGAGCGCGGACTGGCAGTCCGCGGCATTTCGCACGTGGCCAAGCCCTAGGCCCGATGCCGCGGAGTGCCACTCCGCGCTCCCTACCGCCGCAGGGCCAGGATCAGCTCATTGAGCTTCCCCCGCAGCAGTTCCAGCTCCGACGCCTGGAAGGAGCTGTCCAGCGTGCCCACCCCATTGCTGGTATTACTGCTACTATTCAACGGCCCCAGCACCGTCCCATCCAGCGTGGCCTGCGTCACCTCCCCCGGCGGCCCCCGGCGGACCCACGGGCACGGCATGAATGAGATCAAAGAGGGCGATAAACTGGGCGCGCATCTCCGCAAAGGCGAGGCGGGAACCGGTGACGGGTAGGGCGGGATCGAAGGGCATAGCAGGTGGGTATTGGCTGAATTTTAGAGGGACTTGGTTGGAAAAGTGAAGACGGCGGCTCTGGGAGTGAAGACGGCGGCTCTAGAAGTGAAGACGGCGGCTCTGGGAGTGAAGACGGCGGCTCTGGGAGTGAAGACGGCAGCTCTGGGAGTGAAGACGGCGGCTCTGGGAGTGAAGACGGCCCCCGGCTATTAGCTTAGATCCCTTCGGGATCCTCTCATCTTGAACGCGATTTGGAATTAGCCTCGGAACTGCCTCCAGCGGACTCACGTTCGCTGCTCCTGCGCGCCTGGAGCTATTTCCCGAAGAAGCGCTTGGCTTTCTGGAGGAAGCCTTCTGCGAGGGGCGCATTTTGTTGCCCTACGGATTCCGCAAAGGCTTGGAGCTTGGCGCGTTGGTCGGCGTTGAGGTTCGTGGGGATCTCCACGTTGGCGCGCACCAGCAGGTCTCCGGTGGCGCTGCGATTCAGGATCGGCATCCCTTTCCCACGCAGGCGGAAGAGTTCTCCGCTCTGCGTGCCAGCGGGGATTTTCACACTGGCCTTGCCGTCCAGCGTGGGCACCATCAGCTCTCCGCCTAGCGCGGCGGTGGCTAGGGGCACGGGGGTCTCGCAGTAGAGATCGTGCTCGTGACGTTGGAAAATATCGTGCTCCTTCAGGTGCATGACCACATACAGATCCCCGGCTGGGCCGCCGCGGAAGCCCGCTTCTCCATTGCCACTGCTGCGCAGGCGCGCGCCTTCTGAGATGCCCGGCGGGATGCGCAGCGTGATGCGGGATGAGCGCTCCGCCCGGCCATCGCCATGACAATCCGAGCACGGGTCAGAAATAATTTTCCCCGTGCCCTGACAATCTGGGCAGGCTTGTTGGACTTGGAAAAAGCCCCGGCTGGAAATGACCTGGCCCGCGCCTCGGCATGTGGGGCAGCCTTTCAATCCCTTGCCGGTGGCGGATCCGGTGCCGTGACATTTCTCACACTCCACTGCGCGCTCTAGCTCCAGCTTTTTCTCCGCGCCATGGGCGGCTTCCTCTAACGTGATCTGTAAATCATAGCGCAGGTCATCCCCGCGCATTTTCCCGCTAGGATCCCGACGGCTTCCGCCCAGGAATTCCTCAAAGATGCCACCGCCGCCGCCGCCGCCACCCCCGCCTGCGCCACCGAACACTTGGCGGAAAAGGTCAAATGGATCCATGGTGGCGGCCTGCGCTGCCGCCCCCGCTCCAGGGGCAAACGCCTGATGCCCAAAGCGGTCATACGCCGCGCGCTTCTGCTCATCGCTGAGCACATTGTAGGCTTCGCCTAGCTCTTTGAACTTTTCCTCTGCGGCATGATCTCCTGGATTACGGTCCGGATGGAAT
>JAYVOP010000243.1:0-18682 GCA_043757865.1 Verrucomicrobiales bacterium | reverse complement strand
TGCTGCAGAATGCGGAAGGCAGCTTCTGGATCTCCCTGCTGCACGTGGGATGTTTCCTCACTAAGGTGGTGGCCTGGATCATCTTCTTCATGTGGGTCCGCTGGACTCTGCCTCGGTTCCGCTATGACCAACTGATGCGCTTAGGCTGGGTGTGGTTATTTGAAATAGCCCTGGGAAATGTTTTCCTCACGGCCCTTATTCTTATGTTCTTTAAGAAATAATCACTATGGCTACTATTCTTGTAAAACGACCAAAGCTCAGCATCTGGGAGAAAATGTATCTTCCCTCCATCGGCAAAGGCTTGAAGATCACCCTCGGTCATGCGGTGCGCATGCTTACCGGCAAGACCGAGGGCACCATGCAGTATCCCGAGCAAAAATGGGACCATGAATTGCCAGAATACTACCGTGGAGCACCTGCGTTAGTCACGGATGAGCATGGCCGGGAGCGCTGTGTTTCTTGCCAACTCTGCGAGTTCATTTGCCCGCCCCGCGCCATCACCATCACGCCGGGCTCCATTCCTAAGGACGATCAGTGGGCCAAGGTGGAAAAGGCTCCACGGGAATTTAAGATTGATATGATCCGCTGCATTTACTGCGGCATGTGTGAGGAAGTCTGCCCAGAGCAAGCCATCTTCCTGCGCAAGGACTACGCCATCACCGGCATCACGCGAGAAGAAATGGTGCACGATAAAACCCGCCTCTACGAGATCGGCGGCATCCGTGAAGGGCTGGTCAACAAGTGGAATGAATTGAAGTAATTTTTATCTAGCGTCATATAGCCCATAGACCAAACCCCAGCTAACTTATGAAAGCAATCTCAGCAACATTGATGTTCGGTATTCAGGTTTACACTTTCGCCCTGCTCCATGATAAGGCGGAGATTATGGCCTCGGCCATGTGCCTTTTAGCGATCGTAACATACATCATCTGGCTTATGGAAATGAAGTCCCCCAGCAAATAACACCCATGCCCGAACCCCTCTTTATCCTCTTCGCACTCCTCACGTTGATCTTCGGCATCGGCGTGGTGGTCAATCGCAATCCTGTGGCCAGCGGCTTATGCCTGGTGGTTTCGTTCATCGGGCTGGCGGCCATTTATGTGAGCCTCAATGCTTACTTCCTGGGCGTCATCCAAGTGCTCGTTTATGCGGGAGCGGTGATGGTGTTGTTTCTCTTCATCATCATGTTACTGGACATCAAAGCAGAAGAGCGTAGGAAGCTGAACAAGACCGCCATCATCGGCAGCGGAGCCGTGATGGTCATGTTCCTGGCGCTGGTGGCCCATGTCATCAGCACCTTTAAAGATGCGGATAAGCCCCTGCCTGCGCTGGCTGATCCTAACGCCAGCGACGTAAACCAACTGGGCACCTTGCTCTTTACGAACTACACTTTCCATCTGCAAATCGTGGGCGTGCTCCTGCTCGTAGCCACCGTGGGCGTCGTAGTCCTCAGCCGCCGCGAAGATCGCGTGCCTCCTAGTAATTCCTAAAATTTCATGACCCTCGCCCACTATCTAGTCGTCTCCGGCATCCTCTTCGCCATCGGTCTTGCTGGCGTGATGGTGCGGAGAAATATCATCATCATTTTCATGTGCCTGGAGTTGATGCTCAACGCTGGCAATCTAGCCCTGGTGGCCTTTTCCCGCTTCAATACCGTGAACGGCATGCCTAACTACAACGGCCAGATGCTGGTCTTCCTCATCATTACCGTGGCCGCAGCGGAAGTGGCCGTGGGCCTAGCCATCATCGTGGCGCTCTTCCGCGCGCGGCAGACCGTGCATGTGGAAGACCTCAACTCTCTCTCCGGCTAACTCCATTTCCTCCCACTCATGTTTCCCGCCGCCCTGCTCCTCCTGCTGCCCCTGGCGTCTGCCGTGGTCATCACCATCGGACTCCAAAAAAAAGCCACCCTCAGCGCCATGATCTCCGTGGCCTCAGCGCTGGTCTGCCTAGCCATCAGCGTCCTGCTGCTGAAGACCCCGGGCGACTCTAACGTGGTGCTATTTCATTGGATCAATTTAGCTTCTCTCCAGCTTCCCATCGAACTAAAGATAGACCAACTCAGCAAATCTATGATGCTCGTCGTCACCTTCGTGGGCGCGCTAGTGCATATTTTCTCGCTGGGATATATGAAAGACGATGCGGGCAAAGCGCGCTTCTTTGCTGGGCTCTCGCTCTTTATGTTCAGCATGACGGGCATCGTACTCAGTAATAACCTGCCGATGATGTTTATCTTCTGGGAGTTAGTGGGCGTCAGTTCTTATGTGCTCATTGGGCATTGGTATGAGAAAGCCAGCGCTGCGGATGCGGCTAAGAAAGCCTTTCTCACCAACCGCATTGGCGATTTCGGATTCATGATCGGTATCCTCCTGCTGTGGTCTATCACCAAAGAAACGAGCTTTAGTGGTATCCAACACGCGCTGGAATCAGCCACCGTGGCTCCCGGGCTGATGATGGCGGCCACGCTGTGCATCTTCTGCGGAGCCATCGGCAAGAGCGCGCAATTTCCCCTCCACGTCTGGCTCCCCGATGCCATGGAAGGCCCCACGCCCGTCTCCGCGCTGATCCACGCCGCCACCATGGTGGCCGCTGGCGTCTTCATGATGGTGCGCGTGGGTTTCCTCGTAGAAGCCAGCCCGGATGCGGCCACGATCATTGCGTGGATCGGCGGAATCACCGCCCTGATGGCTGCGCTCATGGCCACCCAGCAGAACGACATCAAGCGCGTCTTAGCCTACTCCACGCTGTCCCAGCTCGGCTACATGGTCATGGCGGTGGGCCTGAATGCAGGCTTGGCTGGCTACTTCCATTTATTCACCCATGCCTTCTTCAAGGCCCTGCTCTTCCTAGGATCAGGCGCGGTCATCTACGCTTGCCACCACGAGCAAGACATCTGGAAAATGGGCGGACTGAAAGACAAGATGAAGCTCACCACGCTGACCTTCGCCATCGGCACTGCGGCCCTGATCGCCATTCCCGGCACCTCTGGTTTCTTCAGTAAAGAAGGCATCCTAACCGCCGCGTGGGAACACAGCAAAGCGCTCTTCGCGATCGGGGCATTCGTGGCTTTCCTAACGAGCTTCTACATGACCCGCCTGTTCGTCGTAGCCTTCCTGGGTAAGGCCCGGGACCACGGAGCCGACCACGCCCACGAGGCTCCACCCGTGATGTTGATCCCGCTGATCGTGCTCGCGGTTCCTAGCTTACTCGCAGGCTACGGCTTCTTCCACGAGAGCATTTTACCCGCTGCCGAACATGCCGAGCATGAAGGCCTCCTGCAAATGTTGCTCAGCGCACCCGGCATTGCTTCGTTGATTGCCTTGGTCGCAGGAGTGGGCCTGGGCTTCGTGATGTATCGTGGCAAAAACGAGGATCCGCTGAAGCTCAGCCTCTTCGCCAATAAATTTTATTTTGACGAACTTTACGCCAAGTTAGTGAACATCGTTCAAGACAAGCTAGCCGCCGTGATAAACTTCATAGATAAACTCTTCATCGACGGAGCCGCTGTGCGTGGCAGCGCCCTAGCCGCCACTGGCGTGGGCGGACTTTTCCGCAAACTGCAAGTCGGCAACATCCAAGGCTACACCTTCCTCTTCGGCCTCGGCGTCTTGTTGGTGATCTTCCTGGCGGTCGTCGGTTAAGCCGCCTGAGGCTTGAAATTCTGCCGACGGATGAGCGCGACCATGACGCCTTGCACAGACAACTCTTGCGCGGGGATGAGATCTGAATAGAGGCTGTTTTCCGCTTTGAGAAAAGGTTTGCCGCGTTTAGTTAAATAGCGTTTCAGCGTGCATTCACCATCAATGAGGGCCGCCACCACATCGCCTTCCCGTGGCTCCCGCCGTTCCATGACCACGAGATCTCCCGGCACGATATGGGCATTGAGCATGGAATCTCCCCGCACTTGGAGTGCAAAGGTCTTGGCTTTGGGATTAATGCCTAATGAGTCGAGGTCCACGAAGACACTGCCCTCAGATTCAGGTTGTGAGTCCTGCGGCATCCCCGCTGCGATGGATCCGTAGATGGGGATCTCTGCTAGCAGCACGGTGGGTGGGGTGGGCGGGAGTTCCTCATGGGCAAGGATGACTGCGCGCGCCTTTCCTGGCAGGCGACGGATGCGGCCCTTCCGCTCCAGGGCGCGCAGGAGGTCCATGGCCGCCGTCTGGCTGGAGAAGCCGAAGTGCCGTTGGACCTCGCGCGAGGACGGCATCAGTCCATGGAGTTGCTGTTCTGAGCGCAGGAAATCGAGCAGTTGTTGTTGCCGGGGCGAAAGCATAATGACTGGGGCGGTAGAGGTGAACTGTGGGTTTAGCATGATCGCCTGAGCCTCGCAAGTTCCGTCTCGCGGGGGCTTGAAAACTAAACTTGCTTCCAGGGTAAATTTTCGTAATCTCCGGCCCTCATTTCATATCTTCAGTGCATGGTCCGTTTCTTTTACATCGCTTTGCTCAGTTTACTCCTTCCGCTTCATTCAGCGGTAGCGCAGGCCCCTAAGCCTGCGCCCAAGCAGCCTGCCAAGCCCACTCCAACCGCAGCCCCCGCTACCAAGCCCACCCCGCCAGCGGGAGCTCAGGGCGCAGTCGGCCCACCAGCCATGCCGCGCGTTTTTGCCCCGACGAAGCCCCGGGACCTAACACCGCGTTTCCCCTGGAAAGAAAAGATCCCCACCACCGTGTTTTGGATCGGTGAACAGCCGAGCGAGGGCAACCCCGTGCCGAATCATGCTAGCTCTTGGGATACGACTTGGCAGTTAAATTACGGTGGCTTTGATGATCCCACTGCAGCCGGGCGGAACTGGGATTTCGCACCCAAGGCCTTTGTGCCGAAGCTGAATCCCTTCTATGTGGCGCTGCCGTTCAATGATGTGACTAACCGAGAAATCGCTAAACTGAAGATCCCTTGGCATAAGACTAAATGGACTGGGGGCTCGCGGGATAGTGTGTGCGTTAACCGCTGGCTGGCCATCAAATATAACACGAAACTTTGCTATGCGCAGTGGGAGGATTGCGGCCCATTTAAGACGGACGATCACGACTATGTTTTCGGTAACGCGCGTCCGAAAAATCTGGATAATGAAGGCGCAGGTCTGGATGTCTCGCCTGCCATCCGGGACTACCTAGGCATCAGTAGCGGAGCGCTATGCGACTGGCGTTTTGTAGATGAAGACGAGGTGCTAGACGGCCCCTGGCGGCGTTATGGAAAGAACAACGGCTTCGTAAAAAATGATGCCAGTGAGCTAGCCAAGCTACGCGCGCAATATCAAGAACTGGTCAAGAAGCGCGATGAATGGCTGAAGAATAACCTCAATGATTACCGCAGCAATGCGGTGCAGGTGAGATAGTCCTCAGGCATCCAGCCCAGCATCATCTTCCTCGGCGGGCAGCACCCGGCAGGGGGACGCGGGCAAAGAGCGGACGGCCTCATCAGAATGGGCTTCAACGCGCGCTCGGCTGACTAATAACGCAATTAGCGGCAGCTGCGTCGATTAATAAAATGCACCCACCAGGACTCGAACCTGGAACCTTTTGATTCGTAGTCAAATACTCTATCCAATTGAGCTATGGGTGCTTGGATTGCTGCGAGCAATCCTCTAGGCGAGATGTGCGAACTTGTCAAAATTTTTTCCAAACCCAACTGCATTTTCGCATGGAGTGCTACACTTCAAATGCACTGGCGACCACCATGGCCTGGGCTTTGTCGTGCATGGTCTTGGAGCCTACGGCTGGGCTGGAGGCGCGGGCGCGGCCAGCGTAGCGGAGTTTGGTGTCCGCAATTTTTTCCATGCGATCCGCCACAAACGTCCACGCACCCATGTTCTGCGGTTCCTCTTGGCACCAGACGAATTTCTTATCCGTGGCCGGATACCGCGCAATGATTTCACTGAGCAGCGTTTCATTCCAGGGATAGACTTGCTCAATGCGGATGATGGCGGTGTTCTTCACTTTTTGTTCATTCCGATACTGCAAGAGATCGTAGTAAACTTTCCCAGAGCAGAAAATAAGCCGCTGAATGCGGTTCGGTTTCGCGAGCAAGGCGGGATCGTCTAGCATGTCCTGGAAATGGGTGCCGAGTGCGAAGTCCGCCTCGGTACTGACAGCTAGCTTATCCCGCAGGAGGCTCTTGGGCGTCATAATAATGAGCGGCTTCCGAAACGGGCGGCTTACTTGGCGACGCAGCAGATGGAAATACTGCGCAGGCGTGGTGAGATTACAGACCTGCATATTGCACTCTGCACAGAGCTGGAGAAAGCGTTCCATGCGGGCGCTGGAGTGCTCTGGGCCTTGGCCTTCGTAGCCATGCGGGAGCAGCAGCACGATGCTGCTAGGCTTCTGCCATTTGCTTTCTCCGCTACAGATAAATTGATCAATGATGACCTGCGCACCATTGGCAAAATCTCCGAACTGCGCCTCCCAGCAGATCAACATTTCTGGCGACATGAGACTGTAACCGTAGTCGAATCCTAACACGGCAGCCTCGCTCAGGAAGCTGTTGTAAACACAGAAACGCGCTTGATCGGCGGCTAGATTTTGCAGTGGGATGTAGCGTTCCCGCGTCTCTGTGTCATAGAAAACGGAGTGCCGCTGACTAAAGGTGCCGCGTCGGCAATCTTGCCCACTGAGCCGCACGGGGACACCATCTGTAAGCAGGCTGGCGAACGCCAGATGCTCCGCGTGCGCCCAATCATAAGGCCCGCCCGCCTCCGTGGCCGTGCGTCGGCGGTCGGCTACGGTCAACTTTACCTTGGGATGAATGTGGAAGTCGACAGGTACTTCCGTGATCTTTTGCCCCAGTGCGCGGAGCCGCTCCACAGGGATACCCGTGGGCACCGGAGCATGGTCGTAGTCTGGTTGGAAGACGGCGGTGGAAGCGGCATAGACATCGCGCATGGAGCCTTTGCCGCGCTTCTGCAGCTTCTGCAGTTCGGCGTATTCATGGTCTAGCCGCGCCTGCACGCTTGAGGAGATTTCCTGCACCTGCTCCTCTGTTAGCAATCCACTCGCTACCGCCGCAGCGCTAAATTTCTGATCCACCGGCACCTGCGCCCGGATGGCTTTCATCATGTCTGGCTGGGTGAAGGCGGGTTCGTCACCTTCATTGTGACCGTGGCGGCGGTAGCACACCATGTCGATGATAACGTCCGAATTAAACTGCTGCCGATACTCTAGCGCCAGTGCCGCCACGCGCATGACTTCTAGCGGCTGGTCTCCATTGACATGGAAAACGGGCGCATCAATCATCTTGGCTACGTCTGTGCAATAGCGGCTAGAGCGAGCATCTGCTGGGTTCGTCGTGAAGCCGATCTGGTTGTTAATCACGATGTGGATGGTGCCACCAGTGCGGTAGCCTTTGAGCTGGGAGAGGTTCAGTGTCTCCGCCACCATGCCTTGTCCCGCAAAGGCTGCATCGCCATGAAGCAAGATCGGCACCACGCGGTTCCGGCCTTCGGTATCGCCTAGCACGCGTTGCCGCGCGCGCACATTTCCTTCCACCACAGGGTTCACCGCCTCCAGGTGGCTAGGGTTAGGAGATAATAAAATTTTCACCATCTTGCCGCTCGTTGTGGGGCGCTCAATCTCATAGCCCAAGTGGTATTTCACGTCGCCATCGCCTGCTACCAAATCTGGCACGAAGTTCTCGCTGAACTCATTTAGCAAGACCTTGAGCGGTTTCTGGAGAAAGTTTGCTAACACCGTGAGCCGCCCACGGTGGGACATCCCCATCACGATCTCCTCCACCGTGCTCGCTGCACCCGCTTGCAGAATGGTGTCCAGCGCCACCATCACAGACTCCCCACCTTCTTGCGAAAAACGCTTTTGCCCCACGTATTTCGCATGGAGAAAGCGCTCGAAATAGGCACCTTCCGTGATCGCTCGCAGAGCCTTGGCGGCTTGCTCGGTGGTGGGTGCAGGCACGGAAGTCTCTATGCGTTGGCGCAGCCATTCTTTCATTTCCGTGCTTTGAATATAGGCATATTCGAAGCCCACAAACCCACCATAAGTCGCCCGAAGTTCCGCCCAGGCTTGCGCCACTTTCATCGTCCTCCCGTCCGCATAGAACTGCGTGGCCATGTCCCGTTGCAGGTCACTCTGGCTCAGCCCAAAGGCGCTGAGCTGTAACTGCGCTGGCAACTCCGGCGGCCCGCTGAGCGGGTCCAGCCAAGCACCCAGATGTCCCAGCCGTCGGTAGGTCTCCACTAGTTGCAGCACCTTGGCACGGAAGGCGATTTCCTCTGGCGATAACGGTCCGCCCGCCTCACCCGGGGCCGCTGGGGCTTCGCCTGCCAGCCCTAGCTCGAAACCCTCAAAAAACGCCCGCCACGTGCCGTCCATACTAGCTGGATCGGCTTGCCAGAGCGCATAGTTATCGTCCAGCAAAGATAAATTTAAATGAGCAGAAATAGCAGACATGGATGGATGGGTGGGGTGGGGAGAGACGAAGCCCGCAGCAGCCTATTTAAAAGGCCGGAGGCACCAGCAGAGGCAAAGCAAGATGCGCGCCTAACGGTGGTCGGAGGGGTGAAAAATTTCCGTGTTCGGAAAGAAGAATCAAGTGTTTAAAACGGAATATCATCCTCGCTCTCACCCGTCTCCCCCGCGTTCGGAGGCGGAAGCTGGGAGAGTGCCTCGGACATATCTTTGACCTCATTCCAGACGTTAAGCGTCACATAAAGCGGAGCTTGCACTAACGTGGCCACCGCTACCGCATCGCTCGGGCGGGCGTCCAGTTCCAGGATCTTCTGGTGAAATAGCTCATTTTCCATGCTCAAAATCATCCGCGCATAGAACACTCCCCCGTTGCTATCATTGATGATCACGCGCTCCAGCTTAGCCCCCAAGCCCATCAGCAGATGGCTAATGAGTTCGTGCGTCTGCGGCCGCTCCGACGGGGCCTGCCGCAGGGCATTGGAGATCGCACCGCCGATCGCATGGTCGATGTAAATGATAAACACCTTGTCGTCATTCCCCAGAAACAAGGCGCAGCCGCTGCGCGTTGGCAGCACTCCTTTAATCGTGATTGGGATAACTTGGGCGGACATAACTAGCAGGGTGGGTAAAAAATGTGAGGCGTAGCCTGCCGCACCTCAGTGAGGATGCAAGCTCTACCAGGGGACATTGCGAAACCACGTGGATCAGAGCAATTGCGTCCCATAAATCTGCGCCACCGCATTTTGTGCTACCAACTTTACTTTGACAGACATCCACAGGGCAGAGTGGGTTCCAAATCTGCGAGTAGTTGCGCGCACATTGCTTGAGTAAGGGTAGCCGCAGCGTATAGGATCACGCCCAGCGCTTCCCCTAGCGTTCGGGTTGCGGGTCCACTTTGACAGCCGACGCGATGTCTGCGAGTTGCTGTTCTACCAAGAGCGCTAATTTATCGTGAGTCAAAGTCTCGCACTGCGTGAGGGTATCAGAAATCTCTAAAGTAAGGGTCGTCATTGCGCAGCTTAGGCACCTGCATTGAGCCATGCGTCAGTTCCATTTTGGATGCGGTACCGGGAAACCCAGCACATAACTCCTTGCCCAGCGCCCATCTTTCATGCAGCCTCCCGGCCCATGAGTGCCCCCGTAGAAAGTTCCCCCGCCCCGCCTCCTCCCCGTCAACGCAAGGTCAATGTGCGCACGCCGGAGGTGATGACTCGTGTCCAGGCGCAAGTGGAGACGCACTACCGGAGTAGTGTGGTGGAGCGCATCCGGGCCGCCGGCGGCGTGCTGACCATCGGCCACACCACCGTGCGCCTCGCTAAGCAATTCGGATTCTGCTATGGCGTGGAGCGCGCCATCGACCTCGCCTATGCCGCGCGTAAAGTTTTCTCTGACAAGAAACTTTTCCTGATAGGCGAGATCATCCACAACCCGGAAGTGAACCGCCAACTGAAGGAAATGGACATTGAGTTCATGCCCAATCCTGTGCCGGAATCCCGCATCCGCCAACTCTCTGCGGATGATGTGGTCATCGTTCCTGCCTTCGGTGCGGAGACCGCCACCATGCAGCACATCCAAGAGCAAGGTTGCATGGTCGTGGACACCACCTGCGGAGACGTAATGAGCGTCTGGCGACGCGTGCGGGATTATGCGAAGCGCGGCTACACCTCCGTGATCCACGGCAAGGCCCAGCATGAGGAAACGCGCGCCACTTCCTCCCGCGCGTTAGGGGAAAATGGCACCGGACATTACCTCGTCGTCCTCACCTTAGCAGATTGTGATTACGTCTGTGACTACATCCGCCACGGCGGCAATGCGGTGGAGTTTTTAACCCGATTCCAAGGGGCCGTTTCCCCAGGCTTTAACCCGGATCTGCATCTCGTCCGTGTCGGCGTGGCGAACCAAACCACCATGCTCAAATCCGAAACCCAAGAGCTGGAACGCCGCATCGCCCAGGCCGTGAGGGATCGCGATGGCGAAGCCACGGGAGAGGCTAATTTTACCTACTTCGACACCATTTGTGGAGCCACCCAAGAGCGCCAGGACGCGCTTTATGAAATGCTCAAGGAGCCGCTAGCCGCCTTGCTCGTGGTCGGCGGCTACAATAGCTCGAATACCGCGCATCTTGTGGAAATCGGCCAAGAGCAACTGCCCACGTTCTTCATCCGGGATGCCGCCTGCCTCACCTCGTTAGAGGAAATCGTCCACTACGATCTCCATCACAAGACGGAGAACACTAGCCGCACCGCCCTGCTGGCCAGTCCGGAGCCCGTGGTCATTGGCATCACGGCGGGTGCGTCTTGTCCGAATAATCTCATTGAAGAAACCGTGCTCCGCGTCTTCGCCCTGCGCGGCATCAGCCCCGAACTCGTCCATGCTTTATGAAACTTATGGAATCCGACCTCTTTGCCTCCCTCCAGCAGCACGCCATCGTGGCGGTGCTGATGATTGACCGCGTGGAAGACGCCGTGCCCGTAGCGGAATCCCTGCTGGCAGGCGGCGTGCAGGCCATGGAACTCACTCTGCGCACCCCCGCCGCCATGGGCGCGCTGCTGGAAATCCAGCGCCACGTGCCCCAGATGCTGGCTGGCATCGGCACCATCCTAACTACGGAGCAAGTGAAGTCCGTGGCGGACTGCGGAGCCGCCTTCGGCGTGGCCCCCGGCATGAACCCTCGCATCGTCGAATGCGCGCTCGGTCTCGGGCTGCCTTTTGCCCCTGGCATCTGCACGCCTAGCGACATCGAACGCGCGTTAGAGTTCGACCGCAAATTTCTGAAATTTTTCCCCTGCGAGCCCAGCGGCGGCTTGAAATACCTCGACGCCATTGCCGCGCCCTACGCCCACCTCGGTTTAAAATATGTGCCGTTAGGGGGCGTGCATGAAGGCAACTGCGCCACCTACCTAGCCAATCCCCACGTAGGTGCCCTTGGCGGCTCCTGGCTAGCGCCCAAGCCGCTCATAGCCGCGCGCGATTGGGCCGCCATCATCGCCAACGCTTTCCGCGCCATGGCCATCGCAGCAGAGTTCCGTTCCGCTGAGGGGTAAACTTTCATGCGACCTCCAAACTTGCCCGCAGTACCCGCGGCCACCCTGCTTGACACCCCATCTGCTCTGTTTACTCTCCGCGCAGCATGGCAGATGGCGATTTAACCCCGATGATGAAGCAATACCACGGTCTCCGCCGGGGATTGCCGGACGATTGTATCCTCTTCTTCCGGCTGGGGGACTTCTATGAAATGTTCTTTGAAGACGCCGTGGTGGCGTCGGGCATTTTGAACCTCGCGTTGACGAAGCGCAATGGCGTGCCGATGTGCGGTGCCCCCTATCATGCGTGTGACGGTTACATCCGACGCTTAGTGCAGGCAGGCAAGCGCGTGGCCATTGGTGAGCAAGTGAGTGAGCCAGTGCCGGGGAAATTGGTGGAACGGGAACTCTCCCAGATCATTTCCGCTGGTACCGTCATGGACATGACGATGCTGGATAACCGCCAGAATAACTTCCTAGCAGGCGTCTATAAAGACGGGAAAAAGTATGGCCTCGCCTTTCTCGATCACACCACCGGGGAGTTCCGCGTGGCGGAGTTTCCTAACCTCAGCGGCGTGGTGGATGAAGTGGCGCGGATCAATCCTGTAGAAGTGCTTTATAGCAGTGAACAGGCTGCGGAATTCGCAACTATAAAAAGCGCTAGCGCAGCGGATGGCTATACCTTTCTCTATGATCCTGCTTTCCAACTCCTGCGGGACCATTTTGCCGTGCAGAGCCTGGATGGATTCGGCTGTCACGGCCTGCGTGCAGCCATCGGGGCGGCTGGGGGCATTCTGCACTATGTGCAAACGACGTTGCACCGGAAGGTTAATCACTTGCGGAAACTGCAAACTTACGAGCCTGATTCCTATGTATTGATAGATACCGCCAGCCGGGCCAATCTTGATTTAGTGCAACATCGTGGCGGGCCAGAATACACCTTGCTTCATGCGTTAGATCGCACCCATACGCCGATGGGCGCACGGAAGCTGCGGGAGTGGATTCTCCATCCGCTGCGAGATCTGGAAACGCTCGTCGGGCGGCAGGATTTCATCGCCTCGTTGTTGGCCGAGCCGTTTATCCTTTCCCAGATCCAAGCCGCGTTAAAAGGCATCCGCGACTTAGAGCGCACCACCAGTCGGCTTGGCCAACTGAGTGGCAATGCACGGGATGTCCAAGTCCTCTGCACCTCCCTGCAACAAGTCCCGGAACTGCAGGCCCACTGCGGAGCCCTGCTCGCCAAGCAGCCTGAGAATGAGAATGAGGCCCCCTCCCGCCTTCAATCCTTGCGGCCACGTCTGAGGCATTTCCCAGAATTAGTGGACTATCTCCGCAGCGCCATCGTGGATGAACCGCCGGTGAGTTTGAAAGATGGCGGGATCTTTCGGGAGACCTTTTCCCCAGAACTCACGGAACTGCGCCAAGCCTCCACGTTAGGGAAACAATGGTTGGCAGATCTGCAAGAGCGGGAGATCAACCGCACGGGGATCAAATCGCTGAAAGTGAAGTTTAACGCCGTCTTCGGCTATTTTATCGAGATCACCAAAGCCAACATTGGCCAAGTGCCGGATGACTATGTGCGCAAGCAAACGACCTCCACGGGCGAGCGTTATTACACCCCGGAACTCAAGTCCATGGAGGACAAGATCCTGGGTGCGGACGAACGCATGAAACGCTTGGAATACGAGGCCTTCTGCGCGCTGCGCACTCACATCCTCACGCATCTGGAGGCGATCCAAGATACGGCGGATGCTCTAGCGGAGGTGGACGTGCTCTGTGGTCTAGCGGAAACCGCGCGTCTCTATAACTATTGCCGCCCACTGCTCAATCAGAGTTTAAATCTCCATATAAAAGATGGGCGGCATCCCGTAGTGGACCAGAATCTGACGGACGAAAAATTTGTCCCTAACGACACCCTGCTGGAGCCGCAGCGGAATCGACTATTGATCATCACAGGGCCGAACATGGCGGGGAAAAGTACTTACATCCGCCAGACCGCCTTGCTGGTATTGATGGCGCAGATGGGCAGCTACGTGCCTGCGAGCCAAGCGGAGATCGGGCTAGCGGATCGCATCTTTACCCGCGTAGGCGCTAGCGATGATCTTTCCAAAGGTCAGTCCACCTTCATGGTGGAGATGAATGAGACGGCGGCCATTTTAAATAACGCCAGCAGCCGCAGCCTTGTGATCCTGGACGAGATTGGCCGGGGGACGGCCACCTTCGATGGCCTGAGCATCGCGTGGAGCGTGGCGGAGCATCTGCATGATGTCATTCAATGCCGGACATTGTTTGCCACGCATTACCATGAACTCACCGCCCTGGCCACCAAGCGGGAGGCGGTGCAGAACTACAATGTAGCGGTGCGGGAATGGAATGATCGCATCATCTTCCTGCGCAAGATCATTGCGGGCACGGCGGATAAATCTTACGGCATCCAAGTGGCTCGGCTGGCGGGTTTACCGAAGGAGATCATCGACCGCGCCAAGGAGATTCTTAGCCACCTGGAAGCTGGCAACATTTCCACCGAGGCCAGCCCGAGCCCTACTCCCCGGCCCATCCGCCAACGCAGCGCGCAGGCCGTGGATGGCCCCAGCAGCGCGCAGGCAGAGTTGGCGTTGTTTTGAAGTAAACCTGCACGTGAAACACTTGCGCGCTCCGCGATAGTCGGGAAACTAGCGCCCGCTTCGGAGGTAAATATTTTCCCGTTAGCGCCATTCCTTCCCCTCAACTAACTGTCGAATCCATGTCCGAATTCCGAGTCAAACGTGCCCGTCCCATAGCCGCCGAAATCCGCGTGCCGGGGGATAAATCTATTTCCCATCGGGCAGTTATGTTCTCCGCGCTCTCCAATGGCGTGTGTAATATCACGGGCTTCCTGGCTAGTGAGGACTGTCTTTCCACCATGGAATGTATGCGGAAAATGGGCGTGAAGATCATCGCCTACACACCGGACGGGGATGAATGGAAGGCCTTCGATGAGCACGGCAAGCCCCAGCCCGGTCCCACGCGGCTGGAGGTGCATGGCTGTAGCATGAAGCTCTCCCCGCCCACGGGCGATCTGGATTGTGGGAACTCTGGCACCACCATGCGCTTGCTCGCAGGGATCCTGGCTGCGCAGCCCTTTGAGAGTCGGATGATCGGAGATGTCTCGCTGTCCCGCCGCCCCATGAAGCGCATCATGGAGCCGTTAGGAGAAATGGGGGCTGACATCCGCTCCGAGTTAGACAACGGCTGCGCGCCCTTGATCGTGACTGGCGGAAAGCTCCAGCCCATCCGTTACACGCTGCCCGTGGCCAGTGCGCAGGTGAAAAGCGCGGTGCTCCTAGCAGGTCTCTTTGCCGATGGGAAAACGACCGTGGTGGAGCCGCAAGCGACGCGGGATCACACGGAGACAATGTTGAAATATTTCATGGTCAAAACGCTGCGCAGCGGCCACAGCATTAGCATCTACGGCGGGCAAGTGCCAGAGAGTCGGGACTTCCAAGTGCCGGGGGACATCTCCAGTGCGGCCTTCTGGGCAGTGGCGGCGGCAGCGCAACCGGGTTCGGATCTCATCATCCAAGACGTGGGCCTGAACCCTACCCGCACGGGCATTTTGAAAGTGCTGATCCGCATGGGCGCAGGCATCACGGAGGTGCTAGGCGGGAAAGATCTAGCCGAACCCATCGGCAACATTACGATCAAAGGCGGCACGCTCAAAGGCACCGTCATTGAAGGTGAGGAAATCCCTAACGTGATCGACGAACTCCCCATCCTAGCCGTAGCCGCCGCCCTAGCCCAAGGCCGCACGGTGATTCGGGATGCGGGCGAACTCCGCAATAAAGAGTCCGACCGCATCTCCGCCGTGGCCCACAATCTGCGGGAAATGGGAGCCCATGTGCGGGAGCTTTATGATGGCCTGGAAATCGACGGCGGCACGCCACTCAAAGGCGCGCGTGTCACTAGCTATGGGGATCACCGTATTGCCATGGCCTTTGCCATCGCAGGCTTATTTGCGGAAGGGGAAACGATCGTGGAAGACGTGGACTGCGTGGCCACTAGCTATCCTGGCTTCGAGGCGGAGTTAAAACATTTCCAAAGCAAAGGCATCTCGAACGACGCCCAGACTCACGTCATTAGCTCTATGCCACGACCCGAGGATTTTGAGAAAATCAAAATGAAGAAGCCCAAGCCGGACGCTCCGCCCCCACAGTTTTCGCTCTAACGGAAGCTGGAGCGCGGACTTTAAATCCGCCGCGCTCTGCTAAGGACTCAGGGTGATCCGCCCACCTCCTTGGCTACGGCACGGTCTCCACTCGCAACACCATGAATCTGCGCCCATGGCCTGCGGTGGCTTGGGGGTCGCGCACGCTCAAGGGGACGCGGCCTCCGGTGGCGGTTCCCACAGTCACATTAGCCGTGCCCGTCCAAGTGGAACTGGTGGGGAGTTTCTCGGCAATGGTGGTCCAGCCAGTGAGGTCGTCGCCTGCTTGGATGATGTAATGGATGTCTGGGAGTCCCATGCCGCCTGGGACGGTGGTTTGCGGGAGGGTGAAGTTTACTAGCAGGTGATCGTCTGCGGGCACGGTGGGGATGGGTAAGAGGGTAGTGCTGGATTTATCGTAGGCGGTGCCGATGCTGTATTCTAGCAAGTTATCCAAGCCATCGAAGTCTTCGTCGGCCTGCACGATCAGGCCTCCGTAGTAGTTCCTCCAGTTGGTGTAGCTGGTCTGTGGAGGAGCCTGGGTGGCTAATCCGGCGGGACTGCCGCCCACGGTGCTGACGGTCCAACTGCTGCGATTTTCAAATTTACTAACCGCCGTGCCATTGGAAATGAGTAGCAGCGCTTGGCCACCGCCATCCGCTGCGGCATACCAGTTTCCACGGTAGTCGAAGCAGAGGATATTGGCATCGAAGGGTGGGGCCAGCGTGAGTGCTAGCGTTTCTCCGCTGTTGTCTAAATTGCCCACGAACTGACCTGCGATGACTGCGCTGGTGCCGTAGCGGGCTTGGAAAATGGCCGTGTTAGAAACCACCACACACTGAGCCCCAGCGGCTAGGGTGAAGCCGACGGGGAACGTAAACGCCACGCCATTGGACAAACTCACGCCCGCCAGATTCAGGGTCGTGGCTCCGGTGTTGGTCAGTTCCACGTATTGCAGGCCATCGCCTAACGGATGGTGATACATGATCTCTGTGATGCGCAGGCTGTTCAGAATGGCTAGTGCGTTAGCGTAAGCTGGGTTGGCAGTGCCATTGGCTAGACCGTCGGTGGGCAGCACGTAGAACTCTAGGCCTCCCACGCCAGCGACGCCCAGGCCTTGAGAAACGTCTGTCGTCTGCGGCTCCACGCGCACCCGCTGTAGCTGCGTGGTGCCTGCGTAGAGCGCGAGTTCGTCCGTGAATTCATTCATCTGAAACTGCAGATGATTCGCTCCCTTGGTAGGTGCACCATCCGCCGTAAAGATGCTGTAGCCCGGGGCCATGAAACTCAGCGCTGGGAACGCCACATGCAGGGCGGAGTTGGCCACGTTATCTGTCAACGCCAAGCCGCTGAGCGACACTGGCATGGTGCTAGGATTATACAATTCCACGAAGTCTTGTTTAAAGCGCACATCGCTACTGGTCAGCCATTCGTTGATGCGCACGTTGAGCGGTTCACCTAACTGGAGGCGTTGGTTGGCGGCTCCGGGCGTCGGTAGATTCAGGTTCCAAGCGCTGGGTGTGCCGATTTTCCCGATGCTGTAATCCGCAATCTGCCGACCATAAACAATGCTTTCCACCATCACTCCTAACTTTGAAAGATAGACTTCCTCACCTTCCTCGCCTTTGAGCGAAAACGTGGCGTGGTAGCCCGCATTGGCGCTAGGGCCATCGCAATAGACGACCACATAGCCGTTAGGTGCGATGGAGGCGGAGATCGGGAAGGCGAACTTATTCAGCTTTAGCAGATTGTCGGAGAGCATGATTCCGCTGAGCGAAACGGCGGCATTGTTGGGATTGTAAATTTCAATGTAATCAGGAGCCGTGCCGTTAGGAATGGTTTCTGCAAAGACTTCATTTAATACCAACGGCAGGGCCGTGGCGCTGACCGTCCACGTCCGCGCAGTGGGCGCGAACTGTGGCAGGCTCATGTAAGTCTTGGCGGGATCAGCATCCTGCCAGTTGCCAGCGAAGTCCATACCCAGCACTTCTAGCGTGTGCGTGCCTGCGGTCAGGCCGGTAAGGGAAATGGTCCCGGTGCGCACGGTGGGATTCGTGCGATCAAAGATAGCCCCATTTCCAATCGTGATCGTAGCCGAGTAAGCCGCACCATCTAAACGATATTTATAAGCAATGAGGCCCGGTCCACCGACGGTAAATGCCGCCGTGCTAGCATCCGTGGTGCCGCTAGGGCCGCCGATGACATACGCCCACTCTGGGCAACCCCATCCGAGATCCATGCCGCCGGGGCCCGCGCCTTTGGCTAGTGACTCCGCTTTTAAAGTATAGTTCTTGTTCGCGCTATCGACGAACAATGCAGGCGCAGGCCTGTTAATGCCGTAGGCCGTGTTGAAGATGCCGCCGGGGTGGTTCGCGCCAATGGTGGTGTCCGTGATTTGGTCCACCATGTTTTGATTGAACTCGATCTTCGTGGTCACATCTGTAAAGAACACATCCTTGGTCCCGGCTTGACGTTTATCTGCCGCACTGATGAGCCGCGCCACATTGCTGATGACGTTGTAGCCCATGTAAACGCCGTCCCCACGCGGCGGACTATTGCCAGCGTCATTCTCCACCATCATGTTGACCACGGAGCATTTCACCTGCTGATCAATGCCGAACACGCTGTCCGTGTAATGGAAATCTGCGTGCATGTTGGCCACTGTGTTATGCTCCACGATGCCCGCTACTAGGCCTTTGCAGTTTAGCAGGTGATCCATATCGAACACTAGGTTCCGCGCCACCATGTCTGTGGTGCCCGCGCCAACGTTGTCCGTGGAAATAGCGTTAGAGTAGCCGGTATCGGACGTCCATTTATCTTTGGTGCCGTGCTCAATGATGTTGTTAGCAATCAGCGCATCGCCCTTGAGATCCATGTGTTCATCCCCTGTTAGGCCATGGAAATAGTTGTAGCGGCAATCCAACGCATACGTCACTCCCACGCGGCCACCGTCGCCATCGAAGACATCGTTGTGCCCCTTGTTGCCGTGGAAATCATTGCCATAGACCCGGAACCAGCCACCGATGGGGAATCCTTGGTTGAACAAGGCA
>JAYVOP010000242.1:0-18757 GCA_043757865.1 Verrucomicrobiales bacterium | reverse complement strand
GCCGCGTGCTCGATTGCTTCTGTAATCAAGGCGGATTCGCTCTCACCGCAGCCGTGGCCGGGGCGGTGGAAGTCACCGCCATCGACATCAGCGAGGACGCCATCACGGCCCTCAAACGCAATGCCGAGGCTACTGGCGTGGCCGAAAAGATCACCAGCATCGTGGGCAATGTCTTTGATTTTCTCAAAGCCGCCGAATCCGAGGGCCAGACCTGGGATGTGATCGTCCTAGATCCACCGTCCTTTACCCGCAACAAGAAGACCCTCGGAGACGCCTTGCGGGGCTATAAAGAAATCCACCTCCGGGCACTGAAACTCCTCAGCACCGGCGGCGTGCTGAGCACCTATTGCTGCTCACATCACGTTAGCCTAGCTGATTTCCGCCGCGTCATTTGTGAGGCCGCCGTGGATGCCAAACGGACCCTCCGCCAAGTCCATTTCCACACCCAACGAGGGGACCACCCCATCATCCCCACGATCCAGGAAACGGAGTATCTCAAAGGCTACACCTATGAAGTAGCCGCTGCCTTCTAAGCCTATAAATGCAAAACCAGCCGCACCTCGCTTATCTGTATAGCCGCTATCCGGTGGTGTCCCAGACGTTTTGTGATACAGAGATGCTGGCGCTGGAGGCTCGGGGGTTCCGGCTCACGGTGGCCTCCCTGAATCCTCCGCCGACCAGCTTCCGGCATGAGCGATTGGCGCAGCTCCAGGCGGAGGTGTTGTATCCCCCACCCCGCCCGGTGCTTGATTTACCAAGCACGGGAGCCTGTGATGATGATCCACTGTGGCGGGCGATGCGGAATCTGGCCATTGAGCACGAGGCCCATTACGGTTCGTCATTCAAAGCGCTGACTCGCGCGCGCAATGCGTGGTATTTCGCCCAGGAGTTTCGGAAACGCGGTATCAAACATGTGCATATTCATTTTGCAAATCGGGCCACGCATACGGTTCTATTTCTAAAGTTAGCTGGCCTCACGTATAGTTTCACGGCTCATGCGCAGGACTTCATGGTGGACCTAGGCAGCCGGGAACTATTACAAGAAATGGCGCGAGAGGCGGAGTTTGTGGTGGCGGTTAGCGACTTCAGCCGGGAATTGCTGTGCGAACTTTGCCCGGCTGCGCAGGAGAAAATTTTCCGCATCTACAATGGCCTGGACCCGGGCAGTTTTCAGGCCTCCACGCCTGCGCCAGGGCCGCTGAAGGTCTTGAGCATCGGACGTTTGATCGACTTCAAAGGCTTCCCCGATCTCATTACGGCTGTGGTGCAAGTGCATCAGCAAGGCACGCCGGTAGAATTACAAATCGTAGGCGAGGGGCCGCAGCGGGTGGCTCTCACGGAGTTGATTCGCCAGCACGGTGCGGAATCTTTTATTCAGCTATTAGGCGTGCAAAGCCAAGCGCAGATCAAAGCGCATTTAGAACGCTGTGATGTCTTTGCCCTCGCCTGTATCGTGGATGGGAAAGGAGCTAGTGACATCTTGCCCACGGTTATTTTAGAAGCCATGGCCGCAGGGCGTCCGGTGATTTCCACGCGGCTAGTGGCGGTGCCGGAAATGGTGGAGCATGGCATCACAGGGCTGTTGGCAGCGCCCGGCAGCGTGCCAGAACTCGCCCAACATTTACAGTCCCTAGCTGCCGATCCGATGCGTGCTCAAGGCATGGGCCGCGCGGGGCGGGCAAAGTTTACTGCGCAATTTACCTTAGAGCAAAGCGCGGGACAGTTGGCGGAGCATTTCCTCCGCCTCGTGCCCAGCACGCCGCCGCCACGCCTCACTCCGGTGGCCGTGTTGCTGCCCACGTGGCCGATGCTGGGACCAGAGATCGAATATCTGAGCAGCCAATTCCCCGTGCGGCTGGTGGCCACAACCGCTAGCGGATCACAATTACTAAGCCCCGCTGAGCCGCATTTTTTACCAGATGCCATGGTGCTCGAAAGCGCCTGGAAGCAAGCTCCGGGGCTGGTCGCGCGGGTGGAGTCACTCTATGACAAATGCGGGCCAGTGGATGGGGAGACTTACTTTCGTGAAGCGCGGCGGGCGGTCTATCTGGCTGGCCAACTGCCTAACTGGGGCGTGCAGCATCTCCACGCCTACCGCTCGGAGACGTTGCTCCTCACCTGGTTGCTGCATCACCTAACCGGACTCCCGGCTAGCGCTACGCTGGAGTTAAAGCCTGCACCTGGCCGCTCCGCCACGGAGATTATGGTAAGGGACTTTAGTTTCGGCAGTAACTCTGAGCCCAAGTTGTCGCTGCCGTGGCCAGATCATTTCCAGTTAGGGACCGTTCCCGCCAAGACTGGCTGGTGGCGCAAAGCCCCGCCTGCGCCTGTGGTGGAGGTGGCCAAAATTTGGTCGGAATGGCTCCAGCCGAACGTCATGTTAGGCTAACCCTAACCCACTGGCCCGGTCTCGCCATCGGCTTCCACGGTCCGTTGCAAGGCCCGCCGCAGGCGATCCGCAGAGGCGGAGGGCAGCGCCTCCGCAGTCACGAGGCCGAGGCAGAAATGGCCGTAGGTGGTCTCGGTGTGGATGATGCAGAGCTTCTGCGCGCTAGGGAGATCCACGTGCAGTGCGCCTTCGCCAGCGGTGGGTAGGTGCTGGGACGCACGTCGGGCGGCATCAGCTAGGAGCACGGCGGTGGCGAGGATTTCTGGTGTGGGTTCCGCATCCGTAACCGGGCAACCTTGGGCATCCACGATGAAGAGTGAGGCCACTGCGACTTGGCGTTTCACCCAGTCGATCAGGGCGCGGATGCGCGTGGCGAGTGGGCCGACTGGCGGTACAAAATACGGCAAACCCCGTCGGGCAATGATTGCTTCCTGATCCACGGGAGCCGTTGTGACCACTGACGGCGGCCCCGACGCACGACCGAGGAGGCCGGAATGCTCCGCGCGCAATTTCACTTTTTCTAGCAGGTTGCGGACGCGCTGTTTTTCCTGGTCCGGCATGGCGGGCAGCGGCGGTCCATCCCGGAAATCTCCCATCTGCATGGCCTGGGGCGGCGTCTTGGGTGGGCCGGTAAGCAGCAAGGCAAACTCCTCCGCCAGCGAGGCTGGGCCCAGGAGATCATCCGCAGTGCTCGCCATCTGCGATTGGTCAATCCATGAGCCGAGTAAATTCATCACTGTTCGTAGTTAGGGGTTTCAGGCGCATCCGAGTTTCCAACTCCGCAGCTAACTGATCGAAGATAAACGCTGCCGCAGGAGGATTCCGATACAATAAGCCCAGCGGCACGCCTGCGCTACTGGCGGCTAGGAAGACCGGATCCCGGGGAATCATGGAGTCTAGGAGGAGCCGCCCCGGCAGCAGCGAGCGTAACTCCCGGATCACTTCCTGGGCCTGCGGCACATCAGATTGCACCATGGTCAGGAGGATGCCCGCAAGCTCGATCTTGGCCCCGTGCTTGCGCAGATGCCGCAGGGCCTCTAGCACTTGCGGCACGGAACGCAGGCCCAGCGGCTCTGCCTGCTGCGGCACTAACGCGAAATCAGATTGTTGCAGCACCGCCCCCGTCAAGCCACCCAAGCCCGCTGGCGTGTCGAAGAGCACCAAGTCATACCGTCGTTGTTGCACCTCTCGCAGCACCCGTCGCAACTCTGCGGCGGCATCCACGCCCTCGTTAGCCACTTCAAAGAAACTGTGTGCCTGCCCCGCCGTCAGCAGTTCCAACTCCGGTAACCGCGTCTGTAAAATGAGCGGTGCCACCGCCAGCCCGGTATTGATCACATCATAAAATCCCGCACAATGACGCGCCTTTTCTGACAAGGATAAGCCCACGGAGCCTTGCGGATCGGTGTCAATCAAGAGAGTATGCCAACCCCGCTTCGCCAAGGCGTATGCGAGATTAACAGAAGTCGTCGTTTTGCCGACGCCGCCTTTTTGGCTGGTTATAGCTAGGGTAATCACAGTATTAGCGTTGAGCGTAAGTGACCTATATCATTCTGCATCCAAAAAATTTAACCATTCGCAAACCGACCCGTCACCTTGCCCGATCTCTTTCCATTTTCTCCCCTGAAAAAAGCCTTGGCAAAGCTCTTCCTAGGCGGGATCAACGCAGCCTCCACTCCGCCCACTTTCGGTGGTATCACTATGATAAAAGTGCCGCCTTCCTACCCTCCTCGCCAGCTCACAATGATTACTCCACGCCCTTCCGCAGATTGGCTTAACCAAACCCATGCCGCGTTGGTGCGCGCGTCCCAGCGGGCTTGGGAGCTAGCCGCGCGCACTCAGACCCCTCTGCATTTCTTACATGATGGCCAAATGATTCGCGTCGTGCCGGAATCTCCCACGCACCCTTACCTAAGCGCTGAAGCGGTGCGCCCAGACGCCGTCGCCCGCCCATGAGAAAGCCCGCACTCATCCTCCTCACCTTGGCCCTGCTGCGCCTGCTGCAGTTGACTACGGGTTACGAAATCCCGCTCGTGAAATGGCTCAGCGTAGCGGCTAGTGCGGTGGGAGCACTGGGGCTCACGCTACTCACCACCACACTTTCCTTCGTCGGCGGCACCCCACAGCCGGGAACGCTTAAGGCCTGGCAGGAGTTCGTGGCCGGACCGTGGGTGAGCTGGAGTGTGAACTTGCTTTGCCTGGGTGCTGGTGGGTTAGGCGTTTACGGGTGGCGGCACGGGCATCGGCTCACCTGGGATCCGCTGACGGTGAAACGCTGGCAGCGTTTCCGCAGCCTGCGGCGGGGTTACTGGTCCGTGTGGATCTTGCTAGGACTGGTGTTCTTGGCCTTGCTGGACAGCGTGCTCATCGGCAAGCGCGCGCTGCTAGTGAAATATGACGGCCACCTCCGCGCCCCGTTTCTGGAGGCGAATCCGATCATGGGCAAAGACTTCGGCGTGGAGCCAGGAAACTCCGAAACAGATTACCGTGAACTGAAGCAAAAGTTCGCCACCGCCGCCGCTGGCAACTGGGTGCTACTGCCGTTCGTGCCGTATGATGCACGGGCGGACACGCCGCCCGTAGTGGAGTCCATCGCCCTCCATGCAGATGGACTTTACTATGTAGAAAATGTGCTCACGCCTTACACCGGATCAGCCTACCAGGCGGATCCGCAGCAACCGGACCGACATCGCCAAGACGTGCGTTTACGCCAAGGGAAACTTCATGGCGTCTGCACTCAAAACGATGCCCAAGGCAGT
The DNA here is from genome assembly GCA_043757865.1 of Verrucomicrobiales bacterium. Taxonomy (GTDB): domain Bacteria; phylum Verrucomicrobiota; class Verrucomicrobiia; order Verrucomicrobiales; family V1-33; genus JAGNEJ01. The sequence goes on along the minus strand of JAYVOP010000242.1, from coordinate 13,609 downwards.
CCCGTGGCCCGCATCACTTATGAAATGGGCGTGGAAAAAGCCCGCGTGAAACTCACCGATACCGACTCCGCCACGCGGGACGCCCTAACCAGCGGCAGCTACCAACGCATCGACTTCGCCCCCACCGCCCCATCCTGGCAGCAGCGGCATTTCCTAGGCACGGACAGCAGTGGCGGAGACATCTTGGCGATCATGATCGGGGCCTTCCAACTCATCATCGGCGGCACGCTCTTCTTCTGTCTCATCACTTATGCTATCGGCATCCTAGTGGGCGGGCTCACGGGCTATCTGGGTGGCTGGGTGGACTTGCTAGCGCAACGCGGCATCGAGATTTGGAGCAGCTTACCGTTTCTTTATATCATCATTCTTTTACGCTCATTAAATGAGCGCCCCAGCCTACTCTTCGTCATCACTGCGCTGGCGGCATTTAGTTGGATGAGCATCGCGGCCTACATGCGCACCGCCACCTACCGGGAAAAGAATCGGGACTACGTGGCCGCCGCGCGCCTGCTAGGGGCCAGCAATACCCGCATGGTCTTCACGCACATTTTGCCAAATACGCTCAGCGTGCTGATCACGCTACTGCCCTTCAAAGTGGATGCGCTCATCGCTGGACTCACGGCGTTAGACTACCTGGGCTTCGGCCTGCCAGTGGGCGAGCCGAGCTGGGGAAATTTGCTGAAAGACGGTGTTTCCAATCTCGCCAAGCCCTGGATTCTCCTCAGCGGATTCTCCGCGCTAGCCACCGTCCTCGTGCTCGTCACTTTCATTGGCGAGGCCATTCGCGAAGCCTTCGATCCCCGGAAATTTACGACCTATGAGTAAGCTCCTCCTTCTCCTCATCGCTTTCTGCCTCCCGCTCCACGCGGAAACGGAGGACGAGCGCTTCCCGCCTTATGATAACACTCCAGAGGTCCAGGCCAACTATCAGAGCCACGCAGACTTTTTCCAATTCAAAACCCTAGCCGACCTCCCCCCCGATCTCCACTGGCAAGACGGCATGGACCTCCCGGAGTTCAGCGATCCCGCTGCGCAGAAAGGCGGCACGTTCCATTTCTTCGAGCCCAGCTTCCCGCCCACCCTGCGCACCGTGGGACCGAATGCCAACAATGCCTTCCGCCGGGAGCACTGGGATGATGTTTACATCTCCCCAGCCGTCGCCCACCTCAACGTGCAGGATGCCTACATGCCGGGCGTCTGCGATCACTGGGCTATCTCAGCGGATCATACTTCCTGCTATTTCAAGATCGATCCCACTGCCAAATTTTCCAATGGTGAGCCCATCCGCGCGGATGATTACTTCATGATGTTTTATGTATTGCAATCGCCCTACATTCAAGACCCGTGGTATAATAATGAATTCTCAACCAAGTTTAAAAGCATCATAAAATATGATGACCTCACGTTCGCAATCGTCTTCCCAGAGGCCAAGCCAGATCCCCTCTATCAGATGTCCAACGCGCCCTACTGCGTGAAATTTTACCGAGAGTTCGGCCCGGATTTTGTCCAGCGCTACAACTGGCGGGCCTCGCCCACCACCGGGGCCTACATGATCGACACTGAGAACATGATCAAAGGGCGGAAGATCAGCCTGCGACGGGTCAAGGATTGGTTTTTGAAAGATCGGAAATACTATCGGAACCGGTTCAACGTGGACACCATTACCTTTACCATTATTGGGAACCTGGACAAGGCCTTCGAGGCCTTCCGCAAGGGCGCGCTGGATTGGTTTCCCGGCACCTCCTCTCCCGTTTATTGGCATGATAAGATGGACGTGCCGGAGTTTCATAATGGATATATATGCAAAACTCAATTTTACAATGAATACCCTCGCCCGTGCTGGGGCATTTATATGAATTGTGCCAAGCCAGGCCTGGATGACCAACGTATCCGTCTGGGCATCCAGTATGCGTCCAATGTGCAGAAGGTGATCGATGTGGACCTCCGAGGTGATTTAGATCGCCTCCACACCTCATCCGATGGCTATGGCCGCTTTAGTTCCGCCAACTTTCCCCTGCGGGACTTCTCCGTGGAGAAGGCCCGTGCAGCCTTCGCCAGCGCAGGCTACGACCGCCTGGGGGCGGATGGCATCCTCACCAATGCTAAGGGTGACCACCTCAGCTTCGAACTCCAAGTGCGGGATCTCCCCATCCACCGTCGCTATGGCCTGCGTTTTAAAGAAGAAGCGCTCAAGGCCGGGCTGGAACTGCGCGTGGAGGCGCTGGATGTGACCTCTGGCTTCAAACGCCTCCGCGATAAATCTCACGAGTTAGCATTTACCGCCTGGGGCAGCAGTCCGCCCTTCCCTCGCTACTGGGAAGGCTACCACTCTGACAACGCTTACCAGAAAAAAGGGGATACCTGGGACCTGGATGTGAATGGCCGCCGCAAGACCAAGCCGAACACCAACAACATCACCAGCACGGCCAATCCAGAGCTAGATAAAATCATCGACGCCTACGAAAAGGCCGAGACCCTGGACCAAGTGGAGAGCCTAGCGCACCAGTGCGATAAGATCATTTTCGACGAAGCCTGCTACGTCCCCGCCTGGGCTCCTAGCTACCTGCGCACGCTCTACTGGCGCTGGGTGAAATGGCCGCCAGAACACAACGTGCGCCTCAGCGAATACGGCCCAACCAACCACCAACACTGGATCGACCAAGCCGAAAAAGACCGCACCCTCAAAGCCATGCGCGACGGCCAAACCTTCGAGCCCGTGGACCAAGTCTTCGAACAATTCCGCGTGAAATAAACTAGTGCGCGCCTTGACTAGGCGCACACCATCACTCCAAGGCCGCCACGATGCGGCCCGTATTGAAATCATACGGCGTCATTTCCAAGGTCACTTTTTGACCGACTTGGAGGACGGGGAACGTGTGTTTTAACCACGGCGGAACGTGGGCTAGACACAATTTCCCGTTGGGCAGAGAGACCTCGTAGAGACGATCACGACCGGGGGTTAGGACGGTGGCAGTGGTGAGGATGGGGGCTTCGCGCATTTGAGCTAGGCGGAAGGAGTGAGTAAAGATTCGATCGTCGGCAGCCGTCGTCTCCGCGCGCCTAGACGCGGCACGCAGGCCAGCAGGGCCTGGGTGTAAGCGTGCTGCGGGGCCTGTAAAATTTCCGCCACCGGGCCTTGCTCCACCAGATCCCCACGATAAAGCACCGCCACCCGATCCACCACTTGCGGCACGATCCCTAGGTTATGCGTGATGAGCAGCAGCGCCATGCCATGCGCCCGGCGGAGCCGTGCTAAGAGGTCAATGATCTGTGCCTGGATAGTCACATCCAGAGCGGTGGTAGGCTCATCTGCGATCAATAAATCTGGTCGTGCCGCCAGCGCCATGGCGATCATGACACGCTGCTGCATCCCTCCGCTGAGCTGGTGAGGATAAGCGTGGAGACGGCCTGTGGGGTTGGTGATGCCCACCTCCGTGAGCCAATGCAGGATCTCTGCCGCGTGATCTGTGACCTCTGGCCGATGCGCCACTAACACCTCCGCAATTTGTTGTCGCACCGTTAGCACTGGGTTCAGCGCAGCGGCGGGCTCTTGGAAAATATAGCCGATCCGTTTCCCCCGCAGCGCGCGCAAGGCCTCCGGGCCTAAGTGGAAAACATCCTGCCCATCCCAGAGCACGCGCCCGCCTTGGATCACGGCGGGAGGCTCTGGGAGCAGCCGCGCCAGGGCCAGCGCAGTGACGCTTTTCCCACTGCCGCTCTCGCCCACTAACGCCAGCCCCTCCCCTCGATCTAACGAGAAATGGAGGTTTCGCACTGCCGAGCTAACGCGCCCGTAATGGTCGCGAAAGCCCAGACTCAGATCATCAACAACAAGCATGGGCATGGCGTTGTGCCTAGCGGCAGAGCGCCTGCGGGTAAAGCAGAAATCCGCATTTCCCGTAGCGCCAAGTTCCGAGGCTTGTGCTGACCAAACGGTATCACGGCTTGAGCCTCCTAAGTCGACTGCCACTAGGAAAAGTGCGTGTCCCACGGTCCGCAGTCCAGATTACTTCACGATCCCGATCTGCGCGCGAGCGTCTTGGAGTGCGTGAGGCGCTGTCGGAGGTTAGCGTGGGGTTGGCACGCCAACCAGTGATTTACCGCTGCGGCGGAGCTGGGGGCGGCTTGGTCGGCGGGTAGAGTTTCATTTGCCGCTCATACTCACGGAGGGCGGTCACACGACTGGCCAAGGTCGTTGGCACGGGCTGGGGCTGGCCTGCGGCGGTCCAGCGGCGGTAGAGTGGGTCTTTTTCCAGGAATTCCTTAGCAGTTAGGTAGTTGGTTAAGGACTTGGCGGGTTCGGCATCGCTGAATACTTTGTCTGCAGTAAAGGTAGGGCTCTGGATGATGGGCGGGTGACTTCGCTCACAAGTCATAAGCCCACGCCCTACGATAAAGATGAGGAACCAGAGGGCTTTGAAAGAAACCTGGGTCTGCGGTTTCGCCCGCGTGGTGGCCTCCCGCCGACGCGTCTGCGAGACCACTGGCAGCGGGCCGAGCGATGCCAACAAGCGCGGCGGAAGCAACTGCCCGAACAGGGCGAAGCCGGGCCAACTGGGCGGGCAGCGGCGGCAGGCCTCTTGGTAGAAGGGGCGCACTTCATCGGCATCCCAACTGGATGCGGCATCCTCCACGCGGAACATTTTGGATTCCCAGAAACGGCGGTTTTCCAAGGGCAGCGGGGCAAAGAGCTTGGCGGCGGAAAGGCGTTCTTCTACGTGCGGCATCACTTGATCCCGCGTGGCGGCGGGGAGGACGGTGTAGAATTGATTGGTCAGACGCTCCGCCAGCGGGAGATTGATAAATGCTAGGAGCATGGCGAGGCGCAGTTGCAGCACCACCACGCCGGTGGCTTCCAGCGGGGGACGTTGGTCGGCGCAACGCGTGGCTAATTGCACCAGCCGTTGTGTGAGGCCACTCCGATGCCATTCCTGCACCGCCAAGTTGGCCAGATCCACATGGCCATGCGTGAGCAGGAGAAAGATGTCTTCCTCCGCCAGCAGCGGGGCTAGCACTTGCGGCGTATTGCCTAACAGTGTCAGGAGTGCGTGCTCCCACACTGGCAGCAGATCTGCGCGGGCGACGGCTAGGTTCCGCACTTTGGCCAGGGCGGCATCCAGTGAAGCGTGTTGCGGGTTGGCTAAGCAAAATTGTAACTCGGCTAGAGCGGAGCCGAAATCCTCTGGCACAACAAAGCGTTCCGGCTCCTCCGCAGCGGGTGACTCCGCGCTGAGATCAGCCTCCGTGGCGGATTCCGGCTCCTGCCGCAAGACGTGCAAGGCGTATTGATAGGCATCATGCACTTGTTGGAAACGGGCTGCATCCGCATCTGGGCGGTAAATTTTAATGAGCCGGGCATAGGCGCGTTTCACGTCCCGCTCGGTGGCGGTGGCGCGGTCTAATTCCAGGAGTAACCAAGGATCCTGCGGAAGCTCAGCCATAGCGGTTAGGCATCAAATGAGCCCTCGGCCTCGGACCGGAAAAAGGGCGCCATGAACTGATCTAGATCTTGGCCCGTGGACTGGATGGAGGCCGCGTCTTGAGCCTTGAGCGCGGCTTCAAATTGATCTATGAAATCGCCTAACTGGCTGCGCATGGGGCCGCTGAGATCGGCAAAAAGGCGGTTCGCGCGCTCGATTCGTGCGCGATTCGTAGGGAAATCTCGCGGGTGTTGTTTCAGCGGAGCAAGCCGGGCCAAGGCGTCGTTGATCTCAGATTCAGTGAGGGCACCGGGGCGCTGTTGGAAGACTTTGCTGGTCTTGAGGTTGGTGTTCAGGTTGGTGATTTCCACTTCTAGCAAGCCATTCATATCATAGGTAAAGCGCGTGTCCACCACGCCGGGGAACTTCTGCCCGGGCTGATGGCGCAGGCCCCGGATGAAGAATTCCCCTATGAGTTGGTTCTCGCTCACCATGCGGCTTTCCCCTTGGAAGACTTGCACGCGGATCTCGTCTTGCTGCGGATGCAGGGTGTTGAAGCTCTTGCTGCGGCTGATGGGCACGGTGGTATTCCGATCAATCATGGGCTCGAAATAACCGGGTTCGAAATGCCCTGGGGCCAGTTGTTTACTGATGCTGATGCCCAGCGTGTGGGGGCAGACATCCGTTAGCACGAGATCGCCCACGGCCTCGGACCCATCACATAACGCCTGCTGCACCGCAGCGCCTAACGCGATGACGCGATCAGGATCTAAGTTCGTCTGCGGGGCGATTTGCAGCACCTCGAGAATGCCTTCCGTGATGATGGGCATCCGGCTCGCACCGCCGACGATGAGCACGGCATTGAGGTGCTTCGGCGTCACGCCGGCATCCCGCAGGCAGCGTCGCACCACGGGCCAGAGGCGCGCGGTGAGGTCGTTGGTAGCGGCTTTGAAGTCCTCTCGGTTCACAGGAAATTTTAGTGCTTCCACCGCCAACACCGTTTGCACATCGGTGGTTAGGCGACGTTTCAGTTGCTCGATCTTCGTGCGCCAGCGGCCCGTGTCTGCCGGGGGCGGTTGGTAGTGGTATTCTTTCATAATCCACTTGGCTAGGTGGTCCGTGTAGTCCTCCCCGCCCAGGCGGCTCTCGCCAGCGCTGGCTTTCACTTCCACCACGCCGTCGAAGACCTCTAGCAGGGTGACATCGAAGGTGCCGCCGCCCAGGTCGAAGACCAGCAGCGTGCTATCATCCCCCGGCTTTTGAAAGCCGTAGGCCAGGGCCGCCGCCGTAGGTTCATTGAGCAGTCGCTCCACCTTCAAACCAGCCAACTTGGCTGCTTCCACGGTAGCGGCACGTTGCAGATCATGGAAATAAGCAGGCACGGTAATCACTGCGCGATCCACGGGTTGCCCCAAGCGCAGTTCCGCGATGCGCTTCATTTCCTGGAGGATCAACGCCGAGCATTCCACGGGCGACCACCGCCGTTTCCCAAACTCATAGCGCACGTCCGTGCCCATATCCCGCTTGAAAAAAGCCTGCCCATCCCCAGGCGCCACGACGAGCCGATCCTTAGCCGCCCGGCCCACTAACGTGGCTCCATCCTCCGCCACAGCCACCGCCGAGGGCGTGAGCGTCTCCCCTTGTTCATTCTCCAAGACGACAGGAGCCCCATCGCGCATGACTGCCACGAGGCTGTTCGTAGTTCCTAAATCTATTCCGATCATGGCGCGGATTCTAAGGACATTTGTGGACGGGGAAAGTGGAAACTAGCTCAACCAACTTTCCGTTGGGAAAGCCGCAGCAAGAAGTAGCTGAGCCAGAACAATCCTAACGCGATGGGCTCCAACACCAGGACATGCAGCGGTGGATCGGGCAGCAGATCCATAAGGCTCGGCTGAGTGGGGCGCGCGCCTAGGAAAGCGTAGTTAGAGCCCATGGCCGCATTGACCGCCGCTGCGATGAGGGCATAGACCTGAATCCAACCAAACGCCCGCCACATCCCCGCCAAGCTCGGCAGCCGACGCCACGCCACCGTCACATGCAAGGCGGTGAGCACCACTCCAGAGTGGAGCAGGAAGAAACCGAAGTATTCTGGATGGGGAAAATCAAACATCAAGATAGGCGTGAGCAGCCCTTGCAACGTCCCCGCCAAGCCCCAGAAGAAGGTGAGATCAATGCACCACTGGCGTCGCGTGAGCAGCGCTGCGCCACCGAGAAATGCGGCCACATCACAGAGGTGCAACGGCAGTGCCGAGTGAGGATCGAAGTAGCCTAACCACAGCGCTAAGGCATTGCGCACGACCCATTGGCTGAGCAACGCCACGGCCAGCGCCACCTCCGCCCGCCGACTCCACGGATGCCCCCGCCGTTCCATCCGCAGCAGTAGAATCCAGAGCAGCAACGTGACGAGCAAGGCCGCCACGTGCGACGGACCGTAGAGGTTAAGGGGGTGCATAAAATGAGCGCCACGCAGAAATTGACAGGCGTGGCGCGAGTAACGACGCTGCGCCCATGATTGCAAATCCATCTTCCGCCGCCGCCCACCTCCGCCAACGCCTAGCCGCTCTGCTAGCCTGCCTAGCCATCGCCCTGGGGGCCGTGGGAGCCCATGCGCTGGAGCCTGCGCTAACAGCTATTCCCAAAGGCGTGGAGACTTGGAAAACGGCGGCCTTTTACCACGCGCTCCATGCCGTGGCGCTGTATTTTCTAGCCGCATCAGAACGCGCCCGGGCTTACTGGTGCTTGTTTGCAGGCACGTTGTGCTTCAGTGGATCACTGTATGCGTGGCTGCTCACGCAATGGCATCCGCTGGTCTTCGTGACGCCGTTAGGTGGGGTGTTGCTGATGCTCGGCTGGGCGCTGTTGGCGTTTAAAGGGAAAGCCTGAAACACCTGCAATGGGCAGGAGCAACCGACGTGAGGCGGAGGCGGCTAGGCGATCATCTGCGTGATCGGCTCTGCGCCTTCTACGCCAACCAGCTTTTGATCCAAGCCGCTGTAGAAATAGCTCAGCGCATTGGGGTCCAAGCCCATTTGTGCTAACACAGTGGCGTGGAGGTTCTTGACCTTGAAACGATCCGTGACCGCTTGGGATCCTAACTCGTCCGTTGCTCCCACGCTGATGCCTCCTTTGATACCGCCGCCGGCCATCCACATGGTGAAGCCGTAGGCATTGTGATCCCGCCCGCTGCCATTGGCATATTCCGCCGTGGGCTGGCGGCCAAACTCACCGCCCCAGACGACCAAGGTTTCGTCGAGCAAGCCCCGGCGTTTCAGATCCTTCAGCAGCCCGGCCACGGCTTTATCCGTCTCGCCTGCGTGCAGGTTGTGGTTCTTTTCCAGGTCGCCATGGGCATCCCAGTTCTGATCGTTATGCGCTCCACCAGAATAGATCTGGATGAAGCGCACGCCGCGTTCTACCAGCCTCCGCGCGAGGAGGCACTTCCGCCCGAACTGTTCCGTGCGGGCATCGTCGATGCCGTAGAGCGCTTTTGTTTCCTCGGACTCAGCAGCTAACTCGATGGCCTCGGGAGCAGTCGCTTGCATCCGGTAGGCCAACTCGTAGCTGGCGATGCGGGCGGCTAGGTTGCTGTTATCCAGCCGCTCTTCGGCATGGCCTTGGTTCAAGTGATTCAAGGAGTCTAGCAAAGTGCGTTGCTCTGGTGCGCTCATCTGATGCACGTTCTGTAAATTTAAAATAGGCGATCCCTGACTACGAAAGACCACGCCTTGATAACCCGCTGGCATGTAGCCGCTGGTCCAATTTTTGGCACCAGAAATGGGGCCGCCACTTTGGTCGAGCATGACCACGAAGCCGGGCAGATTTTCATTCACAGAGCCCAGCCCATAGTTCACCCAACTGCCGAGGCAGGGCTTCCCGCTGATGACACTGCCGCTGTTCATCATTAACATAGCTGAGCCATGGATGGGAGAATCCGCCGTCATGCTATGCACAAAGGCGATGTCGTCCACACACGTGGCGGTGTGGGGAAAAAGATCGCTAACCCATTTCCCGCACTCGCCATATTGGCGGAATTTCCAACGTGGCTCCACGATGCGGCCCTGGTTTTTATGCCCGCCGCGGCCAAAAGTTTTCACCTCGATGGTCTTCCCGTCCATGCCCACCATGGTGGGCTTATAATCGAAAGTATCAATGTGGCTAGGGCCCCCATACATGAAGAGGAAAATGACGCTCTTAGCCTTCGGGGCCATACTGCCGCTCTGAGGAGCCAGCGGGTTCCCACTAGCCGCCCCGGCCTCTACCGCCAATAACCCGTTCAAGGCTAACGCAGGGATGCCCCCCATCATTTGCCCCAAAATTTCCCTACGTGTATAACGATGACAATGCATTCCGTACCTCTGGCGGCAGGCCGCGGCGCAGCAATCAGAATCTCCCTACGCAACTGCTGAGCTTTCCCACCTTAGCAGCGCAGCAGCCCCGCCGTCTCGGCATGGCCGCAGCGGAGGTTGAAGCTCTGCACGGCTTGGGCCGCGGCCCCTTTGCCGAGGTTATCCTCGGTGCTCATCAGCACGTAGCGGTGGGTCCGTGCATCGTAAGCCCAGCCGATGTCGATGAAGTTCGTGCTGGTGACGTGCTTGGAATCTGGGCACCCACCCTTTCCTAGCAAGCGCACGAAGGGGGCGTCACCATAAGCCTGTTGATAGGCCACATTTAAATCTGTCGCTGCCGCCGTGGGCGCGGCATAGATGGTGGTGACGATGCCGCTATGCACGGGGATGAGATGTGGGGTGAAGGAAATGACCACGCGCTGGCCAGCGGCTAGGCTGAGCTCTTGTTCGATCTCGCTGAGATGCCGATGCTTCGGCACGCTGTAAGGCCGCACACTATCATGGCACTCGCAGAACAGCAGGGGGATGGATTCCTTCCGCCCAGCTCCGCTCACGCCACTCATGCTGAAGACGTGGATGCTCTCAGGGCGGATCAATTTCTCCCGCAGCAGCGGCAGCAATGGCAGCAGGATGCTGGTGGGATAACAACCGGGGGAAGCGATCAACTGCGCCTGCCGAATCTCGGGCGCATAGACCTCTGGCAATCCATACACTGCGCTCTGGAGCAAGTCTGGCCGAGGGTGCGCCACATCGTAGTATTCCGCATAAACGTCAGCCTCGCGCAGGCGGAAGTCCGCACTGAGGTCGATGACGGTCAAGCCAGCCTCCAGTAAGGCTCCGGCGTATTCGATGGCCACGCCATGGGGCACTGCTAGGAAGGCCACTTGGGCTCCAGTGGCCGCAATGGCGGCCACGTCCGGCAGCATGAATGGCACCTGGGAGGCGGGGCCCAGCTGACGGAAGCGGGGGAAGATTTCTCCGATGGTTTTGCCCGCATGTTGGCGGGAGGTCACGCTGACGATCTCTGCGTTAGGATGCTGGAGCAAGTAACGCACCAACTCCTCGCCTGAGTAGCCACTGGCACCGATGATTGCGACTTTAGTCTGCGACATAAAAGGGGATTCTGGAAATGACGAAGGCGCCCAGATGTCTGAGCGCCCGCAGGGTGGATGATGAGATGACTAGCAAAAATGGTCGGGCTGGCGGGATTCGAACCCACGACCCCTCGCCCCCCAGGCGAATGCTCTACCAGGCTGAGCCACAGCCCGACAAGCTGTTGTTTTAAATAGGGGACCGCTAGATTAGCCAGAGGCTTGTGATTGCAAGGCAGTTCTTGAGAAATTTTCTGCATCGGGGCTCTGCTAGGCCAGTGCGTCACGGCAGTATTTGATGGTCTTGGCCAGTTCTTTCATGCGGTCGGAATCTGCGGGCACCTTGTATTCAAACTCGATGGTGGCCTGGATGTTCCACTTGTTATCCCGGAGGAGTTTCAGCACTTCCACCAGCGGAGTATCACCTTCACCAAACGGGGTGTTAGGGCCGTTGTTGAACTTCCGGTCTTTGATATGCACGTGGGTAACGCGATCGTGATATTTGGTAATGAAGGGCACGGGAGAGGCGTTATTTCCGGCTACGAAATGGCCGAGATCGACGTTGGCTCCGTTGAATTTAGCCATGGCGAAGGCCGCTTCCCAGTGCTCTGGCGTGGTGGTGGCATGGCCATGGTAGCCAACCATAAATTGGTGTTTGTCCGCAAATTGGCCGATGCGTTTTAGCTCGGCTTCGTTGTGGGAAATTTCTGTAGAAATGGCCCGTCCGCCCAGGGCCTTGGCCACAGCGAAGGCGTAGTCCACCTCCGCATCATCCATGGTGAAGATGCCATCCACCTTGATGATTTCCATAAGCACGCCAGCGGTTTCATACTTGGCGCGCAGTTCTTTCAAGGGTGCTAGGGACACCATTTTGCGCCACGCGCGCAGCTCTTGGGCATTGTCCGGTTTGGACTTAGATGGGCTGAGTGGCGGCACGCCCAGGAAGGCTTCCACTGGCTGAGTGCGCATCTCCACGGCACTGAGGCCGAGGTCCAAGCAATGCTGGAGGATGTCCTCCGCACTCATGACGGCATTGGCAAAACTATACGGCACATTCAGCCCGATCTGCACGCCTGCCACCTTGGAGTTAGGCTTAGCGGCGGCCTCGGCGGCATGGATCTGGGAGAGTAGGGTGGCACTAGGCAGGGCGGATAAGGCTAGCTGGGTGAAGGATCGGCGGGTGTGGAGACTCATAGTGGGCGTGTTGGAATTAAGTTGATTAGGTGATGAGGGCTAGACCATGGGTAGGAGATTCTCCTTACACCATTCTCCGTTCTGGCGGGTAACGCCATCGGGATTGCCAATGGCATCATGGCATTCGTCCTCACAGACGATCCAGCCGCTGTAGTTCCGGCTCACGAGCCACTCGGTAATCTTATGAAAGTCTAATTTACCGGTGCCCATTTGGGACCAGGGTTCGGGGCCGTTGCCGCTGTAGTCTTTGTAATGGATGTGGTTCACGAGGTGCTCCCATTTGTTCAGGGTGGCAATGACATCCATACCGCCACGGATGATGTGCCCCACATCTGGCGTCCAACCCGTGACGCTAGGGTCTAGGCTGCTGAGCACCACGTCGTAGTCTTCTTGAGTGCGCACGATGGAGGCTGGGGGGCTATTCGGATGGTAGCTGCATTTGATGCCTAGATCGGCAGCCCGCTTGGAAACGGCGTTGATGTTGCGGGCGACGTTGAGGCGGCGGCGTTGGAGGTCGTTTTTCCGGCCACTGGGCAGGGTCACGGTGCCGAGCATGGAGCCGGGAAAATGTTTCAAGAGGTTCATGGTCCAGTCCGCACACTCACGCTCGGCATCCGTTTCGGCTTCACCATCCCAGCCACAGATGAGGGCGAGGCCGCAGAGTTCCATTTTATGAGCCGCTAAGGTATCCTTGAGGCGGTTCGGATCGCCAAAGTCGCCCATCCAATATTTACAGAGCCCGAGCTGGTCTGCGATCTGGAGGACCATGGGCTCGATGCCCGCGAATCCGCTCTGGGCGGCTACTTCGATCATGTGGCCGAGTTTGTTATCATAGCCTTTGCCAGTTTCTTGCATGAACCAGGTATAGACTTCGCTGCCGAACTTTATTTTAGACATAGGTGTTAGGGGAATGAGTTAATGAGTGAGTAAGAGCGTAAGAGAGTGGGGGATGCACGGAGGCGTCTTCTATACGCAGGGCGGGCACAACTCAAGTTGATTTCCGGGGGCCTTAGCGGGCGCGAGCCAGGGCAGCGGTGATCTCCTCTGGCTGGCGGAAGAGGAGGTCGTTATGGCGGCCACCGGGGACCTCGTGGAGTTCCACTAACGTGGGGGCAGCGGCTTGGATTTCGTGAGCCATGCGCAGGGGGATCACTTCATCTTCGGTTCCATGGAAAAGGATCATTTTTCCCTCTCCCGTGGCTAACTCCGTGAGCCTAGCCACATTATTGAAACGATGCCAGACGACTGACCCTAACGGTAAATGGAGCACCACCTGGGCCATGTCCATAGTGCTGGTAAAGGGGGCCAAGAGCACGCCCCGATGCACTCCAAACTCCCGCGCGCCTAGCAACACCGCCGCACAGCCCAAGCTATGCCCGAAGACCCGCAACTTCGGGCGCACTTGCTCCAACGTGAGGCCCAACGCGCGGGCGGCGGCGGGCACCACGGCGGCCATGTTTTCCTGAATGTGACCGGGAGTAGGCGAGCCCGCGCACTCGCCATAGCCAGGGTAATCCACCAGCAAAAAGACATCCCGCGAGTCTCCATGATCCCA
>JAYVOP010000241.1:0-4955 GCA_043757865.1 Verrucomicrobiales bacterium | reverse complement strand
TAACATCGAATGCCGCTCGTGCAAGATATTTTTTCAAATTTCAGTTGCGATTCCGGGGGTATTATCAAATATGAAAAGAAAATGAGGTTTCAGGGCCGATTGACAGATAAATCCCTGAAAATCTTTAATGCACTCGGCCAATTTCTGCGTAAGATAGGTGATTATGTTAATCATTGACCCTAGTAACCCCGACATTCGTAAGCCATCCTTGGACCTCAAAATCCAGGAATTGTGCCAAGCCATCCTTGATGACCTCCGAGTCCAATCTTCCCGTGAGCAAGTAGAAGCTTTCTTGGAAGATGATGATGCGCGCGAAATTTATTCTGCCGTGGCCCAGAAGGGCGAGGAGCTCCACGCCAAACAAAATCAGGGCGAGGAATTGTCTCCAGACGACATCCAGACCTTCGAGCGCCTACGGAATATGGCCTTTGCGGATGCCCGAGTGCAGCAGTTTTCTGCGGCCCGCGCGAGTTTGCAAGAGGTTGAGGACCGGATCGTCGCTTATGTTGAAAAGACCTTGGAACTCGGGCGGATTCCTTCCGAGAGCGAGATCGTTCGGCAGGGTGGGGGATGCTGCGGTGGCGGTGGTAGTGGATGTGGCTGCTAGGCAAGCCAAAGATTACTTTGCAAAGTGGCTCAACTGTCGAGGTTGGGCCGCTTTTGTTTCATCCGTAAACCCAATAGATTATGGTGAATACACCCCTCACATCATTTTCGTAATTCGAAATTCTTTAATTATAGAAATTTCGATAAAATAGCAAAATTATATTGCATTTTTACGAGGGCAGTCTTAAAACATTGTGGCCATCTGTGGTGCATTATCTGCAGAAATTTGGCCATACTCCCATGAAAAACTAATCGCTCACTGAGACATTTTTTATCTCCCAAGACGCTGTTGGAAACCCCTTGGAGTTTCCGATGGGGGAAAGGGCATTGGCCTGCCTGGCATTCGATTATAAATCTACGCAACTCGTTGAGTTACAGATCATTACGAGGAGTGAGGGGTGGACGACGGAGCAATCGCAAGCTTGGTTTGGGTTGGAATTGTTAGCTGGCTTGATGAGATTTCGTGCCCCGCGTTCTGCGTCATGGACGGCTCGACGGGTTGGCATTTTGCACCTTGGCGCTGGACGAGGGGGAGGACTTGTCAGCTTATTTAATCCACTGTGGCGGGGTGAGTGAACGGATAACTTTAGATTTCTTGGAGAGATTACTGGCCGCGCTCCATCGGCTGCATGCGTTTCCAGCCCTATTTCGGCTGCGCAATTTTTATTCTGTAAAAGTGGCGCTCAGGTTTGGGGTGGTGCAGTGGAGTTCATGTTTGAAAATAACGCCTACACCCACTGGTATCACAACAGCGTCCAGGTTTTGGTCCAGGCAGAGCAGGCTTTCCTTGTGGGCGTCTTTGGCGAGAAAGACCTTGTTCTGGTGAACTCGGGGCGCTTGGTCAGCGTGTAGTCCAGCATGAAGCCGTTCTTCAGCAGCACCTCGTCCAGCACAGTGTCCCGCTCCCACTGCATGTGGGAGGTGGCTTCCTTGTCGCGAATGTATTGCCACCTCCGAATGTCCCCTTTACTCTGAGCTAACGGGATTCCTTTTTGAGTTCCTTCTGCATTTTGTTCAGGAACTGCTCTACCCAGCCGATGTTATACTTGCCGCTTTTGAAATCGGAGTTGTCCAGGATGGCTTGCTGGAAGGGGATGGTGGTCTTGATGCCTTCCACCAGGAACTCGCTGAGGGCGCGTTGCATCCGGGCGATGGCGATCTCCCGGGTGGCTCCGCTAACGATGAGTTTAGCGATCATGCTATCATAATACGGCGGCACGGAATAGCCGCTATAGATATGCGAATCTACGCGGACGCCGCGGCCACCGGGGGCGTAGAAATTTTTGATGCGCCCAGGGCTGGGGGCGAAGTTGTTGTAGGGATCTTCCGCGTTAATCCGGCACTCGATGGAGTGGCGGCGGGGCTCGTTGCGCTTGACGTGCGGGGAGAGCAACTCACCTGCGGCTATGCGGATTTGCTCTTTGATGAGGTCACAATCATAGACTTCTTCGGTCACGGGATGCTCCACCTGGATGCGGGTGTTCATTTCCATGAAGTAGTAGTTCTCCTTATCATCCACGAGGAACTCGATGGTGCCAGCATTCACATAGCCGATCTCTTCACAGAGCTTCACGGCGGCGGCTCCCATCTTCTTGCGGAGGCGGTCGCTGATGAAGGGTGAGGGGCATTCCTCGATGATCTTTTGGTTGCGGCGTTGCAGGCTGCAATCGCGCTCGCCTAGGTGGACGACGTTGCCTTTGGAGTCGCCCATGATCTGGATTTCGATGTGGTGGGGATTCTCCACCAGCTTCTCCATATACATATCGCCATTGCCAAAGCATTTCTCGGCCTCGGCCTTAGCGGCGGCAAAGGAACTGAGCAGCGTGGCCTCGTTATGCACAGGTCTCATGCCGCGTCCACCGCCGCCGTTGCTGGCTTTGACCATGATGGGATAGCCGATTTTAGCGGCCCACTCTTGCGCTTCCTTTTCCGTGGCCACCACGCCGTCGGAGCCGGGGGTGATGGGGACTTTAAATTTCTTGGCGGTGGCGCGGGCGCGGTTTTTATCCCCCATCATTTCGATGACGTCCGCGCTGGGGCCGATGAATTTGATCTTACAGCTTTCGCAGATGCGGGCGAACTTCGCGTTCTCGCTGAGGAAGCCGTAGCCAGGGTGGATGGCGTCCACGTTGGCGATCTCCGCCGCACTGATGATGCGGTCGATCATGAGGTAGCTCTGATTGCTCGGGCCTTCGCCAATGCAGATGGCGTCGTCTGCGAGCAGCACGTGCATGGACTTGGCATCCGCCTTGGAATAGACGGCAACGGTGCCCACGCCTAACTCTTTACAGGCGCGGATGACCCGCAGAGCAATTTCTCCGCGATTGGCGATGAGGATCTTTTTAAACATGAACTAGTAGGGATGCCGGAAATGGGAGGGAAACCGCGTGGGAAGCCGGTGGCAGGCCGGATTCCGCTCACGCGCGCACCATGGCGAGAGCGTTATTTGATCTCGAAGAGTGGTTGATCGTATTGCACTGGGGTGCCGTCATTGGCCACCACACGGACGATGGTGCCGGAGGTCTCGGCCTTGATTTCGTTCATCACTTTCATGGCTTCGATGATGCAGATGAGCTTGCCTTCTTCCACGCGGTCGCCCTCTTTAACAAAGGGCGCATCCCCTGGACTAGCGCTGCGGTAGAAGGTGCCGACCATGGGAGAGGGGATGAATTTCCCCGTGCCCGGCGGGGGTGCCTCCGCATCGTGGACCTCCGTCGGAGGAGCGCTGGCGGCCAACAGCGTAGGGGCGGGCGCAGCCTGCGGGGCCGCTGAGGCAGGGCCGGCATTGGCTTGGTAGTTATTCAGGAAGGCTTCGTAATCGACACCTTTCTTGAGTTTGATCTTCATGCCGTCCCGCTCCATGTGAAAGAGCGAGAGGTCGTGGCGTTTCATCATTTCGATGATCTGGCGAATTTCTTTAAGGTCCAAGGCAGTGTCCCGGTGAAAGATTAGTAAGTGCGTGAAAGCGGTGTGGT
The DNA here is from genome assembly GCA_043757865.1 of Verrucomicrobiales bacterium. GTDB lineage: Bacteria > Verrucomicrobiota > Verrucomicrobiia > Verrucomicrobiales > V1-33 > JAGNEJ01. Next base: position 1,374 of record JAYVOP010000241.1, on the reverse strand, counting down.
CTAGGTCAAGCAACGCGGATCGTAAATATGATCCCTTTCGCGTCAAGCCCGTGATAATCGGAGAATGGGATGAAGCAATGGTAAACTTTCCCGGTGGCCCGGAGCGCGCCCGCTCATCCTCCCTTCGCTAGCCGCTGTTCCACCTCCGGCGGGCCGAGCTGGAAGCCGCTGCTGGTGCGGCGGATGCGGCGGAGGGTGAGGTGGTGGGCATCTGGGAAATCGACGGCTAGCGGACTGGCAAAGCTGACGAAGCCCCCGGTATTCACCAGCAGGCGGCCATCCCGCCGCCACCACGCCGCCCGGTGGGTGTGACCGAAGAGCATGACTTGGCACTGCGGGCGGAATTTCCGTGCAAAGCGGCTGGCGATCCCCGGCAGCGTGGCCCAGACCTTGGCCACGTTCCACGGGCGGGAGGGCGGCCAGAGTTCCCGCCAAGCCATGGCGAGTTTGGCAAATGGTCCGGTGCCGTGCTGGCGGACTTCCGTGGCGATCATGGCCTCGCTCCAGCGGCGGGTGCGCTCGAATTGGCACTCCAACTGCTCCAGATCTGCCGCGCTATATTCATCTGCAATCGCCTGCATGGCCGGGCGGCAGTGGCGCAGTTTAGCGCTCCAGGGGCTCACCATATTTAAGAGCACATGGCCGTGGGTGACGAATACCTTCCCCCCGGCCAGGTCCAGCGCATCGTGCGGCCAGGAGCTAGGATCGTGATTCCCGTTCAGCATGACCAGCGTGATGCCGCGCGCGGCGGCCATGGCTTGCAGCTCCGCGAGCAGCTGCGTGCTGCGGGCGGTAAAGCTCGGCAACCGCGCCTCGTGCGTATCCCCATTCAGGATCAGCGTGCGGATGCCCTCCAGCAGGGGCGCGAGTTGGCCCGCAGACTGAATCGTGCTCACCTCGTGGCCCAGATGCAGGTCTGATAGCAGGCGGGCCGGATAGGCGAGGTCCATTCGTGAGAAATTTACTTGGCGGGAGCCGGGCGGGCCGCCGGAGGCTTGGGTGCCAGGGCCTTCAGCTTGCTTTGCACCGTCTTGAGTTCCGCCGCTACCTGCTCTGCGGCCCCGGTTTCTTCCTTGGCATCCAGACTCTTCCGTAGCAGCTCTAACTGGTCAGCATAGATGGCTAGCGAGACGGCTTCCGCAGCCTTCTTGGCAGCGGTAAATTGAGCATTGAGAGCCGCCAGTGCTCGGTCCTCCTCTGCTTGGGCGGGTGGGGAAACGAGCGCGAGCAACAGCCCGCAGAGCAAAGCACGGTGAATCATGGCGGGGGGGCACTGGGGGTGAGTTCAATGGCATGGAGGTCGAAGAGCGATCCATTGGAGAAGCTGCTGATGCTGTCCACGGTGAGTTCCAGATACTTGGCATCCGCAGAGAT
>JAYVOP010000240.1:0-4956 GCA_043757865.1 Verrucomicrobiales bacterium | reverse complement strand
GTGAGCTGGTGAGCTGGTGAGCTGGTGAGCTGGTGAGCTGGTGAGCTGGTGAGCTGGTGAGCTGGTGAGCTGGTGAGCTGGTGAGCTGGTGAGTGCGGGGGTGCATTATTTTGGCTGGAATCAAGAGTGGAGCAGAGCGAGCAAGAAATGACTGGATCGTTAGCGGTATATTTTTTTACGCCGCTTCTGACAAAAACAATCGTGGTCTCGTTGAAAATAATTTACAGACCTAACATCTAGGTCGCACCCCCTCAACGCACCCTGTGGTGCAAGTCAATTTCCTTGTGGCAGTGGGCGCAGGAGGCGTTTCCAGAAGCTGTCTAGGTGGGGGGCCATGGTGGTGAAGACTTCGTCTAGGGGGTGGGTGGGCTGGGGCGCGTGCTCGCTGGCGTGGAGGAGTTCGTCGGCGGCGTAGAGAGTGGCTAGGGTCGGGGCATCGAGGCTGACGATGTCGAGGAATGGCGGGGGCGTGGGGGCATGGAGTTCCTCTGAAGTGAGCCAGGGCTGGAGGTCGGTGGGCTCTTGGCTGGAGGAAAAGATGGCTAGGTGGGAGTGGCCATTTTCCTGCCGGGTGCGGACATGGGCCAGCAATGCTTGCCAGTAAGCATGGTCCTGCGCGGGCTCCGAGCCGAAGAGGATCTCTCCGTTGGGCGTGTGCCACAGCAGCGCCCCAGGTCCGGCGGAACCAGGCACGGGAATGTGGCTAGGGCTGACGACGGCTAGGCGTTTCCCGCCCGTGTCTAACAGATGGCCAAAGAGGTCGGGATCAATCCGCAGCGGCGTGGCCCCGAGCAGGCGCTGGCGGAGTTGGAAAAACTCCGCCTCGATAGAAAGCGGATCTGTCGCCAAGGTAGTGACGCCCGCAGGCGGCTCCGGCTCGTGATAGATGGCTCCCGATTCAGAGATTTGCATGGGCGCTTTGCCATTAGCGATGCGCTCCAGCCGGAGTTTTTCTAACATCAATTTCAACTGCTGAAAGGAAGTGCCATTCGTCAATGGCAAGCCAGCGGGCAAGGAGGGCAAGGTTTCCACAGGGTCTGGCAATTCAGATGAAACCTCCACCGCACTGGGCTGCGCGCGACCCCGCCATTCTTCCCACGCCCGGGCCGCGTGCCGCAGCAGGCTGCGCGCAGAGGCCAGACGACTAGGCTCGCGCGCGAACCACTGGGGCAACTGCACCGCAGTGAGAAACGCCGCCCCCTCGCCATGTGCAATCCCGGCCTGCTGTAAGCGATGCTCCAACAGCCGCAGGCCTTGCTCCGCCGTGAGATCCCGCAGCACAATGCGCTCGCTGGTAAGGCGATCTTCCAAGGCACTGGGGAGAAATTTCTGAAAGCTCCCAGACCACAAGTCTTGGTTCACGCTGAGAATGATGAGCGCGCGCGGCAGGGCGCTCCGGAATTCCGCCAACGTGCGCGCCACCTGCATGGTGGCTGCTCCCTCGCCATGCACGCCATCTAAATGATCAAACACTAACACCAACGGGGTGACCTGCGAGGCCAACCGCAGCAGCTCTGTGAGGCGCGCTTGGTAGAACGATTCATTCAATGCCGGAGCCGTTAGGATCTGCATCCCGCCCGCCACTAGGCCTTGGCTATTGCCTTGTTGCAGGTTCCAGCTCAACTGCTCAAAGCGCAGCACCTCCCCATCGTTGGCCCCTTGCGCATAAGCGCAGAGCCCGCGCAGCCACGTGACGCAGGCCTCTTGGCTGCATCCGGTAAAATTTGCTAGTGCCGCACTGGTCACGGGCAACAGTCGCTCAAAATGATCCATGAACCAACGGCCCACCGCCTGCCGTGCATCTTGGAGATCGAATAGTTCCGTGGGCCGTTGCCGCAGCGCTTGAATGGCTGCAGCGGGGTTCGCACACGGCACGCGCGACTCGCGGATCAGCTCCGCGTTGATCAGTCCGAAAAGCTGGCGCGTCAATTCGTCCAGCTTCGTCATGCGGCCATTACTAGTCCGCTGCCGATGCCATTGCGCTAACGTGTTCTGGTAAAGGGCCGCCCATGTCAGCCGACCATCCGGTGCGAGCTGCGGGGCCAGGATCTGCGCCTGATCCCCTAACCGCTGCGCCAATAAGGCTAATAAATGGGACTTCCCATAGCCCGCGCGCGGGGCCTTCAACAGACAGACGGTGCCCTCCAGTGGCGCATCGTGCAGCGGGCGCAGGGAGATCTGATGCAGCAGCGCCTGCAAATCATCCAGCGCGCCAGGATGCAGCACAGCGGCTGTCTCATGGAGCGGGAGGCCATCGGGGAAAATGTCGGCTTGAAACGGGTTAGGGGACATGTTGGTCTTCAAATAAGTCAGGTCAGAGGTGCCGACATTCTAGGCAGCCGCTCCAGAATTTGCATTCTAAAAATTGCAATTATTTTCAAATATGGAGGGCGGTGCTGGTAATTCCAGGATTACCAAACCATCAGGCCAAGAGAATTTCGCCCTTTGGCCGCATTGTCACACGGAGTTCTGTGGTCCTGGTTCCCATCTGGCCATCGAGGGGCTGTGCTCCGTAAACCATGCCCACCGCCGGACTGGTGACCACGAGAAGGCCCGCCGCATCCTGCGTTAGGGTGACGCCCTCCAGAGCCGTGCCGATGAGCTGCGAGGTGCTCCGCGGAGCCTCCGTGCGGTCATAGGTGATGCCGCCACACGCGGGATTACCGGAGAAATGATGCCCCTTCACACCTGCTGCATGGAGTGCGTGCTCCAGTGCTAGGCTCAGCGGTGGCCCTGTGGAAATAGCGCGTCGAATGATCGCTGAAACGAGCCCCTCCGCTAGCCAAGCCTCCCACAGTGCAGGCACGGCTGGCAAGGTCACGGCAGACTGCCCGTGCAAGGCCTGTGCTAAGCCCGCCGGGCTGGCGAGCCGCAGCGGGATGCCATGCAAGAGCAGCGGCAAGACTAAATTTCCAAAGCCATAACTGTGCGTTAGGGAAATCACGCCCACGTTAGGCCAGTCCGCCCGCAGTCCCATCGTTTCCACGATCTGGTCCACCTCCGAGAGGATCTGCGGCTCGGTAAAAGCGATCCACGTGGCGTCATCCGCCGGGCGCAGCAGAGCCGTTTCGTGCTCGGTGAGCCACGCGGGCCTCGGCTTCACAGCCGGACCGCAGCAGAGGGGGAGTTCAAATTTCCAGGCCTGGAGGACTTGGATGAGAAAGTCCACCCCCGCGCCATTTCCTAGCACCAGGGGCATGCCAGGGTGGTCGATTTCATCTGCCACTGCCCACAATTCCCGGAACGTCCAGACCTGACCTGTAGCGGTATTCACCACGGCTTCCGCGGAACCATTGGCCGTGGCTAGGCTATCCCAGAGTTCGTATAACATTGGGCCGAATCAATGCTTAGGCGCGCCCACCGTGCCATCGTGAATCTCTTCCTTCCGCGTCCGCACGATGCGGTCCGCAATCTCCCGCACCATTTCCTCTAGCAACATCCGCACATGACTCCCTGGCCGGAAATCACTAGGTGCAATGTGCTTCACGCGCTGTGCGTGGGTGGCTAGTTGGTAGCATTTCCGAAAGCTATTCCGGGAGTTATCATCCGGGTTATAAACGGCTATGGCATGGCCGCCGAATTGCTTCATCACCGTGAAACAAGGCACATCCGTGGGGCCATCTCCGAGGTAGATCATATTAGGAAAAGGGATCCTGCGCAGGTCGGCAGGCATGTGGTCATTCACATCCTCGTTCAAGTCTAACAGCCCCTTATTGATGCGGAAGAGATACTGCGTCTTCTGCGTGTGGCTGATGACGCGCTTAGGAAAACTGATGCGGCCCCTGGCATCCGTGGCGAACTCACAGCCGAAGACCGCCTTTACATAAGGCTTCAAGCGGCTGCCATCGATCAGCGCCTTCATGCCACTGGAAATGATGTAGTGCTCAATGGTGATGCCCATGGCGCGGTGGGTATCCGTCAGCACGCCCTCCAGCTCATCGAACATTTCCGGCAACCCTTTGTAAAATTTCAGATCTTGGCCTAGCCGCTCCAAGTCCTCATTCGTCGGCGGATCAATGTCCAGGTAATCCAACAGCGTCTTTAGATAAGCCAACTCACTCTCCCAGCCATCATCCCGCGTCAGTTGCTGACACTTCTTCCAAAACGCGCTGGAGTTAATGCCAAAGGCGGGAAAAAGCACCTCATCCTGCATGTAGGTGGGACTCAGCGTTTGGTCATAATCGTAGGCAATGCCAATGGTAGTTTGGGGAACAGACATGCGCCCACCGTGGCCAGCATTTGGGGAAATGCAAGATGGCAGCGAGGCTGATGCTGGCAGGCACCCCCCGTTGACAGAGGTGCCCGCCATGGCTCCAGGCACGTTCGGGGCGCTGAGCGCCCGAGTAGCGGTGGTGCGGAAATGACGACGTTTCAGGGGCTGACGACGAGGAACGAACTTTCCCCCGCAGCAACGCCCAGCTGGGCTCGGGCACGCTGGAAAGAGCAGTTCTAGTCATGGAATGAGGGGAAACGGTGAGACTGGCGATCTAGGGCAAAACGAATTCTACCGGCTCGGTCCATCTCCCATAAATTTCCTCACAATTCTGCTGCTCGGCAGCGCTAGAACAAAAACCAAAACGTGTCCGCAGCCTCTTGCATCTGAGATTTATAGTTTTAGACTCCCCATCGCTTTTCTAGCCAGACCATCCCGCTCGCTCCCCCTTTTCCCCGACCATCCCCCAATCTTTACCCCATGAATAACTTTACCCCCCGCGCCCAACAAGTCCTGGCCCTAGCCCGCAAGGAAGCAGACCGCTTTAACCACAACTATGTGGGCACAGAGCACCTGCTATTGGGGCTCATCAAGCTGGGCCAAGGCGTGGCCGTGAATGTGCTCCAGAAGCTGGGCCTGGACCTGGAAACGGTGCGCATGGAAGTGGAAAAGCACGTGGGCTCCGGCCAAGAATCTAAGATGGCAGGCAACATTCCTTACACGCCCCGGGTGAAAAAAGTCCT
>JAYVOP010000239.1:0-18913 GCA_043757865.1 Verrucomicrobiales bacterium | reverse complement strand
ACAACCCCCAAGCCTAAAACCACGCTCCTAAACTGGATCCATCAACGCCAGACTCCAGCACTCTCGTGATTATGGCTGTTCACCGGATAGATTCTTAGGCCGAACTCAGTCCGCGTATTCGTCTGGATTAATCAGGATCTCCCGAGGTTTGGCCCCTTCTCCAGGGCCTACCAATCCGCGCTTTTCCAGGATGTCCATCATACGGGCGGCCCGGGTGTAGCCTAATTTCAGGCGACGTTGCAGACGGCTGGTGCTGGCAATGTTTTCTTGGATGATGACTTGGATGCATTTCTCTAGCAGTTCCTCGTCATCGGCGGCTAGTTCTTCGGGGATTGCTTCCTCTTCATCGTCTGCGGCCTCACGGATGCTGGCTTGCACGGCGGCATCATACATCGGCTTGCCCTGGGCTTTGCAATGTGCCACCAGCGCTTCCATTTCCTCATCGTTAATGAAGGCCCCCTGCACGCGCGTGTGCTTAGCCGAGCCCGGCGGTAAATAGAGCATATCCCCTTTCCCCACCAGCTTCTCCGCTCCGTTGGTATCTAAAATGACGCGGGAGTCCAGGCCGCTACTGACCTGGAAAGCAATGCGGCTAGGGATGTTGGCTTTGATCACGCCCGTGATGACACTGGCACGCGGCGTTTGCGTGGCGACGATGAGGTGGATGCCTGCCGCGCGCGCTTTCTGGGTGATGCGGGCAATCAAATTTTCCACATCTGCCGAGGCCGTCTGCATGAGGTCCGCTAACTCGTCAATAATGACCACGATATACGGCACGGTGTCTGGCACCACGTCTTCTTGGGGGATGAAGTCCTCCTCTTCGTCCTCATAATAGTCCTGCACATCCACGCCTAACTCAGCGGCAAACTTCGCACGGTTCTCCAGTTCAGAGTCATCAATCGAAGCAAACGGGTCTTCCTCACCACCCAGGCGCACGGCGTGTTTGGTAAATGGCGTGGACTCATTGACCACCACTAACGGCGGCTCGTCCCCCTCCATTTCCGGCGGCAGGGCATCGAAGAGCGGCAACTCTGGCTCCAGTGGATTCGGCACCACCGGGCGACTCCGGCCCCGCTTGGGAGCCGTCACCGGGGCCGCAGCAGAGGCGGCGGTCTTGCGTTTACGGCTATTGAATCCTTCAAAATTCCGCACGCCTTCCTTCGCAAAGATCCGGTAGCGATGATCCATCTCATTGACCACCCATTTCAGTGCCGCGAGCACTTTTTTGGGGTCCGTGACCACGGGCACGATGAGGTGCGGCAGGTCGTTGAAATTTTGCATTTCCACCACCTTGGGGTCCACCATGATGAAGCGCAGTTGGTCTGGCCCGAACTGGAAGAGCAGGCTGGCGATGATGGAGTTGATACACACAGATTTCCCAGAGCCTGTGGCCCCGGCCACGAGCAAGTGCGGCATCGCGGCTAGGTCGGCAATGATCGTCTCGCCATAGACATCTTTTCCTAACGCCAGGGGCAGCCGCGCTTTGCCTTTGTGGAATTTGGGATCTTCCAAAAGCTCGCGCAGCGGCACGGCCACTTTATCCGCATTGGCAATCTCAATGCCCACGGTGTCCTTGCCGGGGATGGGGGCCAGGATGTTGATAAATTCAGCCTTGGTGGCGCGCGCCAAGTCTGGCTCCAGGGTCACGATCTTAGCCACACGCAGGCCATCCGTAGGGTAAATTTCATAGCGGGTAATGCTGGGACCACGCGTAATCGTGCCTGGCGTGACCGCCACGCCAAAGCTGCCCAGCGTGCGGATGATCGTCTGCTGCGTGGCTAGGAGCAGGCCTTTGTCGGCGGGCTTGCGGTCCGCTTCATCGTCCCAATGGAGTAGGTCCAGGTCCGGGAGTTCGTAGTTTTTGTAGGCCTCACTGAGCGGCGTGAGGGCGCTGGCCATGCCGGAAGGCACCGCAGTGGGACTGGCCGGAGATTTCGGCTTTTGCCGCTGGGATCGCCATTCGGCTAGGGACATTTTTCGCGCAGCGGCGGAGTTCTCGCCCTCGGACTTGCGGGCGGTGCCATCGATGATCTCCGGCCCCGCTAACACGGCCTGCACGGCTGGTTCGCCAAAGGCGGCCAACTCCTCCGCACCGGAATCCAAATCCAATCCTAACTCCGGCGTGCCTAACGCCGCTGCCACTTCACTGCCAGGGATGATGTAGTCATTTCCTGTGGCTCCACGCCGCCGGGGCGGACGGGTTAGGCGGTCTTCGCGTGCTTGTTGGCGTTGATAATCCAGCGCGGCCTTTTCTTCGGCTAGGTCTTCGGCAGCGGCATATTTCCGAGCCAGGATGCGCTGCTCCCGCCAGTCGTCGATCCAGCCTTGGGCCAGGTGCAGCGCTTGCATGGGCCGCAGCCCAAACATCATGATGCCGCCGGTCAGTACCCCCATCAGCATCAGCACTGCCGCCGCAAAACGCCCAATCGTCCGATCCGCCATCTCTGCTCCGATGTAGCCCACGCCCCCACCCGCACCCAGAATTTGAAAGCGCGCATCCCAGTCGGTCAGCCCAAATTTCTGCATCGCGAGCAGCGTGGCCAATGCGCCTAACAGCAGGAAGAATCCGGGAAATGGGGGCCACGTGAGGCGCAGCCGCATCAGGATCTTGGCGATGCCAAACCAGATCAGCCCGATGGGTAAAAAGAACGCGGCCCCGCCCAAGGTAAATATCGCATAACCAGCCACCACAGCTCCGGCGGGGCCCATCACATTCCCACATTCCGCCACGCCTGAGGGCAGGCGACTCCACCGCATCCATGCCGGTAAATCATCCGGGGAATAGGAAATGAGCGCCAGGAACAGCAGCGCCCCTAACCCAATGAGGAAGATGCCTGTAAAATCTGTGAGCGGCCGCCGCTCGTGAGTGGCGGAGGGAGCGTCTTGAACACGGCGGGGACGACGGGGTGCAGGCTGCATAGGATAAGGAAACGGGAAAAGATGAACGCCAAGTGTAGCCGAGAGCCGGGCCAGGGCAACGAGATTTGTTTAGAGATCTTAAGCATTTTCCGGCTAGGTGCGGGCGGCCGTAGCTAAAGCCTGACTTGAAATGCCTGCGCCCCACTGCATCCTAGCCACCATGAACGCCTGGATCCTAGCCGCCCGCCCGAAGACTCTGCCTGCCGCCGTCGCTCCGGTGGTGGTGGGCACGGCTTTGGCGGAGAAACTAACCGGTCACATTTCCTGGTGGCTGGCGCTCTGCACGCTCGCCAGCACGGTGGCCATCCAAGTGGCGACAAATTTTTTCAATGACGCCATTGATGCGGAGAAAGGTGCGGATACCGCCCAGCGCTTAGGTCCTACGCGCACCACCTCCGCTGGCCTGACTTCCCCGCGGGCCATGTATGGCGCGGGCGCGCTCGCCATGCTAGTGGCGGTGGCGTGGGCGCTACCGTTAGTGTGGGCGCGGGGTTGGTGGATGTTGGCCATCGGGCTGCCCAGTTTGTATTTTTGCTTTGGTTATACGGGCGGGCCGTGGCCGTTAGCTTATCGTGGGTTAGGGGATTTTTTTGTGCTGCTTTTTTTTGGTTTAATCGCAGTGAGTGGCACCGTTTTCGTGCAGTCTGGACAGTGGTACGCGCTCAGCGTGGGGGCGGGATTGCAAGTGGGGATGCTGAGCACGGTATTGATTGCGTTGAATAATCTCCGAGATGTAGCCGAGGATGCGCGGAGCCAGAAGCGCACGCTGGCGGTGCGCTGGGGCGTGACGTTTAGCCGCGTGGAGATTACGCTGCTCTGCGTGCTGCCGCCCTTGTTAGGCGTGGCCCTGTGGACTGGTCCGCTGGCGTGGTGGCCGCTGCCTGGGCTGGCGTTAGGTGTGATGATTAGCGCGCTGGTATGGCGCACGCCGCCGTCCCGGGCCTACAATCGTTTTCTGGCCCTAGCCGCTGCGCAGTTGGTGCTCTTTACCGTGCTCTTTTTCCTGGCTGCCCGCGCATGATCTACCTGGCCCCCTATCGTTTGCACACCGTGCAGCCGCTGAACAGTCAGGAAACCAACCTGCACGTGGACGGCGTGCTGCTGCGCCATGAGGATGGCGTGGGCTGCGTGCAGCCATGGGTGTCGTTAGGAGATCGCCCGCTGGATGAGCATCTGGCCCATCTGGCGCGCGGCCACGTGACGCCGCTGGTGGCGCGCGCCTTGGACTGTTGCCGCTGGGATGGGGCCGCGCGGCGGGCGGGCGTGAGCCTCTGGGCGGGCGTGAGCATCCCCGCTAGCCACGCCACGTTAGCCCACGCCCCCACCCCAGCGGAAATTGCCGAACTGCGGGCCGCAGGCTTTACCCATTTAAAATTAAAAGCTGGCCGGGGGGATTCCGCCTTACCGCAGCGGCTAGAAACCTTACGGGAGGCCGGATTCACGCTGCGGCTGGATTTCAATCAGGCGTTAGATCCGGCAACTTTCCGCGAGTTCGCAACTGCGCTGAGCCCAGCGGTAAAAGCGCAGATTGATTTTATCGAAGATCCCTTCCCTTACGCTGCGGGGGCCTGGGCTCAGGCGGAAGCGGAAACTGGACTCACGTTAGCGCTGGATCGTGGCCTGCCGTCTGCGCCTGTTGCCGTGGGCATTTGGAAACCCGCCACCACGCCCGCCGCTCCGGCAGCGGCCCGCACGATCATTACCTCTAACATGGATCACGCCATCGGCCAACTCTATGCGGCGGCCTGTGCCGCTCATGCGCGGAACGCGGAAGTGGGCGGCTGGCTCACCCATCGGCTCTTTGTCCCCGATGCCTTTTTTTCCCAACTCCATAGCATCGGTCCGGCCTTGCAGGCTCCTTCGGGGCCCGGCTTGGGATTCGCGGCAGAACTTGATCTCCTCCCATGGCAACGCCTTTCCGCATCCTAACCACGCTCCACCTGCCCGCAGATTTCTGGGAGCCCGGCCCCCCCGTGCTGATGGGGAATCCGCAGTGCGCGCTAGCCGCGCCTAGGGTGGTGCCAGCGGAGGGCCGCTGCTTCGCCACGTCCGGCTCCACGGGGCCACCGGTATGGATTCGGCACACTACGGGCACGTTGCTAGCCTCGGCGGCCATGGTCAATGAGGCTCTGGAAACGACGCCTGCGGATGTCTGGTTGCGGGCCTTGCCGTTGTTTCATGTAGGCGGCTGTGGCGTGGTGGCGCGCGCGCGACTGGCGGGTTGCGGGCTGCGGGAATTGACGGGAAAATGGAATCCCGCAGCGTTTCACGCGCAGCTTGCAGAGCATCGCGTCACGCTGACTTCGCTGGTGCCCACGCAGGTCTATGATCTGGTGGCCGCAGGGCTGCACGCCCCGGCTGGGCTGCGCGCAGTGATCGTGGGTGGCGGCCATTTACCGCTGGCGCTGCGGGAAAATGCTAACGCGTTAGGCTGGCCCCTGCGGGAGAGCTACGGCCTAACGGAAGCGGGCTCGCAGGTGGCCACGGAGCAGGGGGGAAAGCTGACGCTGCTGGCGGGCTGGCAGGCACGCTTAGCAGCTAGTGACGGTCTGGAAATCAGCGGCCCGGCCCTAGCCATCGACGCTTGGCGGGAGGGCGTTTGGCAGCCTCTGACGCGGGACGGATGGTTTACGACCAATGATCGCATGGCGCTCAGCGGGCGAACCCTGCACTGGTTAGGCCGAAGTGATGCCCTGGTAAAAATCCTGGGTGAACTGGTAGATCTAGACGCCGTGCAGCGCCAACTTTCCGCGCTAGCGGCCCGCCCCGTCGTCGTGGTGGCTGTGCCGGATGAGCGCGCTGGGCAGCGGCTCTGCGCTGGACCGCTCAGCCCGAAGGTCCTGGCGGAATACCATGCATCGTGCGCTCCCTTTGCGCGCATTACGACGGTGCTGCGGAAGGAGCAGATCGTTTATTCTCCGTTAGGGAAACCCTTGCGGGCGCAGACGCAGGAGCGCTGTTGAGCGGGCCTGAGATCTTTACCCTTGCAGCACGCGCGTTCGCTTCACTAGATGGGGCATGGATAATTTTACCTTTCACAATCCCACGAAGCTCTTGTTTGGAGCCGGACAGATCTCTGCTTTGGCTCAGTTAGTGCCAGCGGAGGCCACAGTGTTGCTGCTGTATGGCGGTGGCTCCATTTTTAAAAATGGCGTGCATAGCCAAGTGCGGGCGGCTCTGGCGCAGCATCGGGTGGTGGAGTTTGGCGGTATTGAGGCGAATCCTGATTACGATACCCTGCTGCCAGCGGTGGCGTTAGCGCGGCAGGAAAAGCCGGTCTTCCTGCTAGCCGTGGGCGGAGGTTCGGTGCTGGATGGGGCGAAGTTTATCGCAGCGGCGGCCTGTTATGACGGGGAGCCGTGGGCGATCTTGCAAGACCATGGAGCCAGCGTGCAGACGGCTTTACCGCTGGGCACGGTGCTGACCCTGCCGGGCACGGGCAGTGAGGCCAATGCAGCCTCGGTGATTAGCCGTCGGGCGTGGCAGGAAAAGCTGCATTTCATTGCCCCAGCGGTGTTTCCCATCTTTTCCATCCTTGATCCTAACGTCACCATGTCTCTGCCCACGGTGCAAAGCGCTAACGGGATCGGAGATGCCTTCGTGCATGTGCTAGAGCAATATTTAACCTATCCAGTAGGCGCGGCGGTGCAGGATCGCTTTGCAGAAAGCATTCTCCGGGTGCTGGTGGAAGAAGGCGCAAAGGTGCTAGCCGCTCCGCAAGATTACGCCGCTAGGGCCAATGTGATGTGGGCCACGACGATGGCGCTCAACGGCATCCTGTCTGTGGGCGTGCCGCAAGATTGGGCGAGCCACATGATCGGCCACGAGCTGACTGCCCTGCATGGGATCGACCATGCGCGGACCTTAGCGGTGGTGGTCCCCAGCCTGCTAACGGTGAAACAGGAGCAGAAATGGGACAAGCTCCTCCAGTATGGCGAGCGCGTCTGGGACCTGCGTGAAGGCACGCCAGCGGAGCGCGTGGAGGCGGCCATTGCGCAGACGCGTGCATGGTTCGAGAGCCTGGGAATCCCCACCCGGCTCAGCGCCTACGTGCCGCCAGCGGACACCGCCACCCGCGTGGCGCAGCGGCTGGCCGCGCGCGGCCTCACTGCATTAGGCGAGCGCGGGGACATCTCCCCTGCACAAGTGACGGAAATCCTGACTCACGCTGCCTAACCAGTGTTTTCCGCCACGGTCTTACCGAGGCGCTAACTCATAATAGTTCTTGAGAACTAAATTAGCCCAGCCTAATGCCCGCCCATGTTTTCAAATTCAAGAATAATGCGTCTAGCTTTAGTGCTAGGCCTGGGGCTGGCGGGTTGTAAAAAAGCCCAGAGTGTGAGCCGTGACGAGGAGCGCACGATGAAGAAGCCCATCATCGTGACCACCACGACTATGGTGACGGATCTGGTGCGGCAGATTGCCGGAGATTCCTTTGAGTTAGAGCCGCTGATGGGGCCGGGCGTGGACCCGCATTTATATAAGCCCAGCCCGGAAGATATGACCAAGCTAAACCACGCCAAGGTCATCATTTACTCTGGCCTGCACCTGGAGGGGAAGATGACGGACATCTTCCAGCAGTTCGTGGCGAGGGATAAATTGATCCTCGGATTAGGCTCGCTATTGGCGGAGGAAAAAGTGCTGAAAGTCGCTGAGCGTCAACTAGATCCGCACTTTTGGGGGGATGCTAGCCTCTGGGCGCAAGTGGTGCCGGGCGTGGTGAAAGTGCTAGGGAAAGCGCTCCCCGCGCAGACGTCCGTGTTCGAGCGACGCGGGGTGCAGGTGCAGCGGGAGTTGCTAGCGCTGCATGAAGATCTGAAGCGCCAAGCGGGACAACTCCCGCATCGGAATCGGGTGCTAGTCACGAGCCATGATGCCTTCCATTATTTTGGCGAAGCCTACGGAATCGAAGTCATAGGAGTGCAAGGCGTGTCCACGGTTAGCGAGGCCGGGCTGAGTGAGGTGGTGCGGGTGATCGACTTGATTAAACGGAAGCAAGTGCCGACGATCTTTATGGAAAGCAGCGTTTCACCGGTTACGATTCAACAGCTTAGCAAAGATTCTGGAACGCTCGTGGGAGAAGAATTATTAAGCGATACCCTGGGCCAGCCCGGGGAAATGGTGGAGGTGAAGGACGGACAGATTCAGACGCTGGAAGTGGATCGGGGGACGGTGGTGGGGATGTTACGGAGTAATATGTCACGCGTGGTGGCCGGGCTCCTGGCGACCAATCCACACCCTGTCACCCATGAGTGAAAACCCCGCAGCTCCGTGGGCACTGAAGTGCCATGACCTGACGCTGGGATAATGACGTTTCTGAGCCAAGTGGCTTAGCAAAAAAAGAAACTATATTAAGCGCTAAGTCATTGAAGATGAACGAATTACAAAATTTTCAACAATGAGCTATACCAGCTCCAATGCTTGGGGGAAAGCGTAGGCCGCTGCTCACTTGCCGAGCTGATCCGTTCGTGCGCCCGGCGGCGCTCGCAATCGGCCTGCTCGGGACGGCTTTGTGAAATATTTCACAATCTTCCTTGCACCGCTGGAGGCGGTGCCTAGGCTCACAATTCGGTTCCTTTCCCCACCACTTTATGGACAACGTTTCGCAGATTCTTACCCACGCCGCTTACGATTCAAAGATCGAGGGCAACATCATTTTCACCAAGTTAGATGCCGCCATCAATTGGATGCGCAAGAACTCTCTCTGGCCCATGCCCATGGGTCTGGCCTGTTGTGCCATTGAACTGATGGCCACGGCTTCAAGCCGCTTCGACATCTCCCGCTTTGGCGCAGAGGTGATGCGTTTCAGCCCCCGCCAAGCGGATGTCATGATCGTGGCGGGCACCGTCACTTATAAAATGGCGCTAGCCGTAAAGCGCGTGTGGGATCAGATGCCCGAGCCGAAATGGTGCATCGCCATGGGAGCCTGCGCTTCCAGCGGCGGCATGTATCGCAGCTATGCGGTCCTTCAAGGCATCGACCAACTGCTGCCCGTGGACGTCTATATTTCCGGCTGCCCGCCACGACCGGAAGCCTTGCTAGAAGGGCTGATGCGTTTGCAAAAGAAGATCGATACCGAGCAATCCTTCAAAGCCCAGAAACGGATGCAGCCCGAAATCGTGCCCGCCTAACTTTCCCCCCTTGTTACCGCATGACCGCTGCCGCCTCCGCCCAAGCCCTCCAAACGCAGTTCCCCGCTGGCGTTACGAACATCGTAGAATTCCGTGGGGAAACCACCGTCCACACCACCAAGGAGACCGCTTACGCCCTGCTGAAACATTGTCAGGAAACGCTGCAGTATGATTTGCTGCTGGACATCTCCAGCGTGGATCATCTGGGCACAGACCCTCGTTTTGAAATGGTTTACGAACTCTATTCCCTCAGTGATAAGCGCCACCTCCGGGTGAAATTCCCCCTAGCAGAGGACGCCACCGAGACCCCCACCATCAGCGATCTCTACCCCACCGCAAATTGGCACGAACGCGAGGTCTATGACATGATGGGCATCACCTTTAGCAATCATCCTGACCTCCGTCGCATCCTCATGTGGGACGGCTATCCGCACTTCCCACTGCGCAAAGAATTTCCGCTAGCCGGAAAATCGACCGATGTCCCAGACGTAGCCTTCACAGGCGTGGCCCCACTCGCGGGTGGCCCATTCGTCAGCACAATCGGGGCCGAGGGCAGCATCGCCCGCGAGCCCCGCGCCCGAGATTAATTGGTTGAACGCGCTGGGCAGATCGTTAAACTGCGCGCGTGTTTGCTAAACCTATCTATTCTTTCCTTCTGTTATTCATCAGTCTTCTGGCGTGGTTGCTCGCCTCGTTCGGCGGGAGTTCGCAGTTGCTGGTGCTGTGGCCGGGCGCACTGGCGCTGGGGTGTGTGGCGGGCCTGGGCGGCTTCGCATTAGCGCGGGGATTCCATGGGCGCGTCAGTCTGTGGTGCGTCGGGATCACGCTCCTTTTCTATGGCTGGATCATGCTGCGGGGGACGCTCAGTGAGGTGCATTTTCTGGCTCGGCAGGACATGGTCATGGCCACGGTGGCGCTCATTTCTTATGCGTTAGTAGCGGGACAATTCGAGCGCGCACTGGAGCGACGCTGGATCTTGGCGCTACTCTTAGCGGTATTGCTAGGCAATGTGCTCTGGGGTATCGTGCAGCAGACGCCGGGGCAGGCGGCATGGCTGCCGCAGGGCCGCCTCGCAGCAGCCTGGCCGCAGTTAGGCGAAGCACTTGGGTGGACAGACTGGAGCCGGGGAAATGTGCCTACGCATGAGGCCACTGGATTTTATGTGAGTGAAAACCATCTCGCTGGCCTCATTGAGCTGACCACGCTGCCTGCACTAGCCTTCTTTCTCCTCAGCCGTGCGGGACTATTCGGGCGCTTGCTGGCCTTAGCGATGTATGGAGTGGGGCTGTATGGAGCCATGTTGGCGGGCAGCCGGGCCGGGTTGGTGTGCTTGATCGGCGGCACTTGTTTCGTGCTCGCGTTGTGGTGGTTGAATCGCCTGCGCATCGGCCAGCAGTCGATCAAAAAGACCCTCTTGCTCGGCAGCACGGTGGGCGTGGTGGTGCTGGCGGTCCTCGTTGGCGGGGCGGCTACGCTGGTAAAACGCAACCGGGTGAATGAGCAGGCTTACGGAGAGTATGTCTCGCAGAGCGAGTTCGAGACCCGGCTAACGTATGCCAAATCGGCCTATAAACTTTTCCAAGAACGGCCTGTGGATGGCCAGGGCGGGCGGGCCTTTGAATATGAGGAACGACGCACGCGGGATCTCACCAACGAGCAGTGGCTCTGGTATACGGACTTCGATAACGACGCCATCATGACTCACAATGACTACGCCCAACTCCTCTGCGATTACGGCGGCGTGGGTGGGCTGTTAGGGGCGCTGGTGCTGCTGCTGCACCTGGGTGCAGGCGCGGCGTTCTTCTGGCGGCGGTCCAAGGAGCAGGCCGTGGTGCAGGGAGATCGGAAGGACGACCGACTCGCGCTCACGCTAGGAGCGCTGGGCGGCATCGTGGCCTTGACGGTGCATAGCGTATTTGATTTCAATCTCCACATCGGCAGCAATGCCATGATCGCAGCCATCCTGCTCGGCTTACTAGCCAATCCGGGGCGGGAATCCCTGCAGCATTTAGTGGATGAGACAGGCGATCCGTTGGTGCCCCGCCGCGGGCTGTGGTTGCGGGCCCCACTCATCATCACGGGCGTGGTGGCAGCGGGTTGGCTGTGGCTCCATGGGCCAGACTGGTATCGGGCCGAGCGGCTGGCTAGTGCAGGCGAACGCGCCCGGCTAGAGGAAGATTACTTTACCTCCACCGCTGCGCTGCAAGCCGCCATCGAGGCTGATCCCACGTATTTCCCGGCCTACTTTTCCCTGGGCTATTTAAATGTCGTGGAATCCGCCCGCGTGAAGCAAAACTACCAGCCGAACAACGAGCAAGAGCGGATCATGAATGCCAAGGTTTCCCAGAGCTTTCTGCGTCGCGCGTTGGAGATCTTCGACCAAGGTTTCCCATACTATCCCAAGCATCCGTATGCCGCCATGATGGCCGGCACTGCGGCTAGCCAGCAGGGGGACTTCGCCACGGCGGAGGTATGGTATAACCGGGCTTTAAAATATGGTCAAGCCAACCGCCGCCTCCATTTTGAATACGGCCAACACCTCATCCGCCAAGGCGACCAAACGGGCGATCCCATCCAGCGCCTAGCCGCCCGCCAACGCGCCTTGGACCAGTATATCCTCCCCGCGCGCGAGAAATTACGCTCTGGCGGCCCCTACCAAAAATACATCGACGGCCTCATCCTCGCCATCCGCACGGAGATCACCTCCCTCCAAAGCAAACTTACCCCAGCCCCCACTCCCTAGCCTACTATGTTCGTCTGGTCCAAACTCAGTTCCACCAAATGGGAAGACGCCTGGGAAGAGCGTTTCCATGCCGCCGCTAACACCAATCTCGTCATCAGCAAACTCCCCGGCGGCACGCGCATCCGCGTGGAAGTTTACTGCCATCGGGAGACCAACGCCAAGGCGATTCAGAAGCAATTCGGCGGCAGTATCCGCGAACTGAAGCAGCAAAACTGGGCGGCGGTGAGTGCGAAAAGTTTACAGCCCATTCACGTTAGGGGAAAACTCATCATCGCCCATACGGAAACGCTAGCCGAGGAACTCCGCCGCACCCAACCGAACCAGCACGTGCTCTGCATTCCTGGTGAAATGGCCTTTGGCACCGGGGACCATGCCACCACCAGCACCTGCCTGCGCTTGCTGGTGGACTATGCGACAGCCCAGAAGGGGGAGCCCTGGGACTTGCTAGATCTGGGCTGCGGCACGGGCATTTTAGCGCTCGCAGGCAAGCTGCTAGGCGCAGGCACGGTGGATGCCTGCGACTATGATCCCGCCGCCGTCACCATCAGTAAAAAGAACACCAAACTGAATGGCCTGCGGAAGATCAATTTCTTCAAGCAAGACGTGCTCGATTGGCAGCCGAGCCGGACCTACGACCTCATTGCCGCCAACATTTTCCACGACGTATTGACTGCGGCCTTGCCGAAAATTTCCGCTGCGGCCAAACTAGGTGGCACCATTCTCATCAGTGGCATTTTAGTCACCCAACTCCAGTCCTGCCTGGACGCGGGCACCGCCGCTGGCCTCACCTTTGAGCCCGCCATTATCAAAGGAAAATGGGCCACCGTGCGGGGTCGGAAGTAAGGGAATGAAGATCCTCCACACGGCTGACTGGCATCTAGGTGCGCGTTTAGTGGACCATGATCGCAGTGCCGAGCACCAACTCTGGCTGGATCATTTACTCACGTTGATCCAGTCTCATGCCATCGACTTGCTAGTCGTAGCGGGGGATGTTTTTGATAGCGCCAATCCACCGCAGTCCGCCCTCGCACAATATTATGGCTTCCTCACCCAGCTCTCCACCACGGGCTGTGCAGCCTTGATCGTGGGGGGGAATCATGATTCCCCCGCCACCCTAGATGCGCCCCGTGGCTTATTACAGGCTCTACGGATCACCGTGCAGGGCGCAGCAGTGAGCGATCCCGCGGCGGCAGTTATCGCGTATCCCGATGCCGTCCTCTGTGCTGTGCCGTTCCTGCGGGAGCGGGATGTGCGCAGCGCCCAAGCCGGGCAGACGCATGAGGAAGTAGTGAGTGCCATGCGAGAGGGCATTCGCAGCTATTATCAAAACGTGCTAGCCGCCGCGCAGGCCATCGCTGGGGAGCGCCCCATCATTGCCACCGGTCACCTTACGGCCATCGGCGTCACCAGTGCTAGCAGCGAGCGCCAGATCCACATTGGGAATCTAGCCGCCGTAGGCGCAGACTGCTTTGCGGGCTTTGCCTACACCGCGTTAGGGCACATTCATCGCCCGCAGAACGTGGGCGGACGGGAAACGATTCGCTATTCCGGCTCGCCCATTTTCCTGGCTTTCGATGAAGCCGCCACCGCCAAGCAAGTGCTTGTGATCGACCCGCAACCCGGCTCGGCAGTGAACATTCAGGTCTTGCCGCTGCCGGTTTTCCGTCCGTTGCTCACGCTCAGTTGTGCGGCGGAAAATATCCTTTCTACGTTAGTCAAGGCCGTGGCAGAGACTCCCGTGGCTCCGTTACCCGCCTGGGTGGAACTCACCATAACCGATCCGCTGCCGCCCGCAGACTTAGAGGTAGCGGTGCGCGCAGCCGCCACCGTGGCTGGAGTGCAGGTGCTCAAAATTGTCCGCCCGACGGCCCCTGCTCTGCCTAACAGCAGCATCCTAGCCGGACGCGTGCTCAGTGAAACGACGCCCACCGAGATCCTGGCGGAGAAATTGCGCATGGACGGAATCGCTGCGGACAGCGCTGAGCATCAGGAAATTTTGCAGACCTTTACTCTGCTCCTCAATCGCATGGAGGAAGCCGCAGGATGAAAATTCTCCGCCTCCAATTCACCAATTTGAACTCCCTGCGCGGGCGCTCGCCTATGTTGGATTTCACCCAACCGCCCTTCGATGCCACCGGGCTCTTTGCCATCATCGGCCCCACGGGAGCGGGCAAGACCACGATCCTGGACGCCATCACCCTAGCATTATATGGTCGGGCGGCCCGTTATGGCACGGACAAGCCGGAGCAGATGATGAGCCGCCATACAGGCGAATGCTCAGCCGAAGTGGAGTTCGCGTGTGAACAGGGGGAATTCCGCAGCGTGTGGCAACTGCATCGCGCGCGGAAAAAGCCTGACGGGGATCTCCAACCGCCCAGCCGACGCCTTATTTCCCTAGCGGACGGCAGAGTGCTAGCGCAAAACAGCCGAGAGGTGGATGCGCACTTAGAACAGCTTACGGGTTTGGACTTTTCGCGTTTCCTGCGCAGTGTGATGTTGGCTCAAGGCGAGTTTGCAGCCTTCCTCAAAGCGGATGCCAAAGAGCGCACAGAGCTGCTGCAACAAGTCACGGGCACGCATCGCTATGCGGACATCGCGCAGGCGGCGGCGGAGTTTGATCGAGCGGCCAAACGCGCCCTGGAGGATCTGCGGCTGCGCCAGGGCGAGGTAAAATTACTCAGCGCTGAAGAACGCCAAACCAAAACGGCTAGCATTGAGGAACTGAGCGCGCAAGCCACCACCCTAACCACCACGGTGAGCACGCTGGAAACGGAATTACAGCACGCGGTGGCCGCACAACACTGCCAGCAAGAAGCCGCGGAACTAGCCACGCTGGCCACTACCCTAACCGCAGAGCAAACCGCCTTCCAGCCCACAGCCCAGCGGCTGGCAGAGCATCACCGGGCGATGCCGCTGCAAGGCCAGCAGGCGGATTGGCAGCACCACACGCAAGCGTTAGTGCAGCGACAGCAGGCGCAATCACGGCTGGCCGAAAGCCTGCCGAAACTGCGAGAAGCTGCGCAGACGGCAGCGCAACATTGCGCCAAAGCCCAGGCGGACTTAGCCGCTAGTGAAGCCGAAGAACAACGCCTGCGCCCGCTGCTGCGGGAGATCACGGAGCTAGATGCGCAGCAGCAGGCCGCGCAGTTACGATGCCAAGAACGCACCGCTGCGCGGGTGCGCGTGGCGGAGCAGATGGCGGCGGCGGATGCCATCATAGTCCAAGAGCAAACGCAGCTAGACAGCCACCAGCAACGATCCGAGACCTTGCAAACTTGGCTGCAAACCCATGCGACTAATGCGGCCCTAGCGGAAAATTTGCCCAGTCTCACGGCGGCCTTGCGGGGGTGGACGGAGAAAGATCAACAGTTAGTAATTCTGAGTAACGAATTGAAGGCGCAGGGACAAACGCTGGAGAAACAGCAGGCAGCGGTGGCCAGCTTAGCCCCCAAAACCGAAGCCATGGCCCAGCAAAAGGCCGCTGCGGAAACGGCTTACAACGTCGCCCTGCAAGCGCTGGAAGCCTTACTGACTGGGGCATCACTCGCGCAGTGGGAAGAGCAACGGGAGGCCGCCGAACAGCGTCTGACCCAACTGCGGGAGCTGCATCGGTTGCATGAAGAGCGAGCAATGTATTTAAAATCGGAGGCGACGATTCAAGCTCGGCTAAGCGAACTGGGTGGCATGAAGCAAGCGGACCAGACGAAATCGCAGCAAGCCGAGGAGCAGGCCGCGCAGGCTAAGGAGTTACTGAAAGCCCGGCTGGAAAGCATCGCCCTAGCGGAGCGGCTGCACCACAGCGAGGCGGAGCGCGCGCGTTTGCAGGCGGGGCAACCGTGCCCAGTTTGCGGAGCCTTGGAGCATCCGTATGCGGATCCACACGCCGCTCCAGTGGTGGCCATGGACGCGCTGCAATCAGCCCTGCAGGCGGCAGAAACGGAGGAGCAGCAGCGCAGCCAGCAGTTGCAAGCACTGCGGGAAGCCCAGGTGCGCACGGAGACGCAGCACCAGGAGCAGGAAAATTTACGGCTCGCAGCCAGGGCGAATTTAACCGCAAATGCGCAGCTTTGGGAGCAACAAGGCAGCGCGATTCCCCTGGAGGAATCCGCCACCGTGCAGGGGTTAGGCCTCCAGCAGCGCGCGCTCCGAGATGACTTGGGGGTGCGGCTCAAAGCCTTACGGGAGGCTGAGCAAACGCGGCAACAAACGCAGATCGTAGCCACGGAAACCGCACGCCTTTGGCAAGCGCAAATCAACGCCCAAGCTCAGGCGCAACTCCAAGTGGAGCACGCCAGCACGCTGCGAGAAACGACTGCCGCTAAGCACAACACCGCGCAGACTGCCGCCGCGCAAGCGGCCACGCAGATGCAGGAACTGCTGCGCGCGGGGGACGAAAGTGGAACCACGCGGGATGACGCGCAGGCGGCTCTGCTGCGCTTAGAAACGCAACGCCTAACCTGGGAAACGAACCAAGCGCAGGCGCGCACGCTAGCGGAAAATCTGGCCACGCTGCGGGCGACCTTGCGGGAGAAACAGACGCAGCGCGCGCGGCTGCCGCAAGAGCTGAAAGCCCGCACGCAGGCTGAATCCAGCGCACGGACAGCGTTGGATAAATTGACCACAACGCGCACGGCCAAGTTTGGGAGCCAGCGGGTAACGGAAGTGGAGGCTGCGCTGAATACCCGGCTCCAGGCCGCGCGCCTGAACAAGGAATCCGCCGCTGCCGCAGCGCAAAAGCAACAAGCCACGCAACAACACGCGGAGGCGCAGCACGCAGCGGAAGCCATTTCCCTAACGGCGGCGGCGGCTCATGCGGACACGTTAGAATTAGCGCTGCGCACGGCGGCGGCAGCGGCGGGTTTTGCAGATCTGGCATTGCTGCTGGCGGCGGCCTTACCTGCGGCCAGCGTGGCGGAGGAGGAGACCCAAGCGCTGGCGTTGGCGCATCGGGCCATCGTTCTGCAAACGCGCCAGCAGCAGCTAGCGCAAGCGCGCGCGGCCTTGCCCACAGGCGCTGAGGCTGCGGGCATCCCGGAATTGACGACTCAATTAGGCGTGCAGAAGCACGGTCTCACGCAGGCCCAGGAACAGCGCGCGGTGCTGCTGGATCAACTGCGCCAAGACGAGGCGGAGCAGACCCGACATGGGGAGTTGCTGGGGGGAATTTCCGCCGCTGAACTGGAGCGGCAGCGCTGGGGTCGCCTCTGTGCGGTGCTGCTACCGAAGGGTGGTTTGTCGTTCGCCAAATTTGCCCAAGGGCTGACGTTGGAGCGTTTGGTATTGCTAGCCAATCAACATTTAGCGCAGCTCAATCCCCGCTACTCTTTGCAACGCGATCCCCGCCACGCGGAGGATTTGGCGCTGGAAATCGTGGATTACTATCAAGCCGCCGCCACACGCCCGATGGCGAGCTTGTCTGGTGGAGAAAGTTTCCTAGCCAGTCTGGCCTTGGCGCTAGGCTTGTCGGAGTTGGCAGGCGGGCGCTCGCGGATTGATTCGTTGTTCATTGATGAAGGCTTCGGCAGCTTGGATGCGGACACGTTAGAAGTGGCGCTGTCCGCGCTGGAAAATCTCCGCTCCACGGGCAAGACCATCGGCGTGATTTCCCACGTGGAAGCCATGAAGGAACGCATCACCACGCAGATCCGCGTGACCAAAATGGACGGTGGATGCAGCACCCTGGAGATCCGTTAGTTAGGCCGGATTACTCTTTAGATTTATCCAGCAACTCGGCGGCGGTTTTCCAATGCACGCTGGAGGGATCAAGGCGGATAAATTCGGTGAGGGCGGTGGTGGCGGTGGCTTTATCTCCCCGATGATAGGCCGCGAGCCCGAGGAAATAGTGCAGGATGGGCCGATGGTTAACATCTCCCGCGAACTGCTGCAAACCGTTCTCGGAGGCGGCCTGGCAGACTTTCCAGTTTTGATCTAGCTTGGCGCTCCAGGCGGTGGCCAGATTAGCTAGAGGCAGGTAGGGCTGGGCGCGCATTTCTTTGAGGAAGGGCTCCGGCAGCAGGATGCGCTCATCCAGGGCGTCCACGAGGTCGAACAGGATCGCGAGCAGATCCAGATCTCGACCGACCCAGACGCGGCCGATGAGGCTCTGGACGTTGTTGCGGGCGAGCTTTTTAATACGAGCTAGGCGGCCAGTATCTTCGGTCATTTCCAGGGCGCGGAGGATGGTGCCCTGGAATGCGAATGCTTCGTAAACGCTCTCTGGCTGGGTCTTTAGCAGGGCTTTAAGGTCCGAGGACTGGCCGCGTCCTAGCAGCACGCCGACGGTGCGCCAGAGGCGCTCCAGGGGATCGCTGGTGTCGGGGGGCATATTGATGATCTTGCTGTAAGAGTCATTGTCGATGGCAGCAAAGGCACTGTTGATATCCACCCAACGGGCGACTTGGCCCATGATGGGATGGGCTTTGAGGTCGATGTAAGGCTCGACCCAGCGCTTGAGGAGATCACGATTCGCGGGCTCGGCTAGGGAGAAATAATGGTTATAAGTGCCCGCAAATTCAGCACGGATGGCATCGTTAGGCGCGCTGGTGAGGGCGGTGGCGCAGAGTTCGCGCTTGAGTGCGCCCCACTGCTCATCATCTGGCAGGGCGTCTTGCAGGAGGTGATGCCAATGGGTGCTCTGCCAGAAGAGGCCGCCGCGTTTCAGATAGTAGAAGTAGATCTTGCGCAGCGTCTCCGGGCTATATTCTAGGCCGATGCTGACTTGATTGAGGATGCCGTCCACTTCCCGGGGTTTGGTGACGGCGGATTGGTCCACGTGCTTCCAGAGCACCGCGCAGAGGGCTTGGTGGACGGGCCGCCAAGTATCGGATAGGGTCTTGGCTTGGTCCAGCACGCCCGTGATGCTCTTGAGGTCGGCCTCATTTTTTCCCACTGAGGCCATGGCGTCTGCACGCCACGCGGAGGCGGCTTTGGTGAGGCCGTGATTGAGCAAGAAAGTATAGGTGGGGGCGATGACTTGGGCGCGATCATTGTCCATGGGCGGGGTGAGCACTTTTTGCCGAAAGGCGGTGAGGGCGGCCTCGGAGCTTGGTTCCAGGCTGTAGAGTTCCATGAAATAGCCGTTCTGTTTGAGGAAAGAATCCAGCCGCTGGTCATGCACGGG
>JAYVOP010000238.1:0-19063 GCA_043757865.1 Verrucomicrobiales bacterium | reverse complement strand
CCCCTAACAGCACCACGATACGCTCAGCGTCACTGCCTAGTTGGCTGGTGAGTTCCGGGATGCCGTAAGCATAGTTCTGCGGGAAACTAGCCGTGAGGTAAGTGTCCGCCCACTCGCTGGCCATGGAGCCGGGCACGGACCAATTATAAGTATGGCCAAGGGTGCGTAGATCCGTGCGCGTGGCAGAGGTGCCGAAGTCGAAGTAGGCGTGGCGTTTATCATCTAAGATCTCCGTCCAGCTATGCAGGCCCGCCGGAGCTTGCGTGGCCCCGATGCCTGGACCTTCGTATTCATATTCCTTGGAAAGGCTATCCCCAATAATCAGCAACTGCTGCACCGCCCCTAACGGCGGCACGAGGAGCGTGGTGGCAAGCCAGACGAGGGCCAGAGAGGGGACAGTTTTCATGGATGGAGGGGGAAGCGGGGGATGGACGTAAACTACATCGACTGCGCAGAGTTGCCAGCCAGAATCAGCGATGTTTCCGGCAAATTAGTTGTCCCACTTTTCCCTCACCACGTTATTTTCCCAGCAACCCATGCCTGAGTCCCCCGCCTTATCCCTAGAGCAACAGAAGGAGCTGATGCGTCTGATGACGCAACATCAGCGGCGGCTCTATGGCTATATTTATACCCTGCTGCCCTACCGAGATGCCGCGCAAGACGTGTTGCAAGAAACGAGCCTAACCATCTGTGAGAAATTTTCTGAATTCCAGCTCGGCACGGACTTCGTAGCCTGGGCGTTCCAAGTGGCTTACTGGGAAGTGCGGCGGGCGAAGCAGAAGTATGCGCGCTCGAAGTTAGTCTTTGGCGAGGAAGCCCTAGCCGCCGTGGCGGCCACTGCGGCGGAGCTAGTGCCGGAGCTGGATGCGCGGCGGGAGGCGCTGCAGCATTGTTTGCAGAAGCTGCATCCACGGGATCGGGAGTTCGTGCTGCTGCGTTATGAATCCGCCCAGGGCGTGGAGGAGGCGGCTCAGCGCGTGGGGCGGTCGATGTTTGCAGCGTATAAGGCGTTGAATCGGATTCGGAAATTGTTGTTTGATTGTGTGAGTCAACGTCTGGAGCAGGAGGCCGCATCATGAGTGCGCTAACGGATGCGGAGCGCTTGCAGTTAGAGGCGTGGTGCCATGCTTATGTGGATGGGGTTTTGGGCGCAGCGGATCACGCGGCTCTGGAGGCCCTGGTGTTAGGCAATGCGGAGGCACGGGCGCTGTATGTGCGCTGCGTGGCGTTATCTGCACATTTACAAGATGCAGCGGGCGGCAGTCTGGCGGTGCGCACGCGGGGGCCGCAGCGGCGGAGTTGGCACTGGGGTGCAGCGGCGGCGGTAGCGGTGGGCCTAGCGGCGGCTGGGGCAGCGCTGTGGCCACGTGCGGAATCCCCAGTAGCGGTGGCGGTGGAGGAAGAAGGGATCGCCATGTTAGCGGCTAGTGAAAATAGCGTTTGGGCGGAGGAACCCGTGGCGGTGGGCGCGTCCTTGGCAGCGGGGAGGATGCTGCATTTACTGGGAGGCACCGCGGAAGTGGCGTTTGATTGTGGCGCGCGGTTGCTGCTGCAAGGACCCACGACGATGGAAATCTCTACCGCCTGGACCGCCACCCTAACGCAGGGGACGCTCCATGCCAATGTGCCCCCAGAGGCCGTGGGCTTCCGGGTCATCAATCCCGCCGTGGATGTGGTGGATCTGGGCACCGAGTTCAGTGTGGTGACGGATGCGGCGGGGGCGAGCGAGGTCTTTGTGCATCGAGGCGCAGTGGAGGTGCATCCCAAAACGACACCCCGCCCCACCAAGTCCGTGATGAGGGAAAAGGAGGCCCGGCGTTTCACCGCTGCGGCCAGTGGGGAGGTGGGAGATGTAGATCGGAAATGGCTGGCCCTGGCACGCCCGGCCAGCCTGCCCGTGTGCTTCCAGCCCACGCTGCAACACCGCTGGGCTTGGCAGGCGGATCATTTCCCCGGGCTCCTCCCCACGCATCCTGACAAGCTAAAATTCACCCCAGCCCCCTGCGGCCCGGCCTTGTTATGCGATGGCCACTATGCTGCGCAGATCGTGCTACCGAACGCCATGCAAGAGGAGGCGCGGACGATCGGCCTGTGGGTGCGCATCCCTGCGGACGCCCCGCTGGCGGAGGCTCCGCCGTTCCTCTCCTGGCGTGGCCAGGGGCGCGCGGCCTTGCTAGAGGCGGGCACGAATGATGATCCCGCGCATGGTCCGGTGGGCGCACTGGAATTGCGGTTAGGGAATCGACAGTTGCTCGGCACCAAATCCCTGCGGGATGGAGCTTGGCATCACCTCGCCATCGTGCTGCTGAAAGTGACCAAGCCGCAAGGTGCCGCGGACTGGCAAGCGCGGTGGTTTATTGATGGTCGGCAAGATGCGCGTGCGGGCAAAGGCAAGGGCCGGAAACCCAGCCCCAAGGCCGCCCCCGGCCTCTGGCTCGGCACCGGCGTGGACGATGCGGCGGGGGAATATTTCATTGGAGAAATCGGCGGCCTGACACTCGCAGACGGGGTGCTCTCGCAGGCGGAGATCCGGCAGCTAGGCAAAGGGCTCGGGGGGATGGTGGAGTAGCTGATCAATGCAGCCGCAGCGAAACATTTCTTGCACACCCACCACGGCAGTGCCTACTACCGGGCGCGATCATTTCCCGCTGCTTTTCAATCCCCGAGCCCCCCATCCCCACTAACTATTTATCTATGAAACGAGTCCTCATCATTGGCGCTGGTGGCGTCGGCCGCGTCGTCGCCCATAAATGCGCCCAGGCCCATGAATCCTTTAGCCACGTCACCCTCGCCAGTCGCACGAAATCTAAGTGCGACCTCATTGCCGCCGATGTCCTTAAGGCCACGGGCCGCACGCTGGAGACCCACGCCATCAATGCCGACGACAGCGAGGCCACCGCCGCCCTGATCCGTGCCACCCAGAGCGATCTCGTCATCAACGTGGCCCTGCCCTATCAAGATCTGCACATCATGGATGCCTGCCTGCTAGCAGGAGTGCATTACATCGACACTGCCAACTACGAGCCGCTGGATGATGCTAAATTTGAATATCACTGGCAGTGGGCTTACCGCGAGCGCTTTGAGAAAGCGGGTCTCATGGCCCTGTTAGGCAGCGGCTTTGATCCTGGGCAGACCAATGTTTATTGCGCTCATGCGCTGAAACATCAGTTCGATCAGATCCAGACCGTGGACATCGTGGATTGTAATGGAGGGAGCAATGGGCTGCCCTTCGCCACCAACTTCAATCCCGAGATCAACATCCGGGAAGTCACTGCTAACGGACGCTTTTTCCGGGACGGTCAATTCCACGAAACCCCCGCCATGGCTGTTTCCACGGAATATGATTTCCCCGGCGTGGGCGTGAAGAAAATGTTCCTGCTCTACCACGAGGAGCTCGAAAGCCTGAGCCAGAATATTCCCGGCGTGCAGCAGATGCGCTTTTGGATGACCTTTTCCCAGAACTACATCACCCACCTGGACGTGCTGCAAAATGTCGGCATGACCAGCATCAAGCCCATCATGTATGAGGGCCGGGAGATCGTGCCGCTGCAATTTCTCAAAGCCGTCTTGCCAGATCCTGGAGCGTTAGGAGCCAAGACGGTGGGCAAGACCAGCATCGGCTGCGTGTTCACTGGCCAGAAGGACGGACAGACGAAACATTACTTCATCTACAACGTCTGCGACCACGAGGAATGCAACGAGGAGACCGGAGCCCAAGGCGTGAGCTACACCACTGGCGTGCCCGCCATGCTGGGAGCCAAGCTCGTGGCGGATGGCACCTGGCTACGCCCCGGCGTCTGGAACATCGAGCAAATGGACCCCGATCCATTTATGCAAGAGATCGGCAAATGGGGCCTCCCCTGGCAGGAAACCGTGCTCAGCGAGAATGTGTTAAGTAAGATCGTGCATTAGCCATGTGATTCCTTTACCTCTGCGGTCTCATCCTGTGTGCCCTGGCGGGAGCCCAGCGGCGGATCGTCCGAATATTCTCTGGATCACCAACGAGGACACGGGGCCGCTGTTAGGATGCTATGGAGATAAATTTGCCACCACTCCCCATCTCGACAAACTCGCCAGCCGCAGCCTGCTGCTGAACACGTTAGTGGAATCCGCTGAACTCAGGCCCGCCCAACATGCGGCGGATCTCCAGCAGGCGATGCGATAGCTCACCCGTCTGCCGATTCCAGATGCCAGCCTCATCCAGCGGATCTTCCCTCACCAACGCACAGGCGTGGAGAATCTGCCCTGGGGCGGAAATGAGGCCCACGTGATCTACCGTGGGATCGCCCCGCAGATCGCTACCGAAGACCACATCGCCCACCACTGCATCGGCTAGGTTGGCGATGCGCTGACCACACCGGATCTGCTGCGCGCAGTCGCGCGGCAGCCGTTGGCCGAAGGCACGGAAAGTCATTTGCACCAAGCCAGAGCAGTCGATCCCCCACTGCGTGCGGCCTCCCCACAAATAAGGCGCATCTAAATACCGCCGCGCATACGCCACCAGCTCGGCACCTGAGCTAGCCGCTACCACCACCCGCGTGGCCCCTTTCCTAACCAGCGCGCCTAACGGCAAGAGCACCCGCCGCCCACTATGGTAAATGCCGCCACCCAGATCATCCGCCATGGTGCCACCCAGCCCAGCTTCCGCCGCTGTCTCCACGCCCTCAAACTGCCGCGCATCCACCCAGCCTTCATAATCATCAAAGTGCGTGCGCACCCGCGTGAAGCGCGGCCCACGCTCTAGCACCGTGCAAGTTTCCCCATAGAGAAGTTGGCTAGCCATCTCACTACGATGGTTCGGCTGCGAGCGCAACGGGGCGCTCGCAAGACAACACAAGAGCATGGGGGAGGCAGCAGACATAGGTGGGAAAAGATGGCTGGAGGCGGCGGGGAATGCCAGTCATTTTTGCCGTCCGCACTACGGACTCACCATCGCCTTCAACTGCCGCCGCGGATGCGCCGCCTCTACGGGCACGGTGGCTTGGAGGACTTTGGTGGTGCCGTTATCGGATAGGGTGTCCAGCGTGAAGCCCGTGCTGAACCACGTTTGCAGGTCATCACTCCACAGTGGGGTGATGGTGACATCGGTGGCCGCAGCATTTACGGAGTAGGTTAGGCTGAGCGTCGTCGGCGTGATGGCGCTGCTGTAGAGGCTGAGCGGGTCGGAGTGGAGCGGGCTGCCGAGGAAGGCGTATTCCACGAGATTATCCAGGCCATCGTGGTCGGGGTCGGCGGTGTTGCCGCTGATGCTAGGGCTATTGGCATTCAGGCCGAAGCTCTGTTGCCGCCAGCCGTCCACCGGCTGATCGTCGATGATAACGCTGGCGTTGAAAGCGGATCCTAGCACGTAACTGGCGTGGGCATTCAGCGTCAGGATGACGTTCTCCGGCCCTTCACTCAAGGCATCCGCCAGCGGCGTGAGCGTGACCATCACACTGGCGGCATTGCCCGGAATAGCGATTGAAGTTCCTAGGGAAACGTAGTCCGCGCCACTGGTCGCGCTGCCAGTGATGGTGAAATTTACCGCTAGTGCAGCCGCATCCACGAGGCTGCGGCTGATCGTAAACGTGCTGCCCACCAGCCCACGTTCTGCCGCGGGCGTGCTAGCCGCAGTGACGCTGATGACGGGCGGATCAGCCACGGTCACAGTGAGATCATCGAACGTGATGGCCTGTGAATCATTGGCGGTGAGCCGCAGCACGTAGCTCCCCGCTGCGCTAAAGGTGGCGCTGGGAATCAGGCTCACAGGATCGGAGAAAGCCACATTGCCCGGCCCGCTCAGCTTCGCCCAGGCATACGTGAGGGCCGCCGGAGGCGCGGGCTTGGCGTCATCGCTGCTGGTGCCGTTGAGTGCTAGTGAGCCCGTGCGGAAGAGCGTGGTATCATTCCCCGCAGTCACGTTAGGCGCGAGGTTAGGCGTGATGAGTTGCACGTTATCAAAGCCCGCCGTGGTCGAGGTCGTCGTGCTGGCGCTGGTGACGCTGAGGCCTACTAGCACAGGATCGGTAAAAGAAACCGTCTGGGTGGTGCCCAACTGCACCCAGTTCAGCGGCATGGTATCCGCTGCGCTGTAAGCCGTGACGGCATTGCGACTGCGCACCAACCGCACCCACCGAGGCGCGCCCGTGGTAGTGGTGTTCGAGCCCGCGCTGTTCACGCCAGTGCTCAGTCGGTAAATGTAGCTGGACTGCGTGGAACCCACGCTGGCCAGGGAATGCGCGGCATTGTTGGCGGTGCTAGCGCGCAGCATCACGCCGCAGCGCTTGCTGTTAGTCGCGCTGGCGATGCTGGTAATGCGGGCGATGATTTCTCCATCGCCACTCAGCGGACGATACACGAAATAATGCCCATCCGTGGCCGTCGGACTCCCCGTGCCGCCGCCTGCTCCGATCACGCTATAGACGCCATTGCTCTGCGTAAATGAGCCGGGCCGTGACGAGGCCGTGCCCACGTCTGCGGTCTGCCATGGCACTGGCTCCACGCTCACCGCCACGTCCTGCGTGGCGCTCAGGAGGCTGTCTCCAGCGCTAAGCCGCAGCACATAATCACCAGGCGCAGAGAACGTGGCCCCAGTCGTCGGCTGGCTCGCATCATCAAACGTCACGGTGCCAGGACCGGAAAATTTACTCCATGCTAGGCTCATCGTGCTGCCCGTGGGCAGGCCGTCATCCGTCACTTGGGATTGCAGCAGCAAGCCCACCTGCGCGTTGGGTAGCCGCGCCTTGCTGCCTACGGGGGAAATGAGCGTGATGGCTGGCGGAGCGTTTTCGTTATCTTGAATTGTCAACTGTGCGGTGTTCGGCATACTGACGACATAGTTGCCGGAGCCGGGTGCTCCAATCGTGCCTTGGCCTAACAGGGAAACGATGATCGTTTCATTGGCATCACCCACCGCATCGTCGATCGGCGTGACGCTCAGGGTAAACGTCGTTTCCCCTGGTGGCAGGCTGATGCTGGCGGGCAGCGCCACGTAATCACTGCCACTGGTGGCGGTGCCCGTAACGGTTAGCGCTACGCTCAGATCCAGCGTCAGATTCCCCGTGCGTGTGATGGTAAAGCTGCCCGGATTCGTGCCCTCCTCACGGAGGTCCGTGTCGTTAGGCACGATGGTGACGAAGGCTTGATCGTCGTCAGAAATATAGATCGTATGCGTGCTCGGCGTGCTGATCGCAGCGCCCAGCGCATTGCTGAGCGTCAGCGCTAACGTCTCCGCGCCTTCGGGAATTTGATCATCCACTAACGGCACGCTGATCGTCTGGATGGTCGTGCCTGCGGGGAAAGTCACCGTGCCACTGCCGCCCGTGTAATCCGAGCCTAACGTGGCCGTGCCGCTGCTCACCGCATAGTCCACGGTCACGTTTCCTGGCTGCACTGAGGAGAGCGCCACGGTCACGCTAGCCACTGCTCCAGGGCCTTCTGTAATCAGGCTAGAAGCCAGTGCAAAGGCCACCAGCGGCTCCGGGCTCACGTCCTCGCTGGTGATCGTTAGCGTGTAAGTGCTGGTGGTGATGCGGGCTGCGCCCAGGCAGTTGCGCAGCAAGATCGTGACGTTCTTAGCGGGCTCCACGAAGGGATCATCAATGACGGTAATCGGAATCGTTTTAGCCGTTTCTCCAGGGGCAAAGACCAACGTGCCGGGCGTGAAATCATAGTCCACGCCGCCGCCCGTAGCCGTGCTGCTGGAGATGGCATACTCCACGGAAATGGCGCTGGTGGCTGCCGACAGCAGCGCCACGGGCAAGTTTACCGTGCCCGCCGTTTCCACCACGGTGCTCGTGCTGGAGGTAAAGCGCACCGTCCGTGCGAGACTAGCACTTTGATTATCCGTCAAATAAATACTGGCCTGGGGCACCCGCACGCCATAGCTGCCGGGCGTGCTCGTGACCTTCAGCGTCACCTCCTCCGTGCCTTCCGCCAGCGCATCCGCCACGCTGGTGAAACTGACTAACGTGCCCACAAAGCCGCTAGGAATCGTCACGCTGGTACCGGGATTCGTGTAATCCGCACCCACACTAGCCAGACCAGTGAGCGTGAAATTTACCGTCAGACCCGCCGCCGTGCTCCCGCTGCGGCTGACGTAGAAACTGCCCGCGCCCCCTTCCGCCACGGTGTTCGTGCCATTCACGGAAACACTGACCATCGGCTGCTCGTCATCCGCCATGGTTAAACTAGCGGTGCGATCCAACGCCAGCGTGTAGGCCGCATTGGGCGTCAAGATCACGATCACACTTTCCGCATCTTCCGTCAGTAAATCTGGCAATGGACTGACCGTAACCGTAGCCGCGCCACCCGCTTTGGCGAGGCTCACGCTGCCAGTTAGGGTGGTGTAGTCCACCCCAGCGGTGGCGGTGCCAGTGACGGTATAATTTACCGTCACATTCCCACTGCCCGTGCCGCTACTGGCGATGCGGAAGGTGCCCACGTTGCCATCCTCCGAGCAGTCGCCATCGCTCACGGTTAGGGAAATCATGGGCAGGTCATTGTCCGCCAACGTCACGCTGGCCGAGCCCGTGCCGATGAGGTATTTCGGCTCGCTACGCAGCGTGATGACCACCGTCTGCGCGGGCTCGCCAATGCCGTCATCCAGCGGATAAATGGTGATGGGCGCGCTGACTTGGCCAGCGGGAATGGTCAACGTGCCTAACAGGCTAGCGTAATCAATGCCATGCAAGGCCGTGCCGCTGAGCGCATATTCCACCTGCAAGGCCGCTGCCGTGGAGCCCGTGCGGGTGACTTGGAAAATCGCAGGATCATGCAATGCCTCCGCGCCTGCCGCGTCCAGCACCGCAATGGAAACGGTGGGAACATCATCGTCGGTGATTTGCACCGTGGCCGTCTGCGCCAAAGGATCGCGCAGGTAAGCCGCTCCTGTGCTGAGGCTGATGATGACCGTTTCCAAACCCTCAATGGCGGTATCATCCATGGGGGTTAGGGTGAATGTCGTTTCCACCGCGCCTGCGGGAATCGTGATCGTCGTGGGCAACGTAGGATAATCTGTGCCGTTGGTGGCCGTGCCTGCGGTAGCGATGGTGACGTTTAAAGCAGCCGTGGTGGCTCCCGTGCGACGCACTAGCACGGTGGCAGGATCGCCTGTTTCACTGGCTTGATCGTCGGGTGCTAGCAGGGAAACGACGGGCAATGCCGTGTCTAAATCTTGAATCGTGATGGCCGCCAGCGTGGCTCCCGATGTCACGTAACCTGTGGCAGGCACCAGCGTGAGTTGCGCTACCTCCGGGCCTTCGATGGTGGCATCATCCATGGGCGTGAGCGTAATATTGAGCACCGCTTGCCCGGCGGGAATGGTGAAATAATATTGCGTCAGATCAGCCACTGGGGCTGGACTCAGCGTGTAGTCGCTGCCGTAGTTAGCACCGCCATTGAGCTGCGCCCGCACCGTTAGGGAGCTGGTGGTGCTGCCGACGCGGGTCAGCCGATAGCTGCCTGTTTCATTGGCCGCACCCGCGCCTTCCACCGCTGCCGCATCTGGCGTGGTGAGCGCCACGGAGGTCAGAGCCGTGCCCACAAATCCAGGTGCAGCGGTCACAAAACTCCATTTCTCTAACACGGCGGATAAGATGTCGCCCGCGACTAAATTCGTCACCGTGTAGTTGCCCAGGGTGTCCGTGAAACTCCCCCGATACCCCGTGCCGCCCAGGCCATTGCTCACGCGCACGCCCACCAGCGGGCTGCCGACGCCATCCACCACTTGCCCGTTCAGCGTCACGCCGCCGCCGTTGCCCACGGTGATGAGCATGCTCGCAGCGGCTAGCTTTCCTTTCATATCACTGACCTCACAACGCACCCAATATTGCCCCGCAGTGGTCCAAGCCTTGTTCACACTAGCCGCATTTTTGCTCAACGAGCTATCGCCAAAATCCCAAGCATACGCCAGTGCATCGCCATCTCCATCGGTGGCACTAACCGTCAGCGTGATCGCTGCGTTCAAGGCCGGAGTAAGGCTGGAC
Organism: Verrucomicrobiales bacterium; assembly: GCA_043757865.1. Classification (GTDB taxonomy): domain Bacteria; phylum Verrucomicrobiota; class Verrucomicrobiia; order Verrucomicrobiales; family V1-33; genus JAGNEJ01. Next base: position 9,098 of record JAYVOP010000238.1, on the reverse strand, counting down.
AGGCTGAGGCTGCTGATGACCGGAGCGGTATTGGCAGGAAATAAACCCAAATTCACCTGCACGTCGATGGACTCGGGCGTGGTGCCACCTTTACCTAACGGCGTGCAATGCACGCCAGCATCGGTATCGCTATAAGTCTTGCCGATCACCAAGCCACCATCATTTTTTCCGTCAGGCGAGCCCGGCGTCATGTCCAGCAACTGCGCTCCGGCATTGCTCCCGTAGCTGGTGAAATCCGTAGTGCTGTCACCCCACGGCCCCCAGCACATTTGCAGGCCATTCATGTAGTTCGGCAGCGTCGTGAGCTTTTGCCGAAACTCCGCCCAGTAAGTCCGCTGGGCGTCCTTGCGGAAATTCAGCGCATAGCGATAGGCTGGATTGAGCACGGGCTGATCTATCTGGTAAATGCGATAGAGCCCGCTGGCGGTTACGGTCGTATAATTGCTGCTCGTCAACCAACTCAACTGACTGCGATGCTGCGCATTGAAATGATGCGTGCCACCCGCTGCCGAGCCCATGGTATCAAGCGCGTGGCCGTATTCCGCATTGCTGCCCGCGCCGGCCACACTTTGGCCATTGGTGTTCCAATAGTTCGCGTGCCACAGCCCCAGATTATGGCCGAACTCATGGGCCGCCACGCCTACGCTGCTGGTCTTTAACCACGTGCCCGTGCCGCCCACGTAAGCCTGTCCACTGAAGCTCCCAGGCCCGTTGTAGCGCACGGCATGGAGATCGTAGGCGGTGAAATCATAGCCCGCCTCCTTAGCCGCGTTGCGGCCATCGGTCAGCACGGCTAGGGCCGCGCCATCCGTGTTGTCATAGTTATACCATTCTAACGTGTGCGGCATCATTACCAACGGCGTCACGGTCGGCAGGAAATAGCATTTCCCATAGCTCACTTCCGTCATGTAATCACTGACGCTGCGCATCATCGTATAGCAGTCCGCCTCCGTCTGCGGATCGGTCGGATTGTCCGGGAAAATGGCGCGGATCAACAAGACCTTGCGCGGGCCAGTCGTGCTCGAACTGGGAATGGTGCCAGTCGGTTTGCTGGCCCCGCCAGTGCCGCCTTCTTGGGCTATGAGTTGATCCCCCAGCGCTAAAATGTGTCCACCATGGCAGAGGTAGATGATCTGATCTCCCACCGCCACAGCGGGCGTTTCCGCTGTGATGATGGACGCTGGGACGACGGTCGTTTGGCCAGAGATCGGGCAGACCGTAACCGCTGGAACGCCCGCTGGTGGCTGCTCCCCTAGCTCTAGCACGCGCAGCGGACTTTCCTCCACCGCGAGTTTTCCAGCCACGGCCACGCCGACAAAATTCATCCGCTCCGTGGTCCGTTGCCACGCGCGACGCCCATAAACAAACGCCTCATAACGTCGCCCGCCCACCTCCGCCCACCGCCGAATTCCTGCACCCTGCGCATTCCCTTCCTCCGCATAGCCTAACACGCCATAGAAACCTGCACCATTCACCCGCTCCTCCAATAAATCCGTGATACCCGTTGGCAACGATTGCCGCACCACCATGGGAATCGCCTGCGCCAAAGCCGCCTGCGGGTTCGTCTGAATCAACTCCTGCATCGTCGCCCGATGCTCATTAGCCAAGCGGGTGCCTTCCGTCAGTAAGCTCCGTTGCCGCTCAGGAGACTCCGCCACATACCGCTGCGCCCAATTCCCAAAAGCGCTCGGAACAACCTCCAGCGGAGGGCTCGTGGGCTGGCGGGCGTGATGCAGCTGTGTCTTAGGTTCGGCCTGGGTGGCTGCTTCGGGCGACCAAAGCCAAGCTAAGCCGAGCACGAACAGGATAAGCCAAGGCAAGAAGCGTTTCATTAAAAATGGAGGAAGAGGAAGAGGGGAGAGGACTAAGCGAACCCATGATGTAACTAAATCATCGGAATTGGAGAAGGCTAAAATCACCGCAGGTGACAAATATTCGCAGACTGCGCTCGCATGAGTCTTCGGATTGCGATGGCGATGCATCCGCGCCCCTGGAGCGCGGATCTTAAATCCGCTCCATTGGGCGGTGCTACTTACCTCGGTGTATTGCCTTTTACGGGATGTAGCGGACTGCAAATCCGCGCTCCTAGGCGATGATCTCCCGGGCCACGGTGCCTTTGGTATCCGTGAGGCGGAAGTCTCGGCCAGCGTAGGGGTAGGTGAGCGTCTCGTGGTCCAGGCCTAACAGGGCTAGGACAGTGGCGTGCCAGTCGTGCATGGGCATGGGTTTTTCCACGGCTTCATAGCCGTAGGCGTCCGTGGATCCATAGCTCAGGCCGCCTTTCACGCCGCCGCCAGCCATCCACATGGTGAAGCCCAGATGGTTATGATCCCGCCCATCTCCGCCTTGCGCGTGCGGCGTGCGGCCAAATTCTCCGCCCCAGATCACCAGCGTATCCTTCAATAGACCCCGCTGCTGTAAGTCCGTGAGCAAGCCACTGATAGGCAAATCCACGTCCGCGCAGTTGTTGGCTAGGGCCGTGCCCAAATTGAAATGTTGGTCCCAGTTGCCATGATTGATTTCCACAAAGCGCACGCCCGCTTCCACCATCCGCCGCGCCAGCAGACACTTCCGCCCAAACTCTTCCGTGCGGCCATGATCCAAGCCGTAGAGCTTCTGCGTGGCGGTGGTTTCCTTGCTCACATCCATGACGTTAGGCATCTGAGCCTGCATCTTAAACGCTAGTTCATAGCTCTGGATCACGCCATCCACTTCAGAATTCACACCGTCCTTTTTCAGCTTCTGGTGATTCAGTGATTGGAGGAAATCTAGCTCCGTGCGCTGCGCAGAGCTGCTCTGCGTGGGCGTGAGGTTAGGCACCTTGGCAGTCTCCATGCTGCGGATGCCGGAGCCGATGCGGGTGGCTTGGTAAATGGCGGGCAAGAATGAGCTGCCATAGTTTTGCGCGCCACCGTTCGAGTTGTTGGGCGTGATGGTGACGAACCCCGGCAGGTTCTCGTTGGCCGTGCCCAGGCCATAGAGCGTCCACGCGCCTAACGAGGGGCGCACGAACTGGGACGAACCTGTGTGGAGATTCAGAAACGCCTGCGGATGCGCAGGCACGTTCGTTTGCATGGAGCGCAGCAGGCAGAGATCATCGGCATGACGCGCCACGTTAGGGAAAAGCTCGGAGATGGAGAGGCCGCTCTGGCCATGTTGGGAAAATTTCCACTGAGAGCCCAGGAGCTTGGTGCCAGGCCGTTTTCCAGCGTTCCCCGCATCTTTCGTGAGCTGCGGTTTGTAGTCGAAGGTATCCACATGCGATGGCCCGCCCGTCATGCAGAGGAAGATGACCCGCTTGGGCTTGGCGGGAAATTTAGCGGATTCTTTAGCCGCTAGAAGGCTATTGAACGCCAACCAGCCGAAGCCGTTAGCGGTAGTTTGGAGCAGGGTGCGACGAGAGATCATAGAAGTAAAATTTAGTTGAGTTCACGAAACTCCGCGGTGCCGAAGAGCGCGCGGCAAAAACTGGTCCAGGCAGCCTGGGGGGTGGATTTGGGCTCGCTGGCACAGCGGCTGAAGAACGCCTGGGCGGCGTATATTTCACTCTCCGCAGGGGATCGGCTGAAGCACAATCCATACGCCCAGCGCACGCGTTCGGCCAGTTTATCCTGCATGCCCGCATTCGGCCCGCTGCCGGGAATGGCGCTCAGCAGTTTGGTGGCGAACTTCTCTGCCTGCTCTTTTACAAATGGGCTGTTCATCAAAAAGAGCGCTTGGCTAGGCGTGTTCGTCACCTCCCGGCGGCCCGTGACAAAATTTCCATCCGGGGCATCGAACACGTCCAAGGCTTCTGGCAGCGCGTCCCGGGCGGCTGGCAGATAAATGGAGCGGTAGTTGCCTGCGGCATTCGTGAGGCCGGAATCCGCCACCACCTTGGCACGCGGACCACCGATCTGCGCCTCGCCATAGTAGGCAGCACCCGAGCCTGCGGGCGGGCGCAGATCCAAGGCACTGCTGACGCCTAACATGGCATCTCGCAGACATTCCGCCTCCAGCCGACGCGGCGTCATGCGCCAGCAGAGCGCATTATCCGGGTCCACGTGGAAGGCGTGGTCATCGTAGGTGGAACTCTGCGCATAGGTGTGGCTGAGCGTCAGTTCCCGCACCAGCAACTTGACGCTCCAATGCAGATCCTGCGTAAAATGCAGCGCTTGATGATCCAGCAACGCTAAGTTAGCAGGCCGCTCGCCCGTGGTGCCAAAGTTATCCATGGTGGACACTAGCCCACGTCCAAAGAGCCACGACCACACGCGATTCACCATCACCCGCGCGGTCAGCGGATTACTCCCGGAGGTCATCCACTGCGCCAGCTCCAGGCGGCCACTGGCCTTGGTTGGGACGCTAGGCACGGTTCCTTTACTGAGCACACTGACAAAGCCGCGGGGCACGCTCGCAGTGGGCTTAGCCACATCGCCCCGGATAAAAATCGGGCTGTCCGTGATCTTAGAAAATTCCGCTGGCCGACCAATCCTTTCCTGGATGCGACGCCGCACAAAATCCCGCCCCGTGCCGAGCACGCGCTCCGTCGGTTGCTCCACTACGCCCATGCACAGCAGCTTGTTAGCACCACCGGTATCGTAGAGTTTCAGATCTGCCTCTAACTGGCCAGTGCGGGCGATGAGGAAGAGCCTGCGCAGTTGATTGGTGCCCGCCGCCGGGGCTTTTCCTGAGGCCATATTTTCCCGAAACAGCGCATCCCGTTCGACGGTGAGTTTGGCTAGTTCATCACGCATTGTTTGCAGTTCGCTGGCGCTCACGGCCTTGCCCACGCGGGGCAGGGCGCAGTCTGTGGGGAGTTCTAGCAAGTCTGTGGCATGGCGATTTTGAATCCCCCCTGCGGTGCCGTAACGGGTATCCGTGCTGAGGAAAATACCGGCAAGGGCGTAGTATTCTCGCTGGGGAATGGGATCGAATTTGTGATCGTGACAACGCGCACAAGCGATCGTGGTGGCCATGAAGGCTTGGGAAACGGTATCGATCTGCTCATCGGCTACATCCAGTGCGAACTGCGCAGGGTTCATTTCATTCAGCGCCTTGGTCCCTAACGCGAGGAAGCCCGTGGCGATCTGTTGCTGCGCCTTGGCCTTAGCATCCGCAGCGGGCAGCAGATCACCCGCGAGCTGCTCGGTGAGGAAACGATCAAATGGCAGGTCCGCATTGAACGCCCCAATTACATAATCCCGATACCGCCACGCGGTGCTGAAAATCATGTTCGTGTCTCGCCCGGACGATTCGCCATAACGCGCCACATCCAGCCAGTGGCGCGCCCAGCGCTCGCCATACTGGGGCGTGGCTAGCAACTTATCCACCGCCTCGGTGCGCGCCTTTTCCGCATCTGCGACCCAGGCTTTCACAAAGTCCATCGTTTCCTGTGGCCTCGGTGGCAGGCCGATCAGATCAAAGTAAACGCGACGTAACCACGTGGCAGCATCCGCATCCGCAGCGGGCGCTAGCTGCTTTTCTTCCAGCTTGACTAGCACGTATTGATCCACCGCGCCACGCGGCCAAGCGGTAGCGAACACACTCGGAGGCGGCGTGGCCACTGGCAGTTGCCACGCCCACCATTGCGTGGCCTCGCCATAGTCCGCTAACGACTTAGCAGGCACGGGCTCGGGCGCTCCCGGAGCCGCGGGCTCGCGAGGATCGGGCGCACCCATTTTCACCCACGTGGTAAAATCAGCGATCACGCTATCCGCTAGTTTTCCGCCCGCCTTGGTCGGGGGCATGGCGGAATCCGCATTGGTATAACTGATCGCATCCAGCAGCAAACTAGCCGCCACATCTCCCGGCACCACCGCCGGGCCGCTCTGGCCGCCGCGTCGTGTGGCCTCCCGCGTGTCCAGCCGCAGCCCTCCCTTGGGCTTAGCTGTATCCGGCCCATGGCAGCGATAACATTTATCCACTAACACGGGGCGGATTTGCTTCTCAAAGAAATTCGCCTGTTCAGAAGTCAACGTCTCCGCGGCCCCTAGCAAGCAGGGGAAGAGTAAAGTGGGCAGTAGGAGCAGAGCGGATTTCATGGTCCGGCAAAGAACCACATTTTGCGTGAGGCGTTGCAAAAAAAAGATGCACCTGAGCGGGCGGAGCGCCACGGCGGGGCGGAGGAGTTGACGGGTGCTATTGCTATACTTTCCGCCGATCACGATGATGATCTGTAGCGTGCGGCAAAAGAGCCTCCAGGGTATCAGTGGGCAAATTTTCCCCTGCGGCAGCCTCAACTGGCCGCAGATGTCCCAAGTTTCCTTAATTCCGTTGTGAATTGACACCATGAAATGTCATCTCCTCCTCATCACACTGCTCCTCTGCCCATCGTTCCTAGCCGCTGCGGACGCGCCCCCTCCACCTGCCGCCCCACGCAAGCCTAACATCATCTTCATTCTCTCGGATGATGTCGGCCTGGGCGACATCGGCTGCACGGGCGGCTCCTTTGCTACGCCCCACATTGATGCACTGGCTAAGAGTGGGCTGCGTTTCAGCCAATGCTATTCCACGCCACTCTGCGGGCCATCGCGCTGTCAGTTGCTCACGGGGCGCTATCCTTTCCGCACCGGGCTCATTAGCAATCAAAGCGCCCAAGCCGTGAGCCCAAAAACGGAGACCATGCTGCCCATCGTGATGAAGGCGGCAGGCTACGTCACCGCTAGTGTGGGGAAATGGGGCCAGATCTGTTTAGGGCCTAAGGAATGGGGGTTCGACGAGTCCCTAACCTTCCCTGGGAGTGGCCGCTACTGGGAAGCACAGACGACGAAATATACCGTCAATGGCGAGCCGCAGACGCTCTCCGCAGGCACCTATCTGCCGGACGTGATGCATCAGTTCATCGTGAAATTTATCACCACGCATCAGGCGGACCCCTTCTTCCTCTACTATCCCATGTCGCACATCCACGGCCCCATCGTGCGCACGCCAGACAGCAAGCCCAAGGCGGGCAAAGACCAACTCTATGCGGACAACATCACCTACATGGACAAGCTCGTGGGGCAGTTAGTGGAGGAACTGGAGCGCCTGAAACTGCGGGACGATACGCTGATCATTTTCAGCGGAGATAATGGCACCGCTCACTTTGGCGTGGAGCGCGCCAAGGTGGATGGAAAGGCCATCAGTGGCCAAAAGGCGACGATGAAAGAAGGCGGCAGCCGCGTGCCCATGATCGCCAACTGGCCGGGCCATACGCCAGCGGGGAAGGTGCTGACGGATCTCGTGGATTTCACTGATTTCTTTACCACCTTCAGTGAGTTAGTCGGGGCAACCCCGCCCACCCAGGTAAAGTTAGACGGCCACAGTTTCGCACCTCAACTTCGTGGTCAGACGGGCACCCCACGGGACTGGATCTATGTGGAACTGAGCGGCAAATCGTATGCGCGCGAGGCCCGCTATAAGCTGACCAACGAGGGCCAAATGTTTGACCTGGAGCACGCCCCATTTGAGGAAATAGCCGTGCCCGCCGAGAGCACAGATTTAGCCGTGGGGGCGGCCCGCAGCGCCTTGCAGGCGGTGCTCCAGGAGCACCCCGCCAAAGCTGTAGGCGAGGGGGAAGCCAAACCCAAAGCTAAGGCCAAAGCCGCCAAGCAGGCTGCCAAAGTCAAGCCGCTGGGGCCGTGAGTTGATTATGGCGCAGGCTCGGCTAGCATTTTTTGACCACGGCTACTGCGTGATCTCTGTTAAAAGCTCGTCGGCGTGCAAATTTGACCAATATCCAGCATCCAGGTAGAACCGCAGATGTGATTTGGCCCGGCTAATGGCGGTGTTGAGGACGAGCTTTCCGATCGGATCGGTTGAAAGCATGAAAAAAGGACAGTTGCCTTGTAACCGACCCGTGTCGCATACGCTTAGAAACACAGTATCCCACTCGCGGCCTGCGAGCGATGAACGTTGAGCACCTTGATGGAATCGTATTCCGGATACGTGTTAAACTGCTTCAGAGCGCTACGCAAACAGGCCACCTGCGCATTATAGCCACTGAGCACGGCTAACGTACCTTTGTTCGGCTCGCTCCAGTTCAACATCGCACCGCACTCATCTGCGCGGTCTGTAAGGCGGTCAGTCCCGCTTTCCACTCCTAATCTGCAAGTCTTTCAGTTTGATTTCAGCAGCGCTTAATTTCTCTACTAGCACGGTGTTTTTGAGGCGTTCGTCGGCTAGTTGCGTAGCCGCATTGGCAGCCAGCGCTTGGCACTGGGCCGTTTGCGCAGCGGTGGTACCGGAGGCCAGCCACAGGGCTTCTGTGCTGGATTGTTGTTGGGAAGGAGGGGCTCTAGGAGGGTTTTCCGTTCTGCATCTTCTATGAGATTTACGAGCGTCGCGATGTCAGCCTTGAGCATAGCTGGCTTATTTTTTAGCCCCTGCGCTTCACAGCTTTGAGGCCATTGATTATAAAATTTATTACTGGGAATTCCGATGCGGAGGACATCTGTTGGCTCCACGTCTGGCAAACTCAAAATGGCCTCCAACGCATTCTCGACTGCGGCATTGGTGGCCGCTGAGACGAGGACTTTTTTTCCGGCAAGCATCAGGTGACGCACCGTTTCCGCTAGCACGTGCTTGGTCTTACCTGTGCCCGGTGGCCACCAGACGTAGGCCACGGGATAGCTCAGCAACGCGAGGACAGCCTGTTGTTGATTCTCGCTAAGCGGGCCGCACGGGGTAAAGGGCTGGCATTGTGCGTAAGGCTGACCTTGGAAGGGTTTTTTGATTTGTGCGCCCTGATCCTCTTCACCAGCACCAGTTGCCGCAGCACCGCGCGCGGCGTAGCGCAGGACATGGAAAAAGTGGGCCGCAAAATCGAACATGCTGCGAATCGCTAAGAGCAGTTTGCAGATTTTTTAGAGTGGGCGCTGTGGAGCCGTTCACAGCCCCCTTTCCATGGAGCGCGGATTGGCACTCTGCAAAGTGGAGTCAGGCTGCGCAGCCTCACTCCACTTTTATTCTCCTAACGTCGCCTTCCACTGAGAGCTGCTTAATATCAGCTTATCCAGCGCTGCGGAGTTAAACTCCACGCTCCTGAAGGTCCCAGGCCCCGGCCACGCCTAGGCGCAAAATACGATCATGGAATGCAATCAACGTCGTGCGGTGCGCCACGCTGATGAAGCCGATTT
>JAYVOP010000237.1:0-5018 GCA_043757865.1 Verrucomicrobiales bacterium | reverse complement strand
AGTGCCATGGGTTTCCCTGATAGGCGCTTCCCTGCGGCGTCCCGTAATCATTTCTGCCCGCCTCCCGATATAGCACCCGGATGGACTGAAATCTTCCGAGTTGCGTGCAGAAATCTGGCGGGATTATATTGGATGCATGAATACGACGAATCTAGATGTTACGTTCAACTGCTAGACAGAGAAAATCCACTTGAGCCGATAGACTCCTGACCGTTTTGCAAAACCATCACAATCACCACCCTCAGCTACCAATACGATATTTAGGGTGGCGCAATATTTAGCCAACCTCGTGTGCCCAGACAACACCGTGGTCGATTAAACCTACACGAGCCGCAACCGGCTCTACCAAGTTTACTCCGACGGAGCGCCTCCCTTGGCCACCTGAAGCGATGATCTGGCGGGACGGCCATTCTCCTTGGGCTAGAGAATTCCGTTACTATTGAGGTCACTTATGGCACTGCAGGCCAAGTCCCCTTAGTGCCGCACCTTCCGTTCAACTTCAAACCACGGGGAAGTAGGCAGTGATGGTGGAGGCGGCAAAATTTGTCATCACCATCATCCCAGGTTTGCACCTCTGGTGAATGGAGTTAGGAGGTAACCGATGATGCACCAACACCGAATTACCCTAGGAGAAAGCCTCGAGGGCTGGGCTGTCTGGTGTGATGACCTCCCCGGATGCGCCAGCCAAGGAGCAACGCGCGGTGAAGCCCTGGAAAACATCCGTAGCGCGATTCAGGATTATTACGCAGCACAGGAGGAAATAGAGCAACGTTTCCAGACCAAAGTCTTCCACGAGTTAGTTGAGGTCTAGGTGACGGCAAGATGTAGAGGAATGCGTTTGGTTAAGCATCTTGTGCGGTTGTGTTCTATGCCGCTACGCAGGGTAGGCCTGACGGCAAACCTGGGCTGGTGGGACGCAACGACAAATGGCCGACGGGTGAGGTCGGCCATTTGTGCGGGGGAAGTTGAGTGAGGACTCGAGCTTACTTGATTTCGCAAGTGGCGCCAGAGGCTTCGATCTTCTTCTTGATTTCTTCGGCTTCGGCTTTGGAGATGCCGGTCTTGAGGGCCTTGGGGGCGCTTTCGACGAGGGCCTTGGCTTCGGCTAGGCCGAGGCCTGCGATAGCACCGCGAACTTCTTTAATGACGGCAATCTTGTTCGGACCACAAGCGGTCAGGACGACGTCGAACTCAGTCTTCTCTTCAACGGCGGCGGCAGGGCCTGCGGCAGCGGCAGGGCCAGCAGCAGCGGCAGCGCTCACGCCCCATTTTTCTTCGAGAGCCTTCACCAGCTCAGAGGCTTGGAGAATGGTCAGTGCGGATAATTCATCTACGATTTTGTTAATGTCAGCCATGTTAGTGGGTCAGTGTCACCGTTTGCCGGAGCCCCGGCGGGTTTGAATCAAGCAGCCGCTTGATCGGTAAGGAACTGGGTTGGTGGTGTTATTATTAGTTTAGTTTGGTTTTGGGTTTTTCCGCGTTGAGGCGGGAAAGTTTGCTTATTCGGCGGCAGGTGCAGCCGGGGCTTCGGGGGCGGTCTCGGCAACTGCGGCTGGGGCTTCGGGAGCGGCCTCAGCAGCCACTGGGGCGGCTGGCGCTTCGGGAGCGGCTTCCACAGCGGCGGCCACGGGCTCACCGGATTTCTCCACGTGGGCTGCGATGACCCGAGCGATGGCTCCAGCAGGAGCATTTAACACGCCGAGGAGCTTGGCCAGGAGGTTATCTCTGCTGCCGACGGACGCGAGTTCTAACACCGCAGCGTTGTTCAGAAAGGTGCCGTCCAGCACGCCGCTCTTGATGGAGTTACGCTTGGTTTCGACATCAAAGCTCTTCATCACTTTGGCCGCCGCGCACACGTCGTTAGGGCCAAAGACAATGGCGGTTTGACCCACGAGGTCAGCTTCCAATTCCTTGGGGTAACCTTTGGCGGTGCCCACGGCTTTGATGTAGCTGTTTTTGGTGACGTGGAAGCTAGCTCCGGTATCGGAGAGGCGCTTCCGCACGGTGTTGAACTGGGGCACGGTCATGCCGGTGTAGTCCACCAGGATGACGAAGGGAGCGTTGTTGATCTTCGCTTCCAGTTGCTCGGAAATGATTTTTTTATCGGGATTCATATTTCAGAAAATTGCGTTAGAGTTGGGTTGCTAGGTTCCGCTGGTTAGTTACGGGCATACTTGGCGGCATCGATGGCTAGGCCGGGACTCATGGTCGCAGTGGCGTGGATGCTGGTGATGTATTTGCCTTTAGCGGTAGCGGGTTTGGCGCGGTAGATGGCTTCGATCAGGGATTCCGCGTTCTCTTTCAACTGCACGGCGGAGAAGCTGAGCTTGCCGATGGAGCTGGAAATGTTGCCATTCTTGTCCAACTTGAAGTTCACTTTACCAGCCTTGGTGGCCACGACAGCCTTGGCGGGATCGTCTGTGACGGTGCCCGTCTTGGGATTTGGCATCAGACCACGTGGACCCAGAATCCGGGCCAGTTTCCGCACTTCGGTCATGGCGTCGGTGGTGGCGATGGCGACATCGAAGTCCAGCCAGCCGCCTTGGATTTGTTTGATCAGATCTTCGTAACCTACGGTGTCCGCGCCCGCCTCTTTAGCGGCTTTGGCGGCATCCCCTTGGGCGAAGACGAGCACTTTCACAGTCTTACCGGAACCGTGCGGCAGCGGGCAAGAGGAACGGATCATTTGGTCGCCCTTCTTAGGATCTACGCCCATGCGGAAAGACATGGTGACCGTTTGGTCGAACTTGGGAGCGGGGAGCTTTTTGAGGGTTTCAAATGCGTCCTCGAGGGTATGGGCTTTGCCGACCGTGAGGGTCTTGGCAGCGTTTTTGTAGCGTTTGCTTCGTTTGGTTTGGGCCATGTTAGGGATGCAGTGCTAGCGAGCTAGGATTAGCTCTCCTGCGGGGTTTGGTTTGGTGAATGAGAAATTGAGGAAAGAGGATTTGCCCCCACGGCAGGCAGCAGCAGCGCCTCATCCGCGAGAACAAATTTCGGGGGTTAGGCTTCGATTTCCACGCCCATTTGGCGGGCAGTGCCAGCGATGATCCGCATGGCGGCTTCGTCGCTGTTGGCGTTGAGGTCAGGGCGTTTGGCCTTAGTGACATCGGCCAACTGTTGCTTGGTGAGTTTGCCCACTTTTTCTTTGTGGGGAATCTTGGAACCACTGGCGAGGCCGAGCGCCTTTTTGATGAGAGCGCTAGCAGGGGGTTGCTTGGTGATGAAGGTGAAGGACTTGTCTTTGTAAACCGTGATCACGACTGGGAGCACATCGCCCGCAGACTTCTGCGTGGCGGCATTGAACTCTTTACAGAAGGACATGATGTTTACCCCCGCTTGACCGAGGGCTGGACCCACGGGTGGGGCGGGATTAGCCGCGCCTGCAGGGATTTGTAATTTGATGATTTTGACGATTTCTTTAGCCATGAATTTTTTAGGTTTGGGAGTTAAGAGGGGGAGGTTAGTGCGTAAAGTTTGGGATGCGGAGAGGCTTATTCGTCCACGGATTTCTCTACTTGGTAGAATTCCAGTTCCACGGGGGTATTGCGGCCGAAGATGCTAACGGAGACGCGCAGTTTGCCTTTTTCGTGGTCGATCTCTTCCACCACGCCGATCTGGCCATCGAAGGGACCATCGTTGACCTTGACGTTATCCCCCACTTCAAAGGCGATTTTCGGCGTGACGTTCTCTTCCCGATCCCGGATCTGTTGCAGCATCGTCTCCACTTCCTGTGGGCGCATGGGCGTGGGGCGGTTCTTGGTGCCTGCGAAATTGATGATCCCCGCCGTGTCCTTGATGAAATACCACGCCTTGTCCACTAGGCTGCCATCCGGGCGCAGCAGGTTCATGTTCACGAGCAGGTAGCCAGGGAAATATTTGCGCTTGGTCTCGACTTTTTTCCCAGCTTCTCCGTTTTTTCCGGTTTTGAACTCGGAAACCCGCTCTTGGGGCATGAGAATTTCAAAGATGGTATCCGTCATCTCCTCCGTCTTCATGCGACGGGTAAGATTCTCCCGGACCTTATTTTCTTGGCCAGAAAGAACATGTATCACATACCATTGATCGCGCTCACCGGGGATAGCTGCCATGATGTTAGAGGGGAAAGTAGAGGGGTTAAAAAGGGAAGATTGGGAAATTTGGGGAGTCGGTCTTTCAATGGCATCAACGTTGGATGCAACCGAAAAGGCGAGCCCGGAGCGACCTCGAAGCCCAGCCTGTGGGAACAGGATCGGGCACTGCCAGCCAGCACCGTGAGGCGTGATCTTTTGCCAGCCGGGCGCGGGCCGGGAAGCAAGCGTGACCACCCTTGATGTCAAGGCTTGATTGGCACTAAATTTTAAGCTGAGAGGAGTCTGTGAGCGATCATTCTAAAAAACCCACGCCCACGCCGGGGTTTTCCACCTTGACCTCTGGAAGCCTTAGTCGATGGACAGCGCATCTGCATGGCCTTCTCCTTCCACCTCTCTTCTAATCGCGCTAAGCTCCTGCTGGGAATCTTCCTGGGTTGGTTGGCAGCGGGCATCTTTCTCTTGAATTGGGATGCCCCGGGCTATGCCAAAGGCGCGGCGGCTCGGTTGATTCATAAGGGCAAGCCGTTTGATACCGCCGCCTTCCAACAAGTGGGGCTCTGGTATGCGGGGTGGGGCGTGTGGGTGCTGCTGGCGGGGCTTTTGCTAACGCATAAATGGTGGTGGCGCTGGGCGGAGCGCACGGTGTCATCCAGCCGCAGCCAATCCCGTCCCGTCGGCCACTGGCAATGGCTGGCGTTGCTCAGTGCCTTAGTGATAGCAGCGGCCCTGCGCCTGCCTAACGCCACGGAAGCCATCCTCTGGGACGAGCACGATAATCTACGGCGGAATTTCCACGGCTTCACGGATCTGGAAGCCAAGGAGGAAGCGGAATGGAAGCCGGCGGAGCTGCGGGATGCCTTTTTTGAAAACAAGCGGGCGAACAATCCTTTCTTCTACAGTGTGCTGGCGCATCTCTCACTGGACGCGTGGCGGGCGGCCACGGGCACG
>JAYVOP010000236.1:0-5060 GCA_043757865.1 Verrucomicrobiales bacterium | reverse complement strand
TAAAGTTCGCCATGGGCAAGGGGCGGGGCTTCTGCTGGAGAAAGGCGAGCACCTGCGGCAGGGCGGCTTTCCGATGCTGCTGTGCCAGTGCATCCAGCGCGGCCAAGGCCACGGTGCCATGATAGGAGGCTCTGCCGAGCAGGGGCGTGGGATCGAAGTCCGGCCACGCGGCTAGGGCGGTAAGGCAGCGCGCGAGGATGGTGGGATTCTGCTCCAGCGTCGTTTGCTGGACCAGTGCATCCCGCACGTCTCGGTGGTAGTAAGCTGCCAGCGCCTCCACCACGGATTTGCGCACGCGTTCATCGGCGGCATTGATTTGCGGCAGCAGCGCCCGGCGGGCTTCCGGCGTGCCCATGAGTTGCAGGGCTTTGGCGGCTTCCACGGAGATGTAGTAGTGCGCATCAGCCGCTAGGGCTTTGCCCAGCAGCTCGGCAGCGTCGTCGTCCTTCTCCTGGCCCAGCGCCTCTACGGCTAGCCAGCGGCTGAGAAAATCCGCCTGGAGCCACGCTTCCAGCTCCTTGCGGCTGGGCTTGCTATCCCACTTAGCTAACACAGTGCAGTCTGGATCGAAGCGCACCATCTGCGGCTCGGCGGGCAGAGGAAAGGTAAATTCCTCCTCCGCTTTGCTCAGCGTGAGGGCGAAATTTTGCGTCTCCACCGCGTCCTTTTCCCCGCGCAGCTGCACCCGCACGGGGATGGGCAGGCGGAAGAGCAGCACCTTATAATCCACCTTCTGCGTTTGCTTGACGGTAAGCTTCAGCAGCTTCTGAGGCTGATCCCAGCGATAGCTGGTCTTCAACTCTGGCACGCCGCCGTGGTGGACCCATTGGTCAAAGAACTGATCTAACGAACGCCCGCTGACTTCTTCTAGCACCTTCTGTAAATCTTCGGTGATGACGATCTGGCCGCGATTCCGCTCCACGTAACGCTGGATGCCTTGTTGATAAATTTCCCGTCCTAACTGGCTGCGCAGCATGTGCAAGACCCACGCGCCACGAGGATAGGCGCGGGTGTCGAATTGCTCCATGGGCTCGCCATAGTCCCGCCAAACGATGGGGCGGCTATCATTCGCCTCGATCACGCGTTGGGCTTCTTTCCGCAGGCTGATGACCATGCCGTCCGGGCCATTCTTCTGGCCTTCGTAGAGCACGGTGTAGTAGCTGGCAAAGCCCTCGTTCAGCCAGAGGTGGGACCAGTCCCGGCACGTTAGTAAATCTCCAAACCACTGGTGCGCCATTTCATGCGCATTCAACCGATGCAGCGTATCCAGCCGCCCGGTGGCCGCTGGGAAGAGCAATCCAGCGGCATTGAACGTGCAGCTCGTGTTCTCCATGCCCCCGGCTAGGAAATCATGGCAATAGACTTGGTAATATTTATCCCAGGGAAAGGGCACGCCGATTTCCTGTTGGTAAAAGGTCATGATCTCCTCCGTGTCACGATAGGCCAGGGCCGCCTGGGCTTGCTCTGAGGGCGGGACGAGGACGGCTAGTGGCAGCTGGCCCACCTTCCCCTCGACGCGGTGGAAGTAGCCTGCGGCCAAGGCTACGAGGTAGTTCACGTGCGGTTGATCTTGCCGCCAATGCCAGGTTACGAGTTGGTCTGGGCCGGGCGCTTTGGACACTAAGGATCCATTGGAAATGACCTCCATGCCGGCGGGCACGTGGCAGGTGACTTCACTGGTGAAGCGCTCGTTAGGGTAATCATAGCACGGGAACCAGTGGCGATGATGCTCCGGCTCGCCCTGGCTCCAGACTTGGGTGTCCTCCGCAGGATAGCCCATCTCCGGCGTGCGGAACAGCAGGCCTAGCTCCGGCTGCGCATGGTAGCTCACCCGCACGGTGAGGGCCACGCCGGGCGTGGCAGGCGGGGTGAAATTCAGCATCAGTTGCTCGTCCGTATTTTGCCAACTGCTGAGCGTGGCCCCCTCCACGGTCACGCTCTCCAGGCGTAGGTCCACCGCGTCCAAAGCCAACGTGGGCAAGGCTTGGGCGATGGGCGTGAGACTCATGCTCATGCGTCCACTGAGCGTGCGGGCGGTGAAATCTGGCGTGATCTCTAACGCTAAATGCGTGATGTCCACCAGCCGATCCCGCGCATACTTCCGCCCTGGTTTGACGGGGCCTGCGAGGCCGAAAAGGTGCTCCTTACCGCAGTTTCCCAGGCCGTCCTCCGTCTGCTCTGCGGAGCCAGGGAGTATGGATACAGCGAGGAGACAGAGCGTGACACGAAAGTTCATAGCGGTTTATTTAGCACCCTTGACGAAGAGTACAGCGGGGATGGTGAGGATGAGGATTTTCAAGTCTAGCCAGATGGACCAGTTGTCGATGTATTCTAAATCGAGCCGCACCCAGTCCGCAAAATCCTTGATGTCATTCCGCCCGCTCACTTGCCACAGACAAGTGAGGCCGGGCTTCACGCTGAACCGGCGTCGCTGGGCGGTATCGTTGACGTTTTCCGCCTCGTAGTAGGCCAAGGGCCGCGGGCCGACGAGACTCATTTCCCCGCGCAGCACATTGAAGAGCTGGGGCGTCTCATCCATGCTAGAGTTCCGCAGGAAACGGCCAAAAGGGAAGATGCGCGGATCCTTCTCCACCTTGAAAACAGGGCCGCTCATTTGATTGTCCGCCATCAGCGCCAGCCGCTTGGCCTCCGCATCCGGGACCATGGAACGGAACTTATACATGGTGAAAGGTTTGCCAAATTTGCCGCTCCGTTTCTGGCTGAAGATCACTGGCCCGCCAGGGGAACTGAGCTTCACCCCTAACCACACGAAGAGCCACGGAATGAGCAGTAAGGTGATGCCGATGAGCGCGCCCACTTTATCCATGAGGCCCTTGATAAATAGGGCCCAGGAGACTTCTGGCGTGCTGCGGAAGACCAGCATGGGCCGATTTCCTAAGGTGTCGAAAGTGGGCTTGGCAATGGCGGTTTTGATGAAGCCCGTCCACAGCCAGACTTCCACTCCCATGACCTCGCAGGCGGAGATGGCTTCCTCGATCTGATTAAATAACACGTGAGCCGTGGCAAAGAACACGCGCTCCACATTCTTCGCGCGCAACTCTTGGATGAGAGCGGAAATGGGCTGCGTGGTAATATCGATGCGGCCCACGATATCCATTTCCAGGGCGAACTCGGGCGGCATTTCTTTGAGGAAACTTTCCACATCCTGCGGCGGTCCCACCACCATCACGTGCTCTAGCTTGTGCCCCTGCTGGGCACGGCGTTTGAGCCAAGCACGCAGTAGCGCCTCTTTGGCTAATAGCAGCGTCCAACCCACACCCGCATAGATCGGCAACCACGTCCGCGCGCCCACTGTCTTCTTATCAAAGAGCGCCATGATCCCGAGCACTAACGCGATCCAGATGGTGGCTTGCAGCAGTTGTTGCAGGCTGCGAATCACGGACTTCTGCGCGGGGTGCTTGTAGTAGCCATGTAATTCCAAGATTAATGGCATAAATGGCACCACAACCACCATGACCCATAGATACGAAGAATCGAACTCTTGGATGCTGCCGCCCAGGCCCACGTGGGAGGCGCTCTCCCGCAGGGAATGGCTCACCAGCCCTGCAATAACCAGCAGTAGGCTATCGATGACTTCGTTGATTTTGAGGTTGAATTCTTGCTTTCGTCCGAGCATGAGACAGGGCGGATGGTTTGCTGGGCGCTCCTAGAGAAATCGGACGCGGGCCACGTTTTTAAGATTTATGATCCTTCCGAGCAATCCTCAAAAAGCAAGCACTCTCCTCCAGCAGACTTTGGTGGTCGGCAGCATTTCTTTAAATGCTAGCCTGGAGCGGCTGCCCAGCCTCGCGCAATCGGACGCGACAGACGTGCTAGAGCTGCGGCTGGACTGTTTCCCGGAGCACGTCTCCCGCCTCCAAGCCATCGCCCCACAGCTCGCCTTACCCCTGCTAGTTACCGCCCGCTGCCCAGCGGAAGGCGGCCTGCACGCCCTCTCGGTGGCGGAACGCAGCGCGCTCCTTCGCCCACTGCTGCCCCACGCGGCGGTGTGGGATGTGGAGATCGCTTCCCTAGCGGAAATGGCGGATCTGGTAGCCGAGGTGCGCGCCAGTCCCACGCTGGTGCTGGCGTCATTCCATGATTTCACCGGCACGCCCAGCCTGGATCGTTTGCTAGAGCTGCAAGCGCAGGCCCTAGCCGCTGGCGCAGATGGCGTGAAATTTGCCACCACGCTGCGCAGTTCGCAGGATCTAGCCGTGCTCATGGCATTGCTGCGGCAGCCCGAGCACCCGCCGCTCTCGGTTATGGGCATGGGACTCCTGGGGAAAATTTCCCGGCTCGTTCTGGCGGAGTTAGGCTCGTGTTTAAATTACGGCTATCTGGACGCCCCCACCGTCCCTGGCCAATGGCCCGCCGCCCGCCTCAAAGCGGTGCTAGCGGAAATCGCAAACGAAGTGGAGCGCGGATTGTAAATCCAGTGCTCTTCCACATTTATAAAGGCAAAGACGTATTGAGGCGCTTATTTGGTGCTTATTTCGCTTGATTACGGAATCCTGCGCAGCATGTGCAGTTGGACGACGCCAAAGGCGAAAGCAAGATCCCCTTCAGCATGGAGGCAGTAGAGATGATGTTTGCCAGCGCCCCCACTGCTGATTGGAAAATGGCCATCATGTTGGCAGCCTACACAGGTAAGCGATTAGCGGACGTGCTAAAACTCAAATGGGAAGTGGTGGACTTTGTGAAAGTCACCCTCACATGGGTGGACAAAAAAACCAAACGCAAGCGCCCAGACCCGGAAGTAAAGCCGCTGCATGATCGGCTGGCCCAGTATCTGGAAAGCATCGCCGGGGACGTGGGCGGGGCGCTCTGCCCCTCCCTGGTGGCCAAAGGCAGCGGCGGCAAGTCGGGACTCTCTCAGACCTTCATCAAGATCATGGAAGCCGCTGGCATAAACCGAGAGGGCTCAAAGACTACCGACACTCAGAAGCGCAAGGTTTCCAGGAAATCCTTTCACGGCTTCCGCCATTTCATCAACACCGAGTTGGAGTGGGCGGGCGTGGACCAGGGCTTACGCATAAGAGCGAGTGACCAGCGGGGCC
>JAYVOP010000235.1:0-57342 GCA_043757865.1 Verrucomicrobiales bacterium | reverse complement strand
AAGACCGGAGGTCGATGGGGACACCCTGTCACCCGGCGGCGAGGGGATTTGATCCCACTCAACACCGCCAAACTTCATTCAAAAGCGGCGTTCGGGGTAAAAGTGCGTCCGATGTTCATCTCAAAAGTCGCCAGTCTAGAGGTAACTGATGATTTTCCTAAAGTTCAACTAGCAGACGGAATTGTTAAGGATGCCTCTGCATTTGAGCAAGAGGACTTGGCCGCTGTCTTTCGGCAAGGAGCAAAAGCCTTCACACCTGACCAGCTTACCTCTGGCGGCGTTTTCAAAACCCAAATTTATGAGGTTGAAGTTGAAGGCAGGGTGTTTCGACCAGCTACAGGCAACTCTTGGAAAATTAACGAGACAGCGATGAAGCGTTTGATTGAAAAATCGCGCATCTACGCTGGTGCAGGTCAGATTCGTTTCAAAAAATACTCTGACGACTTCCCATTCGTGGCTTTAACAAATATGTGGACCGATTTGGGAGGTGCGGCAGATAAAAGCTACGTGGTTCAGACATCTCGTAAAGCTATCCAACGCTGCATCCTCATGACCACCGACCCCGGTGACCTCGTCCTTGATCCCACGTGCGGCAGCGGCACCACGGCTTACGTGGCAGAACAGTGGGGGCGACGTTGGATCACCACGGACACGAGCCGCATTGCGTTGAATATTGCCAAGACGCGGTTGATGACCGCCACGTTTCCCTATTACAAAATACACGATGAGCACGGCGGGGACCTGCGGCAGGGTTTCCAATACAAGAAGGTGCCGCACATCACGCTGGGCAGCATTGCCAACAACGAACCACCAGCGGAAGAAACCCTCTACGATCAACCCGCCGAAGACAAAAAACGCCTCCGCGTGGCCGGACCATTTACCGTGGAAACGTTGCAAAATTTCGAACCCCAATCGCCCGAATCCTTACGCCAGGCCGAACCGGGCGTGGGGGCAGAAGATTTGGCCAAATTTGAAGAACGCATCTTTGCCCACCTCCAAAGCGCGGGGATTAAGACCGGAGACAAGCGGGAGAACGCCGTTTTCCACCACCTCGAACAACAACCCAGCACCTATCTCCATGCGTTAGGTTTCTACTACGCAGAGGACAAGCTGGAGCGGAAAGCGTATTTCCACATCGGGCCGAAGTTCGGCACCGTGAGCAAGAAAGCCGTGAACGAAGCCATCAAGGAATGCCGCCAGCGGGGCGATGCGGATTGGCTAGTGATCCTAGGTTTCTCCTTTGAAAGCGATATTGAGAACCGTGAGGAAAAACACACCGCCGACAAAGTGAAGCACTACCAGCTAGGCAGCTTCCAAGTGACCAAAGTGCGGATGCACGATGACCTGATGCAGGAAGGCCTGCTGAAGAAAGACAAGAAGGCGGCCAGTTTCGTGACCATCGGAGAGCCAGACGTGCGCGTAGCCCTCACGGCCCACAGCACCGTGCAGGTGGAAATCGCAGGCTTGGACATTTATGATCCCATCACCGACATCGTGAAAAGCCGGGACGTGCATGACATCGCCTACTGGATGGTGGATGAAGATTATGACGGGGCGAATTTCGTGATCCGCCAAGTCTTCTTCTGCGGAGGCGAGGCGGATGAGTTCAGCGACTGGCAGAAAGGCCTGAACAAACTAGCCGAGGACGGCATCCGCAAGAAAGCCCAGCAAACCCTGCGCGTAGAATTGGACGAAGAAGCCTTCTCCCGCCTCTACGGCCACCGCAGCCACCCCATCACCCTCACCAAGGAAGACCAAAAGCTGGCCATCCGCGTCATCAGCCAATTCGGAGAAGAAACCACCAAAGTTCTGAACGTGGGGGAACACTACCGCAGTCAGCCAGCCCCAGCCTCCGCAGACTATGCCGAGGTCCTGAAAAAACCCGCCCGCAAGACGGCCAAAAAAAGCGCTCCAGAGAGCGCATGATCTAGAACCCCACCAGCCGCCGCAGTTCTTGGCAGATGCTGTTGGCGGTGGGGCGGTGGGTGCCCCAGAGATTCGGATGATAGGGGATGGGCGTGTCCTTGCTGTTCAGGCGCTGGGGCGGGGCGTCTAGGAGGTGGAAGCCGTCGGTAACGACACGGCTGATGACTTCTGCACTGACGCCGCCCCAGGGGAAACTTTCTCCGACTACGAGCAAGCGTCCGGTGCGCGCCACGCTGGCGAGGACGGTGTCGGTATCCAGGGGCTTCACGCTGCGGAGGTCCACCACTTCGATTTCGTAGCCGTCTTTGGCTAGTTCGTCGGCGGCGCGCAGGCTTTCGTGGAGCATGGCGCTGTAGGTGACGAGGGTGGCGTGCTTGCCGTTGCGGGCGATGCGGGCTTTGCCGATGGGTAAATTTTCCTGCGGCAGCTCGTCTGCTTTGAGGTGGTAGTAGAGGAATTTATGCTCGCAGAAGATGACTGGATCGTTGAGTTTCACGGCTTCTAATAACATGCCATAGGCGTCCCCCACGGTGGCAGGAGTGAGGACGATGAGGCCAGGGAAATGGGCGTAGATGCTTTCCAGTGATTGGCTATGGAAGGGGCCGCTGCCGGAGGTGCCGCCGCTGGGCAGGCGGACCACTAACGGACAGGGCACGCCGGTGCGCCAGAAGTGGGTGGCGGCTTGGTTGATGATCTGGTTAAAGGCGATGCTGGAGAAATCCGCAAACTGCATTTCCACGATGGGTCTCATGCCGTCGATGGCGGCCCCCACGGCCATGCCGAGCATGGCGTCCTCGCTGATGGGGGCATCGAGGACGCGGCCGGGGAATTCGTTGGCGAGGTGCTTGGTGGCTTTGAAG
The DNA here is from genome assembly GCA_043757865.1 of Verrucomicrobiales bacterium. Lineage (GTDB taxonomy): Bacteria > Verrucomicrobiota > Verrucomicrobiia > Verrucomicrobiales > V1-33 > JAGNEJ01. Next base: position 54,556 of record JAYVOP010000235.1, on the reverse strand, counting down.
GCTCCGCCAAACTGGGCGATGTCTTGGCCGTAGAGGAAGACGCTGGGATCGGTGGTGAGGGCTTGGCGTTGGGCTTCGCGAATGGCTTCTAGGTAGGTGATGCTCATACGGGCTCGTTTCCTTCCATGAGCCACGCGGAGTCTAGGGGGCACCAGGTCTCGCGTTCGGGGCTGGGGGTGGGCTCGCTCTGGGCCTGCATGACGGCGGCCTGGACGGCCTCGTAGGCTTCAGCTTCCATGAAGTCGAGCTGCTGGGGCGTGGCTAAATTACGCGTTAGCATTTCCGCGCGTGCGAGGGTGAGGCAGTCGTCTGCGCCCGCCTTGAGTGCGGCAGGGACGTAGCTGGCGTCATCGTGCTCGCCATGGCCGCAGAGGCGGAGCATGGAGCCGACGACGAGTTGCGGGCCGCCGCCGCTGCGGGCGTTAGTGACGGCGGTGGCAAATGTGGCTAAGCACGCGGCTAGGTCTAGCCCATCCACGCTGTGGCCAGTGATTCCGTAGCCTGCAGCCTTGTCCACGAGGTTTCGGCAGGCGAACTGGCGGTCGTTAGGCGTGGAATAAGCGTATTGGTTATTGGCCACGGCTATTACCAGCGGCAACTTTTCCACCGCAGCTAGGTTCATGGCTTCATGGAAGGCCCCCGTGGACGTGCCGCCGTCCCCTATGCTGCTGGCTCCCACGACGCCCATTTCCCCACGGAAACGCCGCGCCATCAGCATTCCGCAGACGACTGAGATCATCGCGCCCAGGTGGGAAATCATGGCTGGCATGCCCAGGTCTGGGCGGCCCCGGTGGATATTCCCATCCCGCCCGCGCATGGGGCCTAACACGGAGCCCAGGTAAGTGCGCAGGGTGTCGATGATGGGCTCCCCAAAGGCCATGCGGCCAGACTGATCCCGGATCAGCGGGGCAAAGATGTCTTTCCCCGGCTGCAAGCTCATGGCCAGCGCAGTGCTGAAGGCCTCTTGGCCTTTGCCCAGATACACGCCGCCGACGATCTTGCCCGCGCCATACAAGCTGGAAATTTTCTCTTCGAGCGTGCGGGAGAGTAACATCCATTGATAGCCCTGGGCGAAGCGGTCGCTGAGGCTGGTCCCGTTAGGAGGTTGGGCGAGAGTGGATGTCATTGCAGGAAAGAGGAGCCCCCAGAAGGGGCTGCGTTGCTTTAACAAACGAGTCTGATTGCGCAAGCAAAAGCGCACATTTCCCGTGGGGGCGGCGAGAGCGCGGTCTGCGTGCGCCTTGCAAAGACTCGTGGTAAAACGGCCCCACCGCCGGAGCCTACAAAAAGTCTGGGAAATTAGAAGTGCATCATGGCCACACCCTGCTTAGATCCGATTCCATGTCTTCTCACTCTTCTTCACTTCGCTGCTGGCTGCCCATCTTGATGTGGTCCCTGCTGACTGTTAGCTCCCATGCTGGCAAATACAGCAGTGGCGGCGGCAGATCGTATTCCAGTGCGGGCTCCTTCTCCTCCGCACGCCCCACCACTCCGAGTGTGAGCACCAGCCGCTCCAGTTATAGTTCAGGCGCTGCGCCTAGTAGCAGTTCCTTCAGTCGTCCGGCCACTGCCCTTAGCTCTACGGATGCCGCTGCCGCCAAGGCGAAACAGGTGCAACAAAGCTCCCAGAACTATGCCGCCGCGCATCCCGCCCCTGCGTCCTCCACGCCACCCCCGCTGCCCCGCACCTCCTACACCAGCCGCATCCAGAGCGCGCCCACCACCACCGTGATTCATCATTATCCGGCCTTCAGTCCCTACTACAGCCGCCCCGTGGTTTTCTACCATGATTCCTATTCCTCACCGTTCTGGTGGTGGCTCCTGGACCAGCCCCGGCCCATCCGCGCCAACTGGTATTACCATCATCAATCCGATATGGACCCCGCCCGCCAAGCCGCCCTGGTAGCCGCAGACCCAGATCTCACCACCGCCGTGCAAGCCGTGGCCACTACCACCAGCCCAGATCCTGACTACACTCCGCCCGGCATCGAACCAGCCGCCATGACCGCCGCCACGGACGATGCCCAAGCCCCGCGCCCCACGGTGCAAATGGCCAGCCTAGCGGCTCCCGCAGCCCGTTCTTCCAGCGGCTGGGGCTGGTTCCTCCTCCTCGGCGGCGGTGCCTCCGTCGTCTGGCTCGTCTTCTTTAAACGCTGGCAGCCTCGCTCCACCCTTTCCAAATCTCACTATCACTAACCTGCTCACTACCAACTATGAACCTCCATCTCCCGGACTATTTCCTCGGTGATCTCACCTCCACCCTCGTCTTCGGCCTGCTGGCCATCTTCCTGGTCATTGCGGGCTATAAGATCTTTGACATCGCACTGAAGAAACTGGATTTCGATGAAGAAATCCGGAAAGGAAATCAAGCCATGGCCATTGTCGTGGCGGCCTTTATCTTGGGCCTCTGCTATGTGATCGGCAACGTCGTGGCCACCATTCTCCATGGTTAGTCTGAATCCCGATGACCCACCCCCGGCCCAGGGGCGCACGCTGTGGGAAATGATGCAGGCCAAGCTGCGCCCTGGACAAAAGTCTCCGCCCGACGGCAGTCCGCCGCCATCCTATCCGAATCCCTTGGACTGGGCAGCAGGGGTCTCCGCGCCACTGAATGAGAGCCATGGGTCAGAATTTAAAGACAGCCTCATTCTCGTCTCCGCCGTGCGGCACGTGGTTCGAGAGTTGGGAAAGGAGCACTTTGATTTCATTGACTACCCACTCCGCATCACCTCCCGCCAAGGCCCCGTGAGCCACGTCTGCGTGCGGTGCCTGCCTAACGACACCCTGGGCTGGGATAAATTTCTCCTCCGCCGCCACGATGAGTTTGCCTACGATCCAGATTTCGAGGAGCTGCTCGCGGACGAATCAGGGCTCTTCAATATCGAAGACGATACCAGCGGCTCCCTGCAGTTCGCCCGCCTACACCAACTCCAAGGCCCCTGGGAAGCCACCGCCTATGAACACCTCAGCGCAGCCACGATGCCCGCCGCCAAGCCCTTCCGCTATTGGGATTACTCCCGCATGGACCTGGACGGAGAGGAATTACTCTTTATCGAAATGGACCAATCGAGCGGCTGGACCCAGCTCTGGCGCGGCCACAAGGTCATCATTTAAGCCTCCATCCGCCACCATAGAAGCCTACGCTCAGGCCCCCCATGATTTCATCTTGAATCTCCTCCTCAGCAGAGCTAGGGACGGCGGCTTATGAATATACTTGTTACTGGAGGCGCGGGCTTTATTGGTTCCCACACTGTTGATCGGCTGCTGACGCAAGGAGCCGAGGTCACGGTGTTAGACGAATTTAATGATTACTATGATCCCGCTATCAAGCGCGCCAATGTGGCTGGCTTCACAGGCCACGTGCGCGTAGTAGAAGGCGACATCCGGGACCGCGCCACGGTAAACCGCACCTTCCAGGAGGGCAAATTCGAGGCCGTGATTCATCTAGCGGCGCGCGCGGGCGTGCGGCCCTCCATCGAGGATCCAGAGCTGTATTTAAACACCAACATTTACGGCACCCACCACCTGCTAGAGGCAGCCAAGCAGACGGGCGTGCCGCGCTTCCTCTTTGCTTCCAGCTCCTCCGTCTATGGCATCAATGAAAAGGTCCCCTTCAGTGAAACGGACCGCATTGAGCAAACCATCAGCCCGTATGCGATGACGAAAATGTGCGGTGAGCAAATGTGCTCTAACTATACGAATCTCTACGGCCTGCGCACCGTGTGCCTGCGCTTCTTCACCGTCTATGGCCCGCGCCAACGGCCAGATCTTGCCATTTCTAAATTCACCCGCCTCATCAATGACGGCCTGCCCGTGCCCCGCTTTGGAGATGGCTCCACCGCCCGGGACTACACCTTCTGCCACGACATCGTGGACGGCATCATGGCCAGCCTGAAATATGAGGGCGACCCGTTCGATATTTTCAACCTCGGCGGCAGCCAAACCACCACCCTCAGCGAACTCATCATCGCTGTCGAAAACGCGTTAGGCAAAAAGGCCCAGATCCAGAGCCTGCCCATGCAACCAGGCGATGTTCCCCGCACCTTTGCGGATGTCAGCAAAGCCCATCGCCTCCTCGGCTACGCCCCGCACACGCCCATTGCCGTGGGCATTCCGCAGTTTGTGGAATGGTATTTGGCGCGCAGCTAGGCCTTCACCCACTGCCATTCAAAGCGCTTGCGGCTAAAGTGGGCAATGAGTCCCCAGGGGAGTTTGAGGTAGCGGAGGGCGGCCTTCAGGCGCTGTTTATCCGTGGCCCGGATGCCGTCTTGTTGGGAAAGGATCAGCAGCGCCCCGCTGCGTTGGAAGGTCATGATCTGGGTTAGGGCGCACTCGCCTAACGTGATTCCGTCCAGCATGATGCTGGCGGTCGGCTCGTCCTCGTAGTCGATGGCTTCCAGGTTAAATTCCACCCGCAGCAGCCCCCGATACACTTCCTGTCCATAGCCTAACCCCTGCGCTCTGCCCACCCGCAGCAGGCTGCGCGCCAGCATAGAGGCGCGCAGTTCATCGTGCTTCTCCACGGGATTCTGGTGCAGGATCTCCTCATGCGGAATAGTGGGAAAGGTGCCGTGGTTTGGGCTCAGGAGGCGCGTGACCAACTCGGGCCGCGTGAAATCTAGCAAGATGCCAAAGCGGGCATTGTAAAATTTCATGGCCCCACTGGTCTGGGCGATCTGCGCCTGGGAGAACTCCTGCGGGCCATCATGGATGTCGATGACCAACGAGGTCTCACAGAGAAAATCTGGGGTAAACTCCGCCGCTACTTTATCCCGATGCTTCAAGACGCCCCGCGGCTTCAGTTGCGTGGCCACACCGAGTTTTTGCAGCCGGGTGGTAAAGATTTCACGGTAAAATTTCGGCGGCAGCCCCGCCCCTAACTCCGCATGGACCTCTTGCGCTAGGTGGAGAATTTTACCCACTAACGGGTCATCCGGCAGCCGTGGTTCCTGGCGCTGCGGCCCTGCGCTAGGACGGCCCTTCCCGTTCGGGCGTCCACCGCCCGCCCGACGCTCTGGGCGTGCCCCCTCACGTGGAGGACGTGGTGGCTGCGCGGGCTGGGAGGGACGTGGGTTAGGAGGAGTGGGAGTATCGGCCATGATGCGGCCATCCAAGCCGTGGCTGCGGTGGCTGTAAAGCATTATGCGTCCAGGTGGACACGATGGGGAAAGCCGTCTTCCACCTCATGGTTGCTAGTCCTAACCGCGCAGTTGCCAGGCGCGCACGTAGTCGATCTCGCAGGTGCTGGGGAGGGTGGCCTTGTCTGGGCGGCCGACTAACGGCAATGGCAGCTTCATACGTGGGAGGATTTTTTCCGCAGTGCGCGGTAGCAAAAGCCTAACTTCAGCAATCCCCACAGCCCCAGCAAACCCGCTACCACCATGCCCACCAAACGCACGGGTTCGCGCACGAGCCGCTCCAGCATCCCCGCCTGACCATTCACGCCTAGCAGTTCATCTTTACCGATCACAAAGGCTCCCACCGCGGCCGCAGTGAGCAAGAGCTTGGGATGGCGCTCCAAGAAGGAAAGCGTCTGGGCGGTCTTGGTGCGCAAGGCGGTGAGCAGGCTGGTGCGTTCCGCCGCTGGCAGTTTGGCGATGGCCTCCGCATTGCGGGCGAGGGCTAAGGCGGCGTCATCGCCTAACTTGGTGGCGGCCTCTGCGCCTTCCCGCCCTAGCGTCTTGGCTATCTGCGAGCCCACGCCGGGATGACGTGCGGCGGCCTCCAGGGCTTCTTGGCCAGTTTCGGAAATAAGTTTTTGCATTGCCGCTGGCTCATGCGCCAGCGCCCGCACGCCTCGCTCTGCGAGTTCTGGGGGCAGCTTGGCCACGGCTTCCAACGCGATTTTTGGAGCCCCCTTGGCGGCTTGCAGGGCCACGATGCCGTATTTCCCTGCCTGCTCCGTGAGGTTCTTCACTAGGGATTCTCCGCCTTCGCGCTCGGCTTGCTCTAGCACATCCCGCACGGCCGCCTCCCCCCCGAGTTCGGCTAACTCACGCGCCGCCGACTTCCCGCCGCGTTTGGCGATTTGTTCCACGAGATCCACGGCCACGCGTGCCGCCACCGCTTGCGCGCGGGCGCTGCTGGGGCGGCCTAGCAGCAATAGTAAAATGAGGCCAGTTAGGGTGCGAAGGTTATTTTTCATGTCGGTATTAATGGGCGGGCCGGGAATCCTGTCACGTCCACAATTTCTCCCACCTTATTTACGCAACGAGGGGCTCGCTTGGCTGGTGGTAGGCGCTTGGGCCCTCCTTACGTTGGGTGCGTTGACGATTTTTCTGGCCAGCCGCGCAGGAGCCGCCTAGGGTCGCCATCTTATGAAACGCCGCCATTTTGTTGTAAACTCCCTCGCTGCTGCCGTAGCGCCATCCTTATTGCCTGCTGCGGAACCCGCTCCTGCTAGTGCTCCGCCGCCCCATTTGCCGAATCGCATCGGCGTGTCCACCTACTCCTTCTGGGGTTTCGAGCGGAATGAATACCAGTCTGTGGAGAAATGCCTCCAGATCTCGGCAGACATGGGCTTTGATGGCGTGGAAATTTTACAAGTGCAGTTAGAGGACTTTTCCCCTGCGGCCTTGCGCAAGATCAAGCGCACTGCATTTGGGTTAGGCCTAGACCTCATGGGCTATTCCACCCACCAGGGCTTCCTGACTCCTGAGGCGAATAAGCGGCGGGATAACGTGAGCAAGACCGCCTTTTACCTAGAGCAAGCCTACGAGTTAGGCATTCCCACCATTCGCGTGAACACCGGCCAATGGGGCACCAGCAAGGACTTCGATGAGTTGATGAAGAACCGGGGCATCGAACCTCGGCTGCCTGGGCACACGGATGAAGAGGGCTTCAAATGGGTCATCGAGGCCTTTGCGCAGTTGCTGCCGGAGGCCGAGAAACGCGGCATCGTCATGGGACTAGAGAACCACTGGGGCCTGGGAATCAGCCCGGAAGGCGTGTTGAAGATCGTCAATGAGCTGAACTCACCCTGGCTGCGGGTGACGTTAGACACGGGAAATTTCCTTGAAGATCCGTATCCGAAATTGGCCATGCTAGCTGCGCAAACAGTGCTCATGCAGGCGAAGACTTACTACGGTGGCGGCCGCTGGTATTCGCTAGACCTGGACTACGATAAGATTGCTAGCATCATGCGTGCAGCCCACTATCGGGGCTACATTTCCCTAGAATTCGAGGGCCAAGAAAATCCCCTAACCGCCGTGCCCAAAAGCCTAGCCCTCCTGCGCAAAGCCTTTGGCTAATACCCACTCCCGAAGGAATTAGGTGCATTAGGAGCCGCCGTGGGAAGTCGGCCTTGGCAGCCACCAGGGCGGTGGAGGAGCCATCCGCCGCTTACGGGCTAACCGTTACCGCTTGGTAACGTCGGTCAGCGCGTAACCCTTTCAGAGATGCGCACGATATGGTGATGGCCATGAAAAATCCCGCCACAGGCGAGGCCATCGAAATGCCGATCAAACAAGATATGAGTGCGAAGTTAGTAGGCGTGGAGGACTCGAAGTAGCGGGCATCCAAGCCCGGCAGGACCAACGGGGTTTCGCCTCACGGCCAAGGGTTGGCCCGCATGACCTACCCTGAGTTCCCAACGGAGCGGCGTGCTTCCATCCACCGTCGCTGCACAGAGGGGCCCCCGCGGCGGCTGGAAGCACGCCGCTCTGCTATCATCAGCCACCAACCAGCGTTGGCTTTGGGGGCTAAGGCCCAATGCTAACCATTATTGATAGGCTGCGGTGGGGTTGACTTGGGGTTTGGTCTGCATTGGCGGTGGGGTGAATGGTGAATGTAGTCACTTGGGTTTGATCGGCTTGAGCTTGATCTTATACCACTTCGCACCAGCTTCGGGGTCTGGAATGTCCAAGCAAAGCTCGCCCTTTCTGCGGACAAGTCCAAGCGCGGTGCGTTTGTCCTTCTTATTGCCACCCTTGCGATCACTAATGCCAAGTATTTCTAACTCATATATCGTTTGGGGTATGTCGAGAGCATAAAGGTCACTCGTATCTTCCCCACGGTCGTCTCCATTCTTGTTCCATTTTGGCGTCCAATCCTTCCCGTTGATTGAGGTTGGGTAATTCTTAGCTCCATAGCGCCCGGGTTTGGCAGCCCAGCCATTCGTCCAATACACGCCTTTTGCTGTGATATGCAGTGTGGACGGGCCATCAACTAGCGCTTCGACTGTTATTTCAATTGGCAGAGTATTTGCAGTAACGGTTCCCTGTAGAGCAGTAATGGTCCAAAATACAAGGCTTGCGAGTATGTAGTGTCTAGCGGACTTGTGCGAAGAATTAAGAGTGTTGCCGGACGTTTAAGCTGAGACATGGGCTGGGCGCACACCTCGCTTTCGCGTTACCGGAGACACTGCTGCCCCGTCTGTTGTCTCCAGCGTATGGTCCGGGCCAGCACGGTGGGCTTGCTTGTGGGCTGCTGTGGTAGCTCTTGCCCACTCGTAAATCAGCTGGCGATCGTAACCGTGTTCGGCTGCGAGCGCGGCACGCGCTTCTCTGACTTCTTCGATGATCTCGTTTTTCATGGTTGCTCTTCGGTTAGTGATTCTGGGGTGCAAATGATTGGGACGTGAAGGCTGTGATACATGCAATACTCCATCAGTTCCTTCTGATGAGAGGCATTGGCCAGATGCGTGCAGTTCCACGTCAAGAGGTAGTCCATCCGGTGTAGAACAGCCAAGGCCAAATGCGAAGCATCCGTGTGCGCCCGTGGTGGCAGTCGGAACAACTTGATGATGTCACCTTCAATGCGCGGGAATTCTGATGGAATGTCCAGTTCGGGGATACCCAGCAAGAACTTCATGCGCCGTGCAGCCGCGCCCACATCACCACGGCCAGCCTCATCAAGCGTGAACACTGAGGTGTAGAGGCGAAACCTGCTGCGCTCGTTTTGCCACCACTCGTGAGTGGCCTTCTGATCGGCTGTAATGGACGGCTGACTACTTGGGTGTGCGCCCAAGTAGCTCGGAATCGTCGTCTCGATGTAAACCGTCTGCATTTTAAAGGAATTACGTCTCGCGGGTCACTTGTAAAGAGTGGAAATTGCTGCTCTAAGCCGCTTTAGATAGTCTGGGAAATTGGAGTAGCTATTATTGTTCCCCCCCTGGGGCGCTTTGATAATCGATGTTGGGTAAAGGAACAAGCTAATCCTGTCGCACCGCCTACGATTGCAGCTAACTTCGCAACTCTAATCGTCGTTCGGTTGTAGTCGAACTTGAAAAGCACGGACATCATCAAAAAGCCAACCAAGGCCAGCACTGGAGAAATAAAATACCATCGCCATAGGGGAGCCCTGTGTGGCAGTAGGCAGAATAGGGGAAGAACGAGGATGAGCCACATACCGCCGATGTATGGAAGTGAGGAGGTGCCGAACACCATCGGCATGCTAAACCAACGCAGATTATCTGCCGCAAACGGAACATAGAGGAACGTCAGATACGCCATCATGCCGATCCACCCAAATACGCAGCAAAGCAGGCTCCTCCACACGCGACCAAACGGCGGAACTGCGAAAAAGGATAAGGAGTCTTCGGCCATACGGGACGACTGCGAGGTTGGGCGAATGTTTAAAGCGCTGGCTTGGCGGGGACGCGCTGCAGTTAGGGCCCGCCCACAGGCTGCGCGTGGGCGGCCTGGGTGGCTGGCTCGAAGAGTTCGGCGGTGAGGAAATCCGCGCTTCGTTGACTGTGATCCCAGGCGATGGTCAACGTGTGTTTGCCCACGGTAACGGGGAAGACGGCTTGGTTCTTTTCGAGCGCCACTTCCTTGTCGCCAATAAACAAATGCATGGCCGTAGCATCGTTGACGCGCAAGCCTAGCGAGCCTGCGGTGGTGGCTTCGATCTCGCATTGGGTGGCGGACATTTTGTGGATAAAGGCTTGGAACTTCGGAATGTCCGTGCCGGGCAGGCGGCCACTGACTTGGCTATACGCGGGCGTCCACGGGAAATCCGCGTGGGGCTGGCCCAGCGTGCGCCAGCCGTCTTGATTGATGGGCGCTTGCAGCGCGTCTGCATAGTTCAGCACCCGCCACCGACGGATCAGTTGCTCTCCCTTGAGCTTGTAATCGCCCTCTTTTCCTAACTCGGAAAGGAATCGCACCAGATCTACGAATTCATCATGCCGCAGGCTAGCCATCAGGCCTAACGGCATGAGGGAAATGGGCACGTTTTCCTGCTTGGCCACTTGATCCTTGGGCACCTGCGTTAGCTTGCCCGTGGCGTCCCGGATCGTCAGGGCGGCATCGGAAACGGCACTGAGAAAGCCCGTCACCACCTCGTTGTTCTTCATCGTTACCACCGTGGTGGCATAGCCTTCTTTGATCTTCTTGCTGGGCTCTAACAGCGATTCCACAATGTAGTCCACCGGAGCGCTGGCCCCCAGGCTCACCAAGTTAGGCCCGATGATGCCGCCCGCCGCACCGATGGCATGGCAGACGTTGCACGTGAGCGCTGCGCGACGATACACAGCCTCGCCCCGGGCGGGATCGCCCGCGGATTTGACTTCGGCTAGTAGCGCACTCATCGCCTCTGGGGTGAGCTGCTGGGACATCGGCTGGAGGCTGCCCGCAGCGGTCAAGGCGGCTTGTAGTTCCGTGGTGTTCGTGCCCGCCGCAGCGGCCTTTTGCACGCCCGCAGTAGCGATCGCGGCGGGTAAATGGTGGTCTTTCAACGCCGCCGTTAGCGCAGCGGGACCAGTGGTGGATTTCAGGAAACTTTGGATCAACGCGATGCCTAAATCTGGGTGTTCGCCTAACGTGGTGAGTAATTTCACGGCCTCAGTCGCGCTGTCTTCCGGCTTGCTAGCGGCCAATAAACTTAGCGCGGCCACCTGGATCTCCGGCGTGGCGGCGGAGGAGGCTAACTGATGCAGGAAATCATTTCCACCTAAGCTGGCGATGCCTTCCAGCGCGCCTTGGCGCACGTCCGCAGCGGTGGCGGGCGCACTGGCCAGCGATTGCAAGGCTCCGCGTGCAGACTCTAATTTCCAAGCGCCTGCCAGCTTAGCGGCGGCAGTTTGCAGGGCTGGTGCAGCGTGGCTGAGCAAAGACTCAATGCGATTCAACTCGCCCGTGGGCTTGAGTTTGCGTTGCTGGAAGGCATGGCCCAGCGCGTTCAAGACCTCCGCACGTTGGGCTTCCGCCAACTTCGGTGAGTCCGCCGCTAACTCTAGCAGCAGCGTCAGATCATCTGCCCGCCCGGCCTCGGCAATGAAGCCTAACAGCGCACTGAGATTCGCCTGCGGGATCTTGTCCTCACGGATTAATTTCACCAAAGCCGAGGCCGCCTGTGGCTTATGGGAAGCGGCTTTGAGCGCGAATGTGAGTTGCGCCACATCTCCTTGGAAGGTGATCTTTCCCGCCTCCAAAGCGGGCAGCCAAACGTCCGCCAACTCCCACGCCGTGAGCCACAGCGCATAGTCCAGATTCACATCCACGGGCTGTTTCATGGCGGTAAACGCCAGCTCCACGGTGGCCGGAGTGTTGAGCGTGCGCAGCGCATTGATGGCTTCCAGACGGACGCGAGGATGCGCGTCCGCCACCGCTTTGGACAAAATTTCCAGCTCACCAGCAGTCGGCTCATGCGACTTGCCTAACGCCTTAGCGGTGCCGACTTCTGCCAGGGCAATGTTCCGAGCATAGCGCACTGCTGCGGCCCGCGCGCGGCCATCCTGGCTGGACAGAAGCTGCGCGCTGATCTTACCCGCTAGCTCGGCGGCATGGCCTAGCGTCTCGGCGGCGTGCAGATGCTCCAATCGCACTAACGTGCTGGATTCGTCAGTCGGCGGCTTTTCACTCGCTGTCGTCAAGGCGGCTAGGGCTGCGTCGTGCGGGCGGGTTTTCAACTCCTGCTTCGCCCAGTAGCGCGTCTGATCTTCGGGCTCGTTCAGCAGCGCCACGAGTTCCGTGGCGTTCAATTTCTCATAGTTAGGCAATTTCGCCAACGGGCGTCCTTCATACGTCAGCCGCCAGATCCGGCCATGCACATGGTCTCGGCGGTCATCCCGGAAGTCCACCTCGCCATGTTGGATGATGGGGTTATACCAATCCGCCAGATACAACGCGCCCTCCGGCCCCATGCGCACATCCACCGGACGGAAGGCTCCGTGATTCGTCGTCACCACATCCGCCAACTGTTGGGAAGCATAGCCGCTGCTGTCCTCGCGCAGGGCAAAACGGTTCACGCGATGCCCACGGAAATCATTGGTAATCAGCGTCCCTTGCCAATCGTCAGGGAAATTTCGACTCTGCACGATTTCCAATCCAGCCTGCTTCGGTTGCCCCGGATTCAAGCCATGGAGGATGCGCGGGCGCTGGTTCGGTAAATTTACAAACGTCGCCCCCGGCCACGTGAAGTCGATGCCCTCCCCGCCTGCGCCATCCGTCTGGAAACTCTGCCCCCAGCGATCCCAGGCATGGCCCCAGGAGTTCACTAATCCTAACGAAAACATTTCCAACTGGCCCGTCTCTTGTTTCAACTGCCAAATGCCGCTGCCTAACATGCGACGCGTGCCGAACGGCGTCTCGATGTGACTGTGAATATAGACGGACTGATTGATGTATAGACAGCCATCCGGCCCGCCTTTGAACGTGTGAATGATGTGGTGCGTGTCCTCCGTGCCGAACCCGCTGAGCACGATCGTCTTATCATCCGCCCGGCCATCGCCATCTGTGTCGCGCAGCAAGATGACCTCTGTGGAGTTAGCCACGTAGGCTGCATTGTAGCGGCCTGGAGCCCCAGCGGGCAGGCTCGCATCAATGATCGGCCATACGCCCGTGGGGATCAGCAAGCCATCGTAGAAGGTGGTGCATTTGTCCGCTTTACCATCGCCATCCGTGTCTTCCACGATCAGGATTTTATCATCGGCAGTGGAGCCCGGTTTCACCTGCGGATAAATGGCGCTGCTGGCGATCCAGAGTCGGCCCTTGGCATCCCAGGCTTCTTGGATGGGCTTGGCGATCATAGGATCGGACGCCCAGAGATTCAGCTTCAGCCCAGGAGCTAACTTCAGCGCGGCCTGCTCCGCATCCGGGTTAGCATCAGGAATATCTTTCAGATCCCGTTGCGCCAACGCGAGGGTTGGCCAGGAAAGAAGCACGACGAGTGAGGAAATAGGGAGCAGTGACATGAGCGCGCACCGTGGCGGATGGCAGCGCCCACGCAAGTTCAGAGTGGCGTAGGCGCGCGGAGTCGGAGGCCGCTAGGGCGACTTGTGCTTTTAATTCGTCTTGCAATTTGTCCACTGTGATGGCCTCATTCCGAAAATGCCCAAAATCGTCAAATGCTTGTTGATTTGTCTGACCGTGATTGCGGTCGGGCTGGGACAGGTTGTGGGCTTGAGGGCTGGTTTTCTTTGCGGATGCACGGGCGAGAGGGTGGAGAAGGCGGATTGTGCTGCTTCGGAGTGTCATTCCCACGATGCCCATGAGTGCAGATTTGGTGGAAATGTTGCCACTTCCGCAGGCGAGAGCCAGCAAACCCCACTTCAAGGTGGGCACGATGATCACAAGCATACTGAGCTGAGAAAATCGCTGGTCGTCACCAGTTTCCCGCCCGCGTTGTCGCTGCCCCCGCCGGCCTTGTTCGATTTGCCCGTAACTTATGAAATGCCAGATTTCAGTGAGATGCTGGCATTACAGTGCCCGTGCATTGGTCTGCTGGAGCCTCCTGAATATGGGAGCCCGCCGATGTCACAGCTCGTGGCACAGACGATCGTGATGTTGGTTTGAGCGATGTGAAAGCACGGCCTTATCACCCGGAAAGGGTGATGCCGATTTCCTGATGTCGAAAATTCACGGCTTGGCCGTGCCGACATTCCATCACCCAACCACTTCATTTTCATGTTTCGTCTGACCCTTTGTATATCCTTTCTATGCCTTGCCGTGGCTGGCCGGGCCGAGCCCTTCACGCTCGACTCTGCTGCATCTTACGCGCTCCAGCACAATCCCGATCTAGCCGCTGCGCGGTTCAGTATCGAGGAAGCGCGTGGGCGGCTGATGCAGGCTGGGAGGCGGTCTAATCCTGAACTGGAATCCGAACTCAAACCCAATGTGAGAGGTCGTGAGTTCTCGTTTGGGGTGGGCTTCATGCAGCGCTTTCCATTTACCAATCGACTGCGCATTGAAAAGGCCGTCGGGCAGGCGGAACTAGCCGCCGCCACGGCGGAGGTGCAGGCGGCAGAACGGAAATTGGCGACTGCTGTGCGCATGGTGGGAGTCAAAATTCTGAGCTTGCGTGAGAACCGGGCGCTCAAGGAAAAGCTCATTGCTACTAGCAAGGAGCTAGCTGCATCTGCTTCGAAAATAGCCGCAGTTGGCGAGGGATCATCATTGGAGGCCGCTCAGTTTGAATTGGAGGCGCAGCAGCTATCGCTCGATTTACTGCAATTGGAATCTGAGCAGGCAGTGTTACTAGGAGAAGCCCGACCTCTCATGGGGCTGGCGGCTACACAGTCGGCGGAATTTACCGGGAGTCTGCCAGAGGCGACCTTGCCCCGTGATGCCAATCCCGACCTAGCAGCACGGCCTGATTATTGTGCGGCCCAGTCGCGGACGGAGGCGGCCCAACAGGGGATAGCGCTGGCCAAGGCCAATAAATGGCAGGACGCTGGGATCGGCCTGACAGCGGAGCTAGATCGTTCCGAAGATGCTCCCGATGGGCTGCAAAGGGATGGTTTCATTGGCATCAAATTTTCCCTGCCGCTTCCGTTTTGGAACAAGAACGAAGGCAAGATTGTGGAAGCAGAAGCCACCGCAGCTCGTGCGGGAAAAGAAGCGGAAGCGCTAGCCGCTAACATCCGCGCAGAAGCCGCTGCTGCCCTAGGCGAAATGACTGCTGCCCAGCGGATTCTGGATCAAACAACCAACAAGCTGCTGCCCAAAGCGCTGGAACTCGAAGAGAAATTTCTCCTGAATTACAAGAACGGGCAGCCCGGCTCCCAACTCACCGATGTGCTGCGGTCCAGGGAAAAACGCCTAGCTCTGGAACAAGCCAAAGTGGACGCGCTGCGTGCCTATCATCTGGCCCGCATCCGCTACAACGCCGCCATGGGGCGCTAAAAAATTTACCATCAACTTTATTTCCTATCTGATTACATGAAACGTCTTTTGCTCATTCTCGCGCTCGCGCCCTATCATCTTTCGTTGGCGGCAGGCGACGCCAAAAGTGCTGCCAATACTGTGGTGCTTGATGCCACTGGCGTGAAAAATTTGCGCATCGAAACTGTGGAAGTTGAAGATGCTGATTTCGAAGAATCCATTTTCTCACTAGGCCGGATCGAAGCCGATCCAGCGCGTCGAAGTGGCGTGAGTAGCCGCATCCCTGGCCGCATCGTGGAACTCAAAGTCGCGTTAGGAGACAAGGTGGAGGCGGGCGCGGAGGTGGCCCGCTTAGAGAGTCGGCAGCCGGGTGATCCGCCGCCTACGATCTCGCTCAAGGCGGCTGCAGGCGGGCTACTGACCAAGGGAAATGTGGCGCTGGGCGAGCCCCTGGAACCTGGGGCCACGCTCTTGGAAATCACGGATCTGAGCGCTGTCTTCGCCATCGCGCGCGTCCCGGAACAACAAGTGGGACGCATGAAACCGGGCACCGTGGCCCACATCAAAGTGATCGCTCTGCCGGAGGAAAATTTCGAGGGCGAGCTGATGCGTTTTGGCACGGAAGCGGATCGCGAGAGTGGCACGATAGATGCCATTTTCAAACTGCCGAATCCTAACCTAACCATCCGCCCTGGCATGAGAGCGGAGTTCTCCATCGTGCTAAGCAAACGAGACGCGGTGCAGGCTGTGCCGCGGATGGCGCTGCAAGGAGAGGCGGCCAATCGGTTCGTTTATGTCAAACATTTTGAACTAAAACATGCCTTCATCAAGACCATGGTGGAGGTGGGGCAGACGAACGATCGATTTGTAGAAATCACCAATGGGCTGCTGCCGGGTGATGAGGTAGTGACCAAGGGGGCGTATTCGCTAGCCTTTGCTGGTGGCGGCAGCGTGTCGCTAAAAGCCGCACTGGATGCAGCGCATGGGCATGAACATAACGAGGATGGATCTGAACTCACGGCCTCCCAAAAGCAAGCCAAAGCGGCGGAACACAACGGTGCAGAGCACGACCACGAAGAAGGTGGCGGAATGCTCTGGAAGATCATCAGCGGTGTGTTAGCAGCGCTCTTGGTGGCGACGTTGCTAAAAGGCACGCAGTCCAAAATATCCACCAAGGAGGCAGCGTAGCCCATGCTCAACAAACTCATTAAATGGTCGCTGGCCAACCGAGCAATTATCATTGGCCTCTCCATCCTGCTGATGGTGATGGGCTTTCAGGCCGTGAAGGAATTGCCAGTAGAAGTGCTGCCTGATTTGACAAAACCAACGGTCATCATCCTCACGGAAGCGCCTGGGCTGGCCCCAGAGGAGACGGAAGCGCGCGTCACGCAGCCGATTGAGAGTGCCCTGATGGGGGTGGGTGGACTCACGCGGATTCGCTCGAATTCAGATGTCGCCTTGTCGTTAGTGTTTGCAGAATTTGCGTGGGGCACGGACATTTACAAAGCTCGCACCTTGGTGCAGGAACGAATGCAAGAAGTCCGAGAGCAATTGCCAAAAGGCGTGGCTCCATTTATGACGCCAGTGGCCTCCCTGATGGGGGAAATACTGCTCGTTGGCATTCGCAGCACGGATGGCAAAATGCCCCCACGCGAGATTCGCTCGCTCGCGGATTGGACGGTGCGGCGGCGGCTCCAAAGCATTTCCGGAATAGCCGAAATTCTCAACATGGGCGGCGGCGTGAAGCAGATCGAAATCCAAGCCGATCCCTACCGGATGCAGGCCAACGGCGTGTCCTATGAGCAACTCGAAAAAGCCGCTCAAGAAGCCGCTAGCACCACCACGGGCGGCTTCATCAACACGGGTTCCACGGAAATCATGGTGCGGAATCTGGCCATGACCGTGCAGCTAGATGACATAGCCGAGGTGGTGATCAAAAAAGTGAATGACCGCCCCATTGCCATCAGCGATGTCGCTAAAGTTGAGTGGGGCATAGAGCCCATGCGGGGAGATGCTAGCATCAATGGTACGCCCGGAGTGATCATGTCCATCACCAAGGCTCCGGGATTCGATACCACCAAGCTCACGGAACAAATCAAAGCGGCCTTGGACGGATTAAAAGCGACCCTGCCGCCAGGCGTTGAGACCGTGCTGCTCTTTCAGCAGAAAGATTTTATCGACCATGCCATCAATAATTTAAAAGAAGCCATCCGTGACGGTGCCATCATGGTGACCATCGTCATCTTTCTATTTCTGCTGAATTTTCGCACCACGTTCATCACTCTCATGGCCATGCCGTTGAGTTTTGCCATGACCTTGCTGACGTTTAAATACTTGGGTATTTCGGTTAATTCGATGACCCTGGGAGGGCTGGCCGTGGCCATCGGCATGGTAGTGGACGACGCTATCGTGGATGTAGAAAATGTCTATCGCAGATTGCTGGAAAACGCTGCCCTAGCCACTCCGCACCCTAAATTACAAGTCATCGCCCAAGCGTCGGGTGAGGTGAGAAATTCCATTCTCTACGCCACGCTGCTGATTATTTTGGTGTTTCTGCCGCTGTTAGGATTGAGTGGCGTGGAGGGCAAACTTTTCGCCCCCATTGCCCTAGCGACCATCATTTCCATGATCGCATCGTTCTTGGTTTCCTTGGCGGCCATACCTGTGTTGTGCTCGTTTTTGCTGAATCCTAAGCATGGTAAGGAGCATAAAGATGGCTTCATCACGCGTGGGATGAAATGGGTTTTGGAGCATGTCATGCTGCGTTTTGGCTTGGATCAACCTCTGATTTTGCTGACCGCCGTAGTGGGGTTGGTGATCGCTGCATTCAGCCTGTATCCGAAGATGGGAAAAGATTTCCTCCCAGCATTTAAAGAAGAAACTGCCCTCATTTCCACCACCTCAGCGCCCGGCACATCGCTGGAGGAAATGAACAAAATCTGTGATGTGGTGGAGCAACTCATTCTCTCCATCCCGGAAGTGAAGCAAGTAGGCCGCAGGTTAGGAAGGGCAGAGCGTGGGGACCATGTGGTGCCGGTATCCACGGCGGAGTTTGATGTGGATTTCCGTGGGGAGGATGGCGCGCAGCGCAGCAAGCAGCGGGGGCGTAAAGAAATTCTGGATGAGATCCGGGCCAAGATCAAAACCGTGCCGGGCACGTTCAGTGTGCTAACTGGCCCGCTAGCAGATCGCATCGGTCACATGCTCAGCGGTGTTTCCGCGCCAGTGGCTGTAAAAATTTTCGGACCGGATTTGGATAAGCTCCGCCAGATCGGCACGGAAGTACAGGCCGTAGCCAAGACTGTTCCGGGCTTCGAGGACGCCAAGCTGGATCAGCAGTCGTCTATCCCACAGCTCCGCATCGAGGCGGATCGCGCCCGCGCCAAAGCCTACGGCATCGCGCCTGGGCATTTGAATGAACAGCTTTCCGCTTTGATCGGCGGGAAGGAAGTGGCCGAACTCAGAGATGGACAAAAGACGGTCAATCTGGTGCTGCGATTGCCAGTGGAATGGCGGGATTCACCAGAAAAAATTGCCTCCTTACCCATCGAAAATGGCGCAGGCCAGCGCGTCTTCGTCGGGCAAGTGGCGGACGTGCGCGAGGCCAAAGGCCCCAACGTGATCAACCGAGAAAACAGTCAACGACGGTTTGCCGTGGCCATCAAACCCACCAACCGGGACGTGGGGGAAAGCGTGAAAATTCTGCAAGCCAAGGTCGCTGAGAAAGTGAAATTGCCAGAAGGCTACTTCATCAGTTACGAAGGTGAATTCCAAGCCCAGAAGGAGGCTTCAGAGCGCATCGCCCTCCTCAGCGCAGTGGTCTTCATCATCATCGCTTTCCTGCTCTATGGCTATTTCCGCACCCCGTTTTTTGCCATGCAAGTGCTCTGCGATATTCCCCTGGCGCTCGTGGGTGGCCTAGCCCTGACCTACTGGAAGCTCAGCAATATCAGCATTGCCACGCTCGTCGGATTCATTGCCGTGGCTGGCGTGGCTGCGCGGAACAGTATCATGCTCATTTCTCACTACCTGCATCTCATGCAGCACGAAGGAGAGCAATTCACTAAAGCCATGGTCATCCGCGGCACCAAAGAACGGCTCGTGCCCGTCCTCATGACCGCCCTCAGCGCAGGCATCGGCCTGATCCCGCTGGTGCTAGCAGCAGACCAGCCGGGCAAGGAAATTCTGCACCCCGTGGCTGTTGTCATCGTCGGTGGCCTCATCACTAGCACGCTCCTCGGCCTAGGCGTTACGCCCACGGTCTTCTTCACCTTCGGCAGAAAAGCCGCTGCGAAATCCATCGAACTCCAATCCGCTGCCTCACATTAATTTACCGAATTTCCGCAGGGCAGGAGCGTCAATTCTCTCGCCCTGGGGCTAACCAAACAAAACCCAAACTAAAACTAAAACAACAAAACCCATCCATAAATCATCATGAAAACCATATTCGCCCTCACCCTGCTCGGCTTCGCACTGAGCCTCACCCCCAGCTACGCCCAAAATAAAAAAGCCCCGGCCAAAGAAGAAAAGCACGATCACGAACATGCTGCTAAGAAAGCCGGACCCACTGGTGGCCGTCTCATCACCGCCGTCGAGCCGCACGTCGAATTTCTCGTCACCAAAGACAAGAAAATCGAAATCCGATTTGTGGACGACGACAACAAAGTAGTGGCACCAGCCGCCCAAGTCATCAGCGTGACTCTAGGCGACCGTAGCAACCCTACCAAACTTACTTTCACCAAGGAGGGCGACAAATTGATGTCCGATAAAGTCATCCCCGAGGGCAACGACTATCCCATCGTGGTTCAGATCAAAACCGACGCCAAGGCCAAGGCTGTGAATGAAAAGTTCAACCTCAACCTCAGCAAATGCCCGACTTGCAGCCTGCAAGAATACAACTGCACCTGTGCCCACGGAGATGAAGAAGAGCACAAAGAAGGGGATGGCCACGATCACAGCAAGAATGCTAAGGATGCCAAGCAGAAGTAATCTTTGAGTATAGCGCTCCTCCTGCCCCCGCGCTGCCGTCAGCGAGGGTGGCACTGCGGGTGGCGCGCCCGACTAATTGTGGGCAAAAAAATTTATAATTTGCAAATACGGAGGCCGTCCTGCTTGATATGTGTCCAGGGCAGGCTCATCACCTGATTCCACCTAGTTTTCTCCCCTATGTTTTCTCCTATCAAAAAATTGCTAACCTGCCTCGTCGTCTTCATGGCGATTTGTTCGCAACTGCTGGGTGTCCAGTGGTTGATGCAGGGCGGGGCAGGAATGTGGGATCATGATGGGCATCACCACGCGATGCGTGTGGTGGCAAATGGGGATTTTTTGGTGGTGACGCTGAGCCATTCAGTGAAGGATCATTTTCACGAAGACTCTGATCACGACGCAGAGGATGATGACGAGGAGGATTCCACGATCATTGCCAGTCTCTCCACTGTGCATGCTCACCCTGATCATGTTTTGGCGTTGGGCAGTTCAAAATTATCTTCTTGGGAGCCGACGGCAGTGGTCTTCACTGTGGCCGCGTGCGTAGAGGTTTCGTATATTCATAGCAATGAAATGCCGCTCACTTGCATGGGTGAGGGCATTGACCGTGGCGTGGCGGGCCGTCCGCCGCCTTGGGATCCGTTGGCTTGGCACCGCATCCTGCGGGCCACGGTGATGATGGTATAGAAGGGAGACCGTTCGGTTTCGTGTCCAGGTGCGCTGCGTTGCTCGCAGCGTGGGGCATTGTTTTCTTGGGATTGCTCCAGCCTGTCGCGGGGCACCCACTATTTCCTATCCATCCTATCTTTATGAATTTCCAATTTCTTACTACCTTTTCGCTAATTATTTCCATGGCATCGTTGAGTGCCGAGCCGTTATCGCTCGATGCTCTGGCCGCTCAGGCGGTCGCCAAAAATCCTGAGATCGCCTACTTCGAGGCTGAGATCGCTGCTGCCAGAGGCGGTCGCAAGACCGCTGGGCAAATCGCCAATCCCGATGTGGCCGTGCAGGGCGGCGGCAAGCGGGTGCGGGACTTGAATGGCGCGGGGCTGGGCAATGGGGCCGCGTGGTCCGTTTCGG
Organism: Verrucomicrobiales bacterium; assembly: GCA_043757865.1. Lineage (GTDB taxonomy): Bacteria > Verrucomicrobiota > Verrucomicrobiia > Verrucomicrobiales > V1-33 > JAGNEJ01. Next base: position 33,446 of record JAYVOP010000235.1, on the reverse strand, counting down.
TTTCGCAGATATTCGAGTGGCCGGGGCGGTTGGCGTTGCGCAAGGCGGTGGCGGATCGCCAGATTGATCTGGCAGAACTGGGGCTGGATGAATTCAAAACAGCGCTCTCGGCCAAGGTGCGGTCACTGGCGTTTCTGGTTGCTGCCTCGCAAGAAAAAGAAACTGCTGCCAAGGCCGCAGCCAAGCGGTTCCAAGAAGTGCTCTCCGTGCTGGTGCAACGCGATGACACCGGGCCAACGCCGCAGTTAGAGGCCCGCATTTTGGAGGCCAACGTGTTGTCTCTCACGCGTCGCGCCAGCCAAGCCGCGCAGGAGTTGCAGAAGGCGCGGGTGGAGTTGAATCAACTCACCGGCCAGCCATTGGACAGCGCTGTGGAGATCGCAACGCCCAAGGTGGCCCTGCCGCCCGCGCCCAACGACGGCGTGCTTCTAACCTCTGCGTGGAAACAAAATTTCGCAGTGCGGCGGCGTGTGGTGGAGCTGAACCAACAAGGGTTTGCGGTGCGCCTGACGGAAAACGAACGGATGCCCAGCGTGACCGTGGCTCCGTATGTAGCGGGGGAAAAGGCCAGTGATAAGCAGACGGAGATCGGCCTCAGCTTGTCCATTCCGTTGCCGCTGTGGCATAAAAATGAGGGCAACATAGATGCCGCCAAAGCCCGCCAGATGCAGGCGGAGGCCGCCCTGGGCATGACCAAACGTGAGTTGGAGCGCGAAGTAGCCACCCGTGCCGCTGCCTACCGTAAGCTGCTAGAGGAAATCTCCGCCTGGCAGCCGGACACCGTGGCCCGATTCCGTGAGGCCGCAGAATTGGCAGATCGCCACTATCGGCTAGGTGCGGTGCCAGTGGCCATCTATATGGAGATGCAGCGGTCCTACCTGGATGCGCTGGACGCCATGTTCGGGGCTCAAGCGGATGCGTTTGAACATCGCCAACAACTAGAATTGCTAACCGGAAAGGCCTTCGCGAAATGATTAACCAGATCCTTGAATTTTCACTCCGCCAGCGTGCGCTAGTGCTGCTGATGGCGGTAGGGCTGCTAGGAGCGGGCCTGTGGTCGGCGGTGCATCTGCCCATCGATGCCGTGCCGGACATTACTGGCGTGCAGGTGCAGATCAATACCGAGGTGGCCGCGCTGGCTGGGGAAGAATCCGAAAAACTCGTCACCCGCCCCATTGAAATGGAACTAGCGGGCCTGCCGGGCGTGCGGGAAATGAGATCGCTGACAAAGTTTGGCCTCTCGCAGGTCACGCTAGATTTTGATGATGACGCGGACATCTATCGCTGCCGACAACTGGTGGCAGAGCGCCTGCAAGGCGTGCTGGATCAGCTTCCTCCCGGCACCTCGCCAAAGCTAGCTCCCATCAGCACTGGCTTGGGTGAAATTTTTTACTATTCCGTTAGCTACCGTGCCGATGCCCAGCACAAGCCTGCGCAGGAGCTGGATCAACTCATCGAACTCAGCGAAATTCAGGAATACGTCATTAAGCCACTTTTGCGCACCGTGCCTGGGATTGCTGAGATCAACGGCACGGGCGGCTATGTGAAACAGTTCATCATCGAGCCCAAGCCAGAGGCTCTGACCAACGCGGGGCTGACCTTTAGCGAGCTGTCTGCACTCATAGCCAAGAACGTGGAGAACGCAGGCGGGGGCATCGTCAGCCGTGAGGGGGAGCAACTCACCATCCGCGCCATCACCCGTGTCACCACCGTGGAGGAGTTAGCAAATCTCCCTATCAAGTTCGGCTCCGCCGTGCAGCCGTTGCTAGTAAAGGATGTGGCGGAGGTAAAGATCGGCACCAAATTCCGCACCGGAGCGGCCACGCTCAATGGCCAAGAAACCATTATCGGCACCACTCTCATGCTCGCTGGCGAGAACAGCCGCGAGGTGGCAGGGCGGGTCAAAAAGCGTATCGCGGAGATTCAAACCAAGCTCCCAGAAGGCGTGGAAATCCAAGGCCAGTATGACCGTTCGCTTTTGATCGATCGCACCACTGGCACTGTGAAAAAAAACCTCTTTGAAGGTGCGGTGCTCGTCGTCGCTGTGCTTATGCTCTTGCTAGGAAATGTCCGCGCGGCCCTCATTGTCGCATGTGCCATTCCACTCTCGTTTCTGTTCGCCCTCACCGGAATGCTCAAAGGTGGAGTGTCGGGAAACCTGATGTCACTGGGGGCGGTGGACTTCGGACTCATTATCGATGGTGCGGTGGTCATGGTGGAAAATATCGTCCGCCAGTTGGCTCATAAACAACACCAACTCGGGCGCACGCTCACATTCGAGGAACGGAACCACACCGTGCTAGCCGCTAGCAAACAGGTGGGCAGTCCTATGTTCTTTGGCGTGCTCATCATCACCATTGTTTACATTCCCATCCTCGCTCTCACTGGCATTGAGGGTAAAATGTTTCACCCCATGGCCATCACCGTTATGCTAGCGCTCACCGGGGCATTGCTGCTTTCGCTCACCCTCATGCCCGTGCTCTGTTCGTTCCTCTTGCGCGGGAAGATTTCGGAGAAAGATAATTTCGCCATCCGTGCCGCCAAGAGCGTCTATGAACCAGTGCTGCACCTCGCCCTCAGGCTGCGCTGGCTCGTGGCTGCCGGAGCCGTCGCGCTGTTTGCGGGGTCGGTGATGTTATTCAATCACTTGGGCGCTAACTTTGTGCCCAAGTTGGATGAGGGCTCCATCACCTCCATGCTCTACAAGCCCGTGGGCATGAGCATGGAGGAGTCATTGAAGACGGACATTGAAGTGGAAAACATGTTATTGAAAGCATTTCCCGAGATTACCCGCATCTTCTCACGGATTGGCACCAGCGCCATCGCCTCCGATCCCATGCCGCCCAACGAGAGCGATGTTTACATCTTTTACAAGCCCATGGACGAATGGCCCAAAACCGCCGGACGCCCGGCCAATAAAGCGGAACTGCGCGAACAGATCGAAGCGGAACTCAAGAAACTGAATCCGGAATACGACATTCTTTTTGCGCAACCCATCGAGATGCGATTCAACGAAATGCTGGAGGGCACCAAGGCCGAGATTGCTGTGAAAATTTATGGTAACGACTACGACGAATTGGAAAAACTGGGCGAGCAAGTCAAAGGTATTTTAGAATCCACGCCCGGTGCGGCTCAAGTCGAATTTGAGACCGATGGTCGCACTCCACAGCTAGAAATCACGGCCAAGCGCGATGCCCTGCAACGCTACAACCTGCAAGGCGCTGAAGTAAATGGAGCCGTAACCGCCGCCCTAGCCGGTGAAGTGGTGGGTGCCGCCTACGATGGCAACCGCCGTCGCGACATCCTCGTCAAAATGCCCGAATCCCTGCGAGCCGACGATGAGCAAATCAAGCAACTGCCCCTGCGTGTGGGCGAACATGGCATGGTGCCATTTGGCAAAGTGGTAGATTTCAAAACCATCAAAGTGGTGGAACCCATCCAACGCGACGACGGCCAACGCCGCGCTGCGCTGATGGTGAACCTGGGCGGACGCGATGTGGAAGGCTACGTCAACGAAGCTGAGGCCCGCATCAAAGCCGAAGTGAAATTGCCGGAAGGCTACATCGTGCAATTCGGAGGCCAGTTTGAAAACCTGCAACAGGCGCGTCAACGGCTTGCCATCGTGGTGCCCACGGCCCTAGTGCTCATCTTCATCCTTATCTTCATCGCCTTCAGTAGCTTGCGGCAGGCGGCTATCATTTACAGCGGCATCCCTCTAGCCGTTACTGGAGGAGTGGGCGCGCTGTGGCTGCGGGACATGCCTTTCAGCATTACAGCGGCGGTGGGATTTATTGCGTTGAGTGGTGTGGCTGTGCTCAATGGCCTGATGATGATTTCCTACTTCAATCAACTGCGCGAAGAAGGCCGCAGCAAGCGCGAGGCCGTGCTAGAAGGCTCCCTCACCCGCCTGCGCCCCGTGCTTATGACAGCACTCGTTGCGAGCCTCGGCTTCGTCCCCATGGCCATCGCCACTGGAGCCGGAGCTGAAGTGCAACGCCCGCTGGCCACCGTAGTCATCGGCGGTATCCTCAGTTCCACCTTCCTCACGTTAGTGCTGTTGCCGTTGTTGTATGATTGGTTTGAAAAAGAACGCACTGCCACACCCCTAACCACAGCCGCACCATGAATACTCCATCTCACTCACTCTGGCGTCATCGGGCGTTTCAGCAGCTTTTCTGGGCTCATGCGTTGAGCCTAGTGGGCAGTGGTCTTTCCTCGCTGGCGTTGGGGTTGTTGGCGCATCAGTTGGTAGGCGCTTCGGCGTCCACAGTGTTGGGCATTACGTTGGCCATTCGCATTGTGGTCATTGTCTTCTGCTCTCCGTGGGCAGGGAAATTAGCGGATCACTACGGGGCACGCCGGTTGATGGTGGCTGCGGACCTGATGCGCGCAGCGGTGGTGATCGGGTTCTTTTTTGCGGATTCCGTTTGGCAGATTTATGGGCTGGCGGTGTTGTTAAATTTTGGCTCCGCCATCTTCACGCCCATTTATCGTGCCGTGATCCCCGGCGTGGTCAGCGCAGAGCAATATCCCAAAGCCTTGGCGGTCGGCTCCGTGGCCTACGATGCCGCTAACATCCTCGGGCCATCGTTGGCGGCATTGGTCATCGCGATGGTGGGGTTTCGAGGAAATTTCGTGGTGGATGCCTTCACCTTCTTGGCCAGTGCCGCCTTGCTTTTTGGGCTGCCGCGTCTGGCGATTGAAGTCACCACGGCGGAGAAGAAAGCCCCTACGTCGGTGCGGCACGGTCTGGCCGCTATGTTCCAGCGGGCACCATTGCGGGAGTCTCTTTTCCTCGCATTTCAGACGAGCATTGGCGGGGCATTCGTGATAGTGGCCACGGTGGATTTCGTCAAAAACGACCTCCACCGGAGCGATTCCGACTACGCTTGGGTAATGGCAGCGTTTGGAATTGGCTCTGTCTGTGCGGCATTACTCTACGGCAAATTTCCACCATGCTGGAGGAATGTTTCCGTCACCGCTTGTGCTCCTGTCATGCTGGCAGCCTTGATCTCCGTGGCGGTAATGCCTCAGTTCATCACGCTCTGCATCGCGTGGTGGTTCATCGGCATGAGTTACAGTATTCTAGGCATCCGGGGCAGCGAGCTGCTCGCAGCCAATAGCGATGGCGCGGAGCGATCTCATGTTTACGCGGCTCATTTTGCCCTGAGTCATGCGGGCTGGGGGCTGACCTATCCGCTGGCTGGCCTGCTGACGACCGCCCTCGGATTCGCTCCCACAGCGGGGATTTTTGCGGCTCTTATTGCAGCCATTTCTCTGCCCGTTTGGGTCTCCCAATTCTGTTCACCCACCCCGATTTCTTGAAAATTACACACCACTAAAATTTATCTCTAACACCTGCTGCTCACCCTCTGCAAAGCCCGCACCGCATACGGATGCGGACGGTCACGATCACAGTGCCGGGATCACCCCAGCGCAACGTTGGCTAGTGGCGGCATCCGGCTTGGCCATTGCGGCGGGCTTTGCTGCCAAATGGGGTGCCCCAGCATTTCCTTGGATGACGACCGCGCTCTCGGCGGGCATGGGGCTGATCCCGCTCGTGCTCGCGGCGGATCAACCGGGGAAAGAAATTATCCATCCCGTGGCCGTCGTCATCGTGGGGGGCTCATCACCAGCACCCTGTTAGGTCGAGCCGTCACCCCCACCGTCTTCTTTACCTTCGCCCGCCGGGCTGCTGCGCGACAAATGCCCGACGTGCAATTTCCAAGAATACAACTGCACTTGCGAGCACGACGCGGATGAGAAGCTCGAGCCCAAGAAATAAGCCCATTGCGGGCCACGCCCTAAAACTTCGCCCAGGCGTTAGGGATGATGCGCACTAGTTCCACGAAGCGATGCCCCTGGGCGTTCTTGCTCCATTTGAATTCGCCTACCATCTTGGTATAGTGCTGCGTGGTCACCCGATCCAGAATGGCCGTGGCGGGGGCGCTTTCGGGGTGGGCACTGGCGATGAATTCGTGAGGGGAGTCACAGGGAAATGGAGGAATGATGTCCAGCTTCGGCCACGTATCCAAGCCCGTGATGGGCAGTTGGGTGTGGGATGGCTGGGCCATGACGTAGGCAATGATCGAGGCCTCTCCCGGCGTGCTGAGGAAGGCATTGAGCGTGTCTTGAGCTTGTTGTTTCAAGGCATCGGCATGGAGCAGGAGCTTCCCTTGTTGTTGCTCTACGATGAAGACTGGGCCGCGTTGATCCGCTGGTTCCACAGTGACTAAATACTCCGTAGTGCCGGGCCGGCGGGTGCAGCTACTAGCTGTCAATAGATCCCGCTCCACGGCGGGGAAAAGATTGGCCTCTAAGCTCTCCGTTTTGCCACTGGCGGAATACATTCCTAACTGCCCGCCCGTATTCGAGCCGGAGTGGAAGAACTGCGCCACGGCATCCAGCGCATCGTGCTGGGCCTGGGCCTGGAGTTTGGCTTGATGCTGTTTTTCCATGGCCACTTGCACCGTGAGGTCCAGAGGCACCGCAATCTGCCGTGGTGGTGGTTTCAGCGGCACGGTGTAGAAGGCCACTGCTAAGCCAAATCCAGTGGCCACTAACGTCAGCGCCACCGTGGCCCAGCCCAAGAGCTGCGGCAGACTGGGGCCAGAATCATCAATGCGGGGAATCCGCGTGCGGCGAAAACGATCCTTGATTCGTTGCAGGTGGCTTTCCATGCGGTCCGGGGAAAGCGGGTCCGAGTTTAGCATTCCGCTCTGTGGCTGCGGCGGGGCTGCGGTGGGCGGGCGTTTCTTCTTTGTGACCCGCCGGGTTTTCAACTCCATGGCTGGTCCGCCATCCAATCCAGCTATCCAGGCGTCCATAGTGGGAGCCGTGGCCTCCCCGCCACAATAGGGGCACGGGCCACGGACCCCCAGATAGGACAATGGCACCTCCAACGTGCTTGCGCAGGATTGGCAGTCGAACTCGATGGTAGTCGTAGAAGTGGCGTGGGTAACAGCGTGGGACATCAGAGCCGATACTATTGCTTTAAAAAATATTAATTCCAGTGAAATATTTTTGAAAAACAACCTGCCCGCATGAGTTCTGGAAAGCCCTGGGCGGAAGCCCCTCCCGCATCGGTAGCTTGGCGTGGGCTCAGTCCCAGTCTTCCCGTAGGATCATTTCCCGGTAGGAGACGGCTTGGTAGGCGGCACAGACGGCTGCGCCAAAGAGGGTCATTTCCTCTGCCACACGGGAGACGTGGGCGGCGGGGCGGGCGAGTCCTAGCAGGAGTTGGCCGTAGGTCTCCGCAGCGCAGATGTGTTGCAGCATCTTGCTAGCAATGTGGCTGGCATTGAGATCAGGAAAGACGAGTACATTCGCGCGGCCTGCCACCAAGCTTTGGGGAGATTTCCGTGCAGCGGCACTGGGGGCGATGGCGGCATCTAACTGCAACTCCCCATCCACGTCCATGGCCACCAGTTGTTGGCTAGCACGCAGCCGCGCCATCTGGGTAGCGGCCTGCATTTTATCTGTGGAGAGCGTGCGCGCGGAGCCTTTGGTGGAGAAGCTGAGCATGGCCACGCGCGGGCGGTCTTGCAGCAGCGGGCCCGCCACCTTGGCCGTTTCTACGGCAATGTCTGCTAACTGCCCCACGGTGGGGGTGGGGATCACGGCACAGTCTGCCAGAAACAGCACGCCACCATTTCCCAGGTCTGGCCGCTGGGTAAGCCGCACGGGCAGGCAACTGGTGACACTATCTAAATGGGGCTGGCGTTTGATGAGGTGAAAGAGTGCCCGGAAGAACGCCGCCGGGATCATCTGATTCCCCCCCACGATGGCATCCGCCGCGCCATACTGCACCATCATGGCTGCGAAATAAGCGGGCATGACGATGGTCTCCTCTGGACTGCGGATGATGCGTTGGCGCACGCGTTCGGTGCGTCGATACCGCTCGCAATAGGCTTGGAAATCACTGCTGTCCTCCGGCTGCACTACGCCAATGAACTCCATGCTCACACCGATGCTAGCGGCTAGTCTGGTGATCTCCCGTCGATTCCCCACCAGGATGGGCGAGACACATTCCAGCCGCACCAACTCTGCCGCCACCCGCAGCACCCGCGCGTCCGCACCCTCAGGAAAGACCACCCGCTTCGGATGCAGACGCAGCGTATCCACCAAGGGCTGGAGAAAGGCATGGTCAGGAGGGAAGCGAAACGGAGGGTCGGGGGGCGCGGGAGCAAAGTTCATGGCAGGGCGGGGAACGTGCTGCATATCGCGGCCAATGGGGCGGGTGACAATGGGAAATCCGGGAGGTGCGGGCTGCGTGCCAAGGAGGCGGGGCCGCTGGCCTGAATCTTGTTGCCGCCCACACAATTCAGATCGGAGCCAGTGGCCCCGACTCCTTGGCTCGCTGCGCGGCGGCCAGCGTGTCGAGCCGGGATTTGATGGCGCGGGCGTCGGCTAGGGCTTGCGCTACGGTTTCTCCTAACACGGTGAAATGTCCCATTTTCCGCTTGGGCAGCGCGCGGCGTTTCCCATAGAGATGCAGCTTGGCGCGGGGATGATTCAGCACGGGGGACCAGTCTGGCGCGGTGGTTTCGCCATACCACACATTGCCTAGCAGGTTCACCATCACGGCGGGCGTATGCTGGCGGGTGCTGCCCACGTCCAGGCCGGAAATGGCGCGCAATTGTTGCTCAAACTGATTGCAGTCACAGGCATCAATGGTGTGATGCCCGGAGTTATGCGGGCGCGGGGCGATCTCGTTGACGATCAGTTTCCCTTCCCGGGTGACGAAGAGTTCCACGCCTAACGTGCCCACATATTGCAACGCTGCGGCTACTTGTCCCGCTAGCGCGATGGCCTCCGCCTGCAATTCCGCGCTGATGCGTGCGGGGGCGATGGTGACATCCAAGATGTGCTGATGATGGATATTTTCCCCTGGCGGAAACGCCGCAAACTGGCCGCGCTGATCCCGCACGCCGATCACGGAGATCTCCATGGCAAAGTCCACCCACTGCTCTAGCACGCCACGGGGCGCGCCAAAGGCACCCCATACTTCTTGCAAATTTTCCCCACCCGCTAGCTTCACTTGGCCTTTACCATCATAGCCGAAGGCGGCGGTCTTCAGCACACACGGCGTGCCCAGCGCGGCCACGCCCGTGGCTAACTCCTCTGCATTAGCCACCACGCGGAATGCCGCATGGGCGATGCCGTGCTCCTTTAAAAAGCCTTTCTCCCGCTCCCGATTCTGCGTGATAGTCAGCGCGGCGGGCGGTGGAAAGATCGCTCTGCGCTGCTCCACGGCTTGGAGAAAGGCGGCGGGGATGTTCTCAAACTCCATCGTCACCACGTCCACTTGGCTGATGAAATTCGCGGTGGCCTCAGGATCATAATAAGGCGCGTTGATTTCTATATCCGCTAGTTGTCCCGCCGGGCAGGGCGGATATTCATCAGTAAAAATCACCACGCGATAGCCATTTCGTCGGGCTTCGCGCGTCAACATGCGACCGAGTTGGCCACCGCCGATGATGCCGAGAGTCTGGCCGGGGTTTAGCATGGGAGTTGGGCTTGGGTGGCCAGGACGGCGGCGGATTGGCGGGCACGGAAGGCGTGGAGTTGCTCGGCTAGGGCGGCATCGCTAACGGCTAATTGAGCCACCGCAAATAACGCCGCATTGATGGCCCCGGCCTTGCCAATGGCAAACGTAGCCACCGGGATCCCCGCTGGCATCTGCACGATGCTGTGCAGGGAATCCACTCCGCTCAGCGCCTGACTCTGCACGGGCACCCCTAACACGGGCAAGGTGGTAAATGCCGCGGTCATGCCGGGCAAATGCGCGGCCCCGCCAGCTCCTGCGATGATGCACCGCAGCCCGCGCCCAGCCGCACTCTTGGCATACTCCGCCATGAGGTCCGGCGTGCGATGCGCACTGACGACCTTAGTCTCATGCGGTACGCCAAATTCTGTCAGGAGGGCCGCCGCGTGCTGCATGGTTTCCCAATCTGAGATGCTGCCCATGATGATGCCGACGTGTGGGGTCATAGTTTATGAAATGGTGGGGTGGGTGAAAAAGTGAGCCGCAGTATGCGAGCCCCGCCCGCAGCGTCAAGAGGCACTGCCACGAGGTCATTTGCTCCCAAACCGACAAAGCCGCCCCGCTGCTGGCCTTGGCTATCTATGCGGATGGAGAGCGATCCCTTTTGCAGGCTTGCTGGATGAAGGATTGATAAGCTCCATACTGTTTGCCCACATGGCAGAAATGCACCGCTCCTGGGCTGACCCAGTTCTGGCACCATTCATCGTAGTAAGTGGCACGTCCGTCAGCTAGCTCCATTTGTGCCGAGTGCTGATAGGAGGCATAAAAACGCCGATGGCTTGCTGGGGGCGAGTCAAGGGCGCTGGCATCTGCACATTCTCCTGAGCCACTAGAATGCTAGCAGCTAGTTCATCAGATCCCGGGATGTTCCCAGAACCAGCTATCCAGTGGTAAAGGGACCGTTCCCTCTGGTCCAGCGCCTCCTGGAGAATTTGGCCTACGCCTTTCAGCAGGCGCTGTCCCCGCAGCGTTTGGCGATAGTAAAAATGTCCACCACCGTCAATGATGGTAGAATATTCTGCCCCCAGCCGCTCTCTCATTCGATGCGGGTTCACCAAGTTATACCGCATCCCATCGGGGATCTCATCTGGGTGGTTGTGAAGGTTGAAGAAGGTAAAATCATCCGTAGCTAAATAGTCGAACCACCAAGCGGGGTCACTCAGCATAACAATGTCACAATCCAAATAGAGTGTTTCGCCAAATGGGCTTTGAGACAGGGCTGCCAGCTTATTCATCCAACTCTCATCTGATCTGTGGGCCGCATACTCCCGCACTGCCTTCACCTTTGCCAGCCCCTTCCAAGGCAATCCACAGAGATAGCCTTGAGACAATACTAACACAGGCAGATCTGCGTTGAAACGCCGCAGGCTTTTGACCATCCCATAAGCCATCTGCTCTGAGGCATAGCTGAATGGTGAGATGAGGATGCCGCGGTCACTCATATCATGCATCAGATGACTGGATTTCGGAGAACAAAGGCATCGGCGGTGTCTCCACTGCGGTTGGAGCTAACCCCGTCAGGCGGTCTAGTTCGCGGGCCACCTCAGGTATCACTCGCTGCCTTCCGTTGGGAAAATAGTTACAACGAACGTTATTTTCGTTATTGGAAAACCCTTCGCATTGCCAAGCCAATGGGGGCCAGACTGCGTAAGTGGGGAACTGGCCATGGTACTTTGCCAGAATCACGTCGATTGCAGAATCCTCACGTCTTTCCGGGACGAACTTGGGGCTACTTACCTTGCGTAGATCCCTGCGCACAGCCTCCCAGAGTGGACGGCGGATCATGTAACCATGCATGTCCCACGTGGGGCCATCCACCCGAACTATACCAGGCGAGATTAGAGTGGGAACCGTGCGGAGGACACATCCTAAATAGCAGAGCATCCAGTCCTTTGGTAATTCCAAATGTCGGAACACCTCACCAAAATTGCCTGCCAAGACGACATCATCTTCAAAACGACCACGGAATCAGCCTGCTCTTGTCTAGCCTTTCGCCATGCTAACTGATGTGACACTGCGCAAGCACGGGCACCCTTGTTTCTCCAGCCGCGTTCGTCGGAAATCCCCAAAACATCAAACGCAGGCACTCGTGCTACCTTCAGCCTTTCACGGCGGAATTGTTGCCACGCCTGTAGCCGACGATCTGGTCTTCGGCCTAAATTTAAGCAATACGCAGAGATTTTATTTGAGAGCATTTTGAAACGTTATTCATGCTACTGGATTGGTTTTTGCCCATATTTTCTTAGGTACTCGGCGCACTCATTTTGAAGTATTTTGTCGCTTATTTCAGCGAGCCAAATATCGGCGGAAGTAGAATCATTCCGACAGATATTTTTTACCAAATTAGCGATTGCATAGTTTTTTCTTGGGCTTGGAGGAGCGTCACGGATTGCGATAGAGGCTGCCTCAGGATCCTTGTTTACCCAACTGGTGAGTAAATGGTAGGTTAAAAGTTTGTTGGGGGTGCAGGAACAGTTTTCTGACAAGAAATATTTTGCAGCAATAGCGGGGTCGGTTATGGCCACTTCTGTTAATAATCTTGCCTCAACGAATCCACGTTGTTCTGCTGGAACATCTTTCAACTTCTCCACTCGTTCGGCCGGTTGAATATTTAACATTGCCCTCGCAAGATGTGCAGCCTCAAAGGCTAGCTTCGTAGTAGGATTTTTGATCTTATCAATATTTCCTTGTAATTGATCCAGTTTATCTCGCGGCGCACAAGAGATAACAGCGTATGCAATTTCGGACCAAAGATCCCGGCCGCTGTTCATTGTCAGCTTAGACAATGATGAAACATCATCGTTAGATAATGTAGAATAATTTGATACAATTTCCTCCCAAGATCCTGATTTGCGGAGGCCTGCTTCAAAATTCTTCCAAACAGTTTGCTGTATAGACTGTCCTTCGATCAGCGTAGCCAGTTTTGAGAGGTTTTCTGCAAGCCTGGAGGAATTGGTATCCAATCCCAGCTGGAAAGCGGCATCCCCTGCCTTTGCTGGACTTAACAATTTTCCTCGAATAGGATCTGGCGCTGGGTCGGACGGGCTAGAAACGGTCGCGGTTCGTTCCGGCGGTGGGGCGACTGCCCCAATCGCATCTATATCAATCTTGTCACGTTGAGCAGTTAGCCCCGAAGACCCAGCACCAGAGTGGCGCCCCTGCCATAAACTGGCAGTTCCAATGATGGAAATGCATAGTAAGGTAAAAAAGAGGTGCCATTTCATTCTAGCACTTAAATAGCCTGATAATATGTGAACGTGTATAGGCCGGGTTGCAGAGTCATGGTTGCTTTGATGTCGTGATCCTCCTCTGTGCCTGTGTGAGTTGGACCGCCAATGCCCCCCTGCCCACCGCCCTCAGCTGTGACCGAAGTTTCGTGGGTGAGACCCGATATCTCTTGCTGGCCCGAATCGTTTTCCTTGTAGCAGCCATCTGGCAATACGGACATATCTGACAAAGCGTCCATCAAAGCGGTGTTCGCATCCTGAATACTTCCGTAAACGGGGTCTGTCTCGAAAGATGTTTGAATGTCGAACTTAAATCTCTCCCAAATAATAGCAGTTTCCCCTGAATCGCTATCGCTTGCCACAACATCCAATTTCAGCGCATTCATGACAATAGCCGCGCCAACACTTACCCACCTTACCCAAAAATTGCCTCCTTCCCAGTTGTGAATTCCAAAGCGTTGGCTCTGGGAGGTTATTTTGAAAAATATAGTTATGGAGGTCTTGACAGCTCCTCCCCTCTTTGGTGTTTATGGTAGCTAGGTTTCATAGAAATCCAGATTAGCAAAAACACATCCTAACGTCAAGTTTTTTCTAAAAGTAAAAGTGGCTAGTTACCAGTGACTAGACATCTCAACTCCCTCTCTTCTCTTCTCTTCTCACTAACCACTTACACTTCTCCTCCATGCCCCGCCATCCAAAGAAAAATCTGATCTACACCATTGCCTTCGATTCTCTTGAGAGTGGGGGGTATCGGTTCCTGGGGAAGATGTTGGCGTCGTCGTTGATGCGGACGTTTTTTACGGGGGATGTGGTGGTGTTTCGGAATACGCCGATGCCTTTATTTATGGTGGAGCGGAAGGGGCTGGAGGAGGTGTATCTGGAGACGCCGCCGATGACCGGGCAGGATGGGGCGGAGGAGGCGTGGTGTTGGAAATACCGGGTGGCGGAGTTGATAGAGAACCCGGAGCAGTATGATAAAATCCTTTTCCTGGATTGTGATTCGCTGGCGCTGCGGAACATAGATCATTTGCTGGAAGGTGACTGGGACATCCGTTACCAGCCAGAGCGCGGGAAGCCTGCCAATGGGAAGAGTTTCAATGCCTACCTAACGGATGAAGAAATGGCGCTGGCTGGGGCGCGGACGGGAGCCAATAGTGGCACCATAGCCGTGCGTGGGGCGGTATTCCATGAGGTGATGGAGCGTTGGCGGGATATAGATGAAAGCGATCCGCTGCGGGATTCTGGATTCCGGGACCAAGCGAGTTGGAATGCCTTGTTAATGAGGCACACCAAGGAGGGGGGCCATCCTGGCCCCCAGATTACAAATCCAGGGGGCCAAGATGGCCCCGCTCCTTGGCGTGCGGAGCCCCTTCCTGTGGGGGAGGTGCAGTTCCCCGGATACCTGAACCCCAGGTATCAAAGCTATAGCAAGGCTGCGCTAACGCATAACATTTTGCCGGACACGTTGGAGAAAATAGAATTCACCTTCGGGCTCTACATGCGGACGTTTTTCTGTGATCCTACGGGACTGTTTTTCTCGATGCTGGAGATGTAGTGCCTCTGGCCTGGGAGTCCGGGCGTCATCGCCCGGATAACATTAAAGTGGAGCCAGCACAGGAGGGGGAAGCCAAGAGAGTAAATTTGCTAACGTCCGGAGCGGCGTGCTTCTAGCCGCCGTTGTAGCAGGCGTGGCGTGATCCTCGGCGGCTGGAAGCACGCCGCACCATGCCCCTTGGCTAGTCATTTGCAGATTTCCCTCTTTCCTTCGGCGGAGTTCTGCGCCAGACAGCTAGCCTATGAATATTCAAAAGTTAATGAAGCAGGCGCAGCAGATGCAGCAGAAGATGCAGGAGGCGCAGGCCTCCCTGGGAACCCGCACGGTGGAAGCCGCTGTGGGCGGGGGCAAGGTGACGGTGGTGGCCACCGCCGCGGGTGAGGTGGTCTCCATCAAGATTGATCCTAGTATCGTGGACCCCACGGATGTGGAGTTCCTGCAAGAGCTAGTGCTCAGCGGCGTGCAAGCCGCCATCGCGCAAGGCCAGGCGTTGGCCTCCTCAGAAATGGGCAAACTCACTGGCGGCATGGGCCTGCCTCCAGGGATGGGTTTCTAATCACTGCCCGGGCATGATCGCAACCTTCCTGCGTGGGCTCGGCTGGTGCTGCCGCATGGGTTGGCCGTGGGGTGGGCTGGCGCTGCATTTCGGCATCGTGGCGGCGTATGCGCGGCGGTGGGATCGGGCGGCAGCGTTGACGGTTTTCCCGTTCTGGGCGTGGTGCGGGCTGGGGGTAATCTTGGTCTTGCTAGGCTGGAAATGGCAGCGGCGGCGGGCGTCCGTTTTTCTGCTAGTGCTGTGGCTGGTGACCCTGGTCATCGGCTCGGATGAAACGCCGCCGCTCCTGCGCTGGCGGGCGCAGCGCCCCGTGCCTGGAGTGCCAGCGGATGATGGGGGCCGGCATCTGCTGCGCGTCATTTCTTTAAACTGCCGCCACATGAATCCCGTTAGCGCGGAGGAGGTGCTGCCGTGGCACCCGGATGTGGTGCTGCTGCAAGAAGCCCCGTCCCACCAAGCATTGGCGCTGCTGGCGCAGAAATTATATCCCGACGGACAGCCCACGCACGTGCTCGGCGGCTATGAGGTGGCGGTACTGACGCGGGGGGAGGTGCTGCCGCTCTACACGCTGTCGGTGGATGCTGGGGGCAACATCGTCTCTCCCTTTCTGATGCGAGAGTTGCCGTGCTCCATCAAGCTAGATGGAAGGATGTTGCATGTAGTTAGTGTGCATCTGCAAGGGGCAGTGACGGAAGTGGGCCTGCATCGCGCGGCGGCGTGGCAATCTCATTATATGAATCGGATTTCGCGTCGGGAAGAGATGCGGGATCTGCGGAGATTTCTTGAAGTTAGGAAGCTCTACGGGATGGCTCCCATCTTGATTGGCGGGGATTTCAATGCCCCCGCAGGCGATGCGGTCTTTCGTGAGCTAACGCCTGATTTTACCGATGCCTTTGCCGCCGTGGGTAGTGGCTGGGGAGACACTTTTCCGAATAAAACGCCGCTGCTGCGGATTGATCACATTTACGCTAGTAGCCAGCTCCAGCCCGTGCGCGCGTGCACGGTGGAAACGGCCAACAGCGACCACCGCATGGTGGTGGCAGACTTCGCGCTGATGCCGTAGCTGGCCAAGGCACGCAAATCAGTTGCCAGCGGGGCGGGGTGCGTTCATGCGTAGCGCCCTATGATCGTAACTCCTAAAATTCGCGGATTCATCTGCACCACCGCGCACCCGGATGGCTGCGCGGCTCACGTTGCTGAACAGATTGCTGTGGTGCAGCGGCGTGGCGTCATTCCGAACGGCCCGCAGAAGGTGCTCGTCATCGGTGCTAGCACGGGCTATGGGCTCTCTTCCCGCATCGCAGCGGCCTTTGGCGCGCGCGCGGCTACCATTGGCGTATTCTTTGAGAAGGCCGGGGAGGCGGATCGCTGTGGCACGGCGGGTTGGTATAATTCTGCGGCATTTGAAAAAGCGGCCCGAGCGGATGGGCTGTATGCGCGCTCGTTCAATGGGGATGCCTTTTCGGATGCGATGAAGACGGAGGTCATCGCAGCTATCAAAGCGGACCTGGGGCACTTGGATTGCGTCATTTATAGTCTGGCCTCGCCTCGGCGCGTGGATCCGAAGACCGGTGAAGTTTATAAATCATGTCTCAAGCCGACCCAGGCCACCTACACGAACAAGAATCTGAACACCACGAGCGGGGTGGTGAATGAAGTGACCATCGAGCCCGCCACGCCGGACGACATCACCCAGACCGTATCCGTGATGGGCGGGGAAGATTGGGAACTCTGGATGGAGGCCCTGTTAGCTGCCGACGTGTTAGCACCCGGCGTGCGGACCGTGGCCTACAGCTACATCGGCCCCGCGGAAACGTGGCCGATCTACAAGGACGGCACCATTGGCCGCGCCAAGGAAGACGTGGAGCGCGCTCAGGCCGCGTTGGATGTGCGGCTGGCTCCGTTAGGCGGCAAGGCGTGGGTCTCCGTCAATAAAGCGCTGGTCACTCAAGCCAGCTCCGCCATCCCGGTGGTGCCGCTCTACATTTCCCTGCTCTATAAAGTGATGAAAGCCGCGGGCACCCACGAGGACACCATTGAGCAAATGGATCGCCTCTTCCGGGAGCGGCTCTGCAATGGCCAACCGCAGCCGGACAGTGCCGGGCGCATCCGCGTGGATGACTGGGAAATGGCTCCCGATGTGCAGGCGTTAGTGGATCAACGCTGGCAAGCCGTCACCACGGAAAACCTCAGTGAGCTAGCCGATTTCGCAGGCTACCAATCCAGCTTTCTCCGCCTCTTCGGCTTCGGCCTCGCAGGCGTGGACTATGCCGCAGACACGGATGTCAGCATCGGCGTGCCTTCGCTGGCCTAACCACCTCAGTCCTACCGGGCCGCTGTGTGGCGCTTCGCAGGCTCCGTGAATTCCCATTTCTCAAACTTACCCTTAGCATCCCAACCCGTGGCAGATTGCCATGTGGCAAAGGTCATGCCGCCAGCATTTCCTAGCTGATATTTCAGACTTTCTGCGCCACCCTCAGCATACCACGTGTTCTCATCCACGGTGTTCCCACTGCCGCCGCTGACGATCAGTGCCATGGGCTTGTTCTGGGCTACCCAAAAGCTATTCCCCCGCACCACGTTGGCTGCGGCTAACTGGATCCACAGTTCCGCTTGGGGATGGGCGTGTTGGGTGTTTTGGTAAAAGATGTTATCGACAAACTGACACTCGCGCACTTGGCCGCGTTTCTTGTCATAGCCACCGAAGACCAGACCGGCCTTATCATTTTTAAATAACGTATTCCCCCGCACGATCACACCTGTGGTCACAGTGCCTTTATTCTCTGCTCCGACCTCAATCCCCAGGTCACTTTCCGTCACCACATTGTCTTCGATCACGATGTCTTTCCCGCCATCTACATAGATCCCCGCCGCATAGCCATCCCCATAACTACTGCGCGCACGCTCCACGCGGTTCCCTTGGCACAGGCCTTCGCGCGCCACCTTAGTGAGGTCTTTCACGATGCCCGACTCTCCGCCGATGAAGTCAATGCCGATGTTATTTACATTCGTGATGACGTTCTTGGTGACGGCAAATTTAATCACATTACCATTCAGCACTAACGCTTCACTGGGCGCAGGTTGGCAATCCGTGATCGTGTTTTGATCAATGACAATGTCTGAGAGCGGCTGGTCAATTTTACTACCATAGAAAGCAATGCCGATGGCGTTCTTCCCCGTGCAGCGGGCGATGCGGCAATGGCTGATCTCATAATGACTGCCGCCGCCTTCGATCATAATGCCAGCACTCTCCTTGGCATTTTGGTTATCCACTAGATCCAGATTGGTGATGCGCAGGTAGCTCTGATTCTCTGCACGGATCAGTTCTGCGCCCCGCACGCCCTTGCCACTGAGGATGGCTCCATCCTCGCCTATCAGGGAGATCCAACCCGCCGTGGCATTGCCAGATTGGTTGAACTCCACCCGCTCCGCATACGTGCCCGCCTGCACCATCACCGAGTCCCCCGCCACACAATCATCCAGTGCGCGCTGGATCGTCTTCCAGGGCTGCGCGCTCGTGCCTTCCCCGCGTGTATCGCTGCCCTTAGACCCCACGTGATACACCGCTGCCGACGCAATCAGCGGGCAGAGGAACACTAGGAGAGGGTAGAAGCGGGAGAGGAACACGGGCCGCATTTACCGCTCTGCGGGCTTCATTTCAATGAAGAACTTTTGATGATGAGATGAAAATCGCGGCTCTAAGCCGCAGCCTCGCGAGGTCCACCGATGAGTAGTGTGGCAGGAAATATTATCCGTGACGTGCCCGCGTCCCTCTGGTAAAATCCGCCTCATGTCCCCCTCACCATTCCTCCTGCTGGGCCTTTGGTTGGGCTGTTTTAGCCCTGCCTCCGCAGGTGCGATCTATTGGACTGACCGCGCTAGTGGTGCCAAAGCCATCCGCCGCATGGGCTTGGATGGTGCCGCGCCCACCACCACCACGCCCTTCATCGCTCTCCCCCCCACGGCGGATCCACGTGGCGTGGCGGTCGATGTGTCGGCGGGTAAACTCTACTATGGTGTCACCACCCAGATCGTGCAGACGAATCTGGATGGCAGTTCCTCCGCCGCGAAAGTCTCCGGCCTCAATACCGTGCGGGATCTGAAACTGGATCGTCCTAGCGGCTATCTTTATTGGGCGGATCAAGGCGCTGGCACCTTGCAGCGCGCGCTGACCAGTAATTTCATCGTCACCCCAAGCTATGCGAAGACCGCTACGGACGCCTACTATTTGGAAATCTATCGCGGCCCTAGCACGTTGAATCTGCCCGCCATTCTTTGGGGAAATAGTACCGGAAGCTATGAAGTCACGGGCACCGATCCTACGTGGATCACCTCAGATATTATTTACACTGGCGGCAGCAATGTGCGTGGCATTGCCGTGGATGCTGCGAACCAGATGGTTTACTGGACCGAGAAAGATGCCGCCGCCGTGCGGCGGGCCAAACTGACAGCCAATCATCATTTCGATCTCACCACCCTGGTCAACCTCTACGCTGGTTTGAATGCCCCGCATGGCGTGGCGCTGGACCTCGTGGCGCAGAAAATTTACTGGGTGGACACGGGCACCAATGGCACCAGTGGATTTGGCCGCAGTGGGGTCAACCGTGGAGACCTAGATGGCAATGGAGCTGCGGAGGCGTTGATCGGCCCTAGCAGCACCAATACCTTTAGCAGTCAGCCTTGGGACTTGGATCTAGACACCCGCACCACCACCTACAGCCAATGGCTTGCACGCTTTTTCCGCAAGGACGCGGCCCTCGCCCACTCCTCCCCCACTGCCGACCCTGACCAGGACGGCGTTACGAACCTAGCCGAGTATGCCCAAGGCCTCCGCCCCTGGCTGCCCGATGCCGACGGCCAACCTGCGATCCGAGTGGTGCAGAACGGCGGCCAAAGCTATCCCGCCGTGCAGTTCCGCAGACGCCTAGGGGCCACGGATCTGAATTATTATGTGCAAGTGTCTAACAGTCTAACCAGTTGGCAAGACAACATCCACACGCCCTCCGCAGGCTTGATTCCCTTCACCATCGAGGTGTCCACGACCCCTGTGGATGACGATGTAGAATCCGTGATCGTGCGCAGCGGCAAGCCACTGGGCCTCGGTGGTCGGCAGTTCCTGCGCGTCCTGCTAGAAAATTTTTAGCGAGACTCTCAGGGAGCGGTGGCGCGGACGCGTAGCCAGCGCTTAGGATTGGCGCTCATGGTGGAGGCATCGCGGAATTGCAAAGTGGTGACCGTGTCCTGGAGCAGCACCAAGTTAGGTGCCAGCAACCACGTGCTGAGGTTCGAGGAGATCTGCGGCGTCAGCGTCACATCCACGGGCTTACTGATACGGTTCAGGGTGGCGGTGGCGTAGTTATTCGTCCGGGTGATGGTGAGCAACGGCCCGGCATTGGCCACGGTGGGAATGGTGCCAGTGGCATATTCCAAGAGGTTCGGGCGGCCATCGCCATCAGGATCAGCGGCATCGGCAGCTAGGCTAGCATTGGTGCCGAAATGGGTGAATTTCCACTGCTGGAGCGGG
Source organism: Verrucomicrobiales bacterium (assembly GCA_043757865.1). Taxonomy (GTDB): domain Bacteria; phylum Verrucomicrobiota; class Verrucomicrobiia; order Verrucomicrobiales; family V1-33; genus JAGNEJ01. The sequence goes on along the minus strand of JAYVOP010000235.1, from coordinate 13,037 downwards.
CGATCAGCAATCGTGATCGTGAGCGGGACCGCATTGCCATTAAGCTGCGCCCCAGTCACAGTGGCTGGAGCCAGGATGATCGTTTCTGGTCCCTCGGCTAGTAAATCAGCAATGGGGGTCACGGTAAAATTTGCACTAATACTCCCCGCTGGGATGGTGATATTGGTTAGCGTAGCGTAGTCCACGCCATTCGTGGCGGTGCCGGAAATGCTGAGCGCCACACTCAGCGCTGCGCCTGTCAGCTGGCCCGCACTGCGCGTCAGCGTGCCGCTGGCCAGATCTAGCCCCCATTCGGCAGCGGCTAGATCACTGCTGGTGAGCGTCACGGTGGGCACAAACTCATCTGCGCCTAGATCCACCACGGATTCCGCCACGCGGGCTTGGGCATCGATTTCCTGTTCTCCTAACGCAGGTGCAAAGCTCGGATCGCCCGCGTTCCGCGCGGGGGAATTGGCTAGGATATGGAGATTCAGCGGGCTGAGGTTCGTGAATTGAGGATTCCCAAACGTGCTCAGCGAATCCTGCGCAGAGGCAGTCTTCCAGCTCGCAAAGCTAGGATAGAGCACGCCCTGCCACTCCCAGTTCCGATTCTCCACGCCCGCTGTCGAGAAATATAGATTCCGCTGCACCACCGTGCCCATGGAGGTGCCGCCGGTGCGAATAAAATAACTATCCCCATATATATCCACCCCAGCATAGAGCACGTTTTGCTTGATGGTGATGGTATTGACATAGTTCTGGAAACAGATTTCCCCATTGGCACTATCGTCCGTATCATTATCATACAACGTGTTATTCAGCAGTTGGCAATTCTGCGCTCCGCCATTGGTTGTCCCGGACCCACCCAGGAAGATTCCGCCGATGTGACATTGATAAATAAAGTTATTCCGCACCACGCAGTCGCTCGCCACATAACCGAAGTGTTCGCTCGCTAGCTCAATACCGATGTTGGCGTGATGCACGGTATTGCCCTCAATGGTGATGGCCTTGCCGCCGTCCACGTAGATGCCGCCTGCGGCCCGCCCTCCGAAGTAGGCGGGATTAGTTAGTGAGTCGATGTTATAAATCGTGTTATGCAGGATCAGGCCATTGCGCGCTTGATCCTGCGTGGTGCCGCCGATGCCCTCGAAGCCGAGGCAATCAATCCCAATGTTATTACAATCATGCACCGTGCAGTTCGAGATTTGGAAACCATCGATGTTGCCATTAAAGGTCACGGACTCACTGCTATCGGTTACCAAGTTATAGACCTCACAGCCATCGATGGTTATAGCCGTCATCGGCGTGTTCGCCTGCGTGCCATAGACGCCGATGCCATTGGCGATCCCGTTAGCGGGCGGCAGCGTTTGGATGTCGTGGATCAGGCAGTTGCGGATCTCGATGTGGTGCGAGGTGCCCGTCATCACCACGCCCATGACGTCGGAATGATTGGCCGTGGTAGTTTTGAGATTACGGAGTTCCAGATCCAGAAATTTTAAATAACTTTGACTGACTAGGGTGATGAGACCGGTGGAGCTGCGCGCGGGGGGGATGATCGTCGTGCCATCCAGGATTACCTTGTCACCAGGAAAGGCTTGATAAGTAATGAAGCCCCCCGCCGCAGTGCCAGAGCTGAGCACATTCACGGCCTCCGCGTAAGTCCCCGCGTGGATATACACTAGATCCCCAGCCGCTACGGAGGTGGGCTGTACAGCCTTCGTGATCGTTTTCCAGGGAGCAGCCGCTGTGCCGGGATTCGTGTCCACGCCGGTTAGGATGTTGACATGGCGGGTGGTGGCTGGGGAGCTAACGACGCTGGTGAGGAGCAATAAACTGCCCAAGACCGCCGCGCGTGGATGGGGGAGGGGAGAGCGCATGGTGGATTTCATCTCTATCAACAGATCCTCTTCCTGCCAAGGAAAATGAGGTTCCGATGGCGGGAATTTTCCCGACACTTTTACTAAAAAATCTTGACTAGTGAGGTGAATTTATGATTTTCTCCTTCGCCATCCGTGCTATCTTAGGTAGTATCGGAGCCCCGTTTTTATGAAGATTTCTCTGCTAGTTTTATTCCTCACCACTGTCTCGATCGCCTGGGCGGCCTCGATCACAGATGGGAATGGCGTGGCCGCTACGGTCAAGGCCGCTGCGCCTACCGAGGCCGCTAGCCTAGAGGTGAACCCTGTGGAGGGAATGCTCGGCGGGGTCTCTGCGGATGGCCTCTTGGATGTGCCGCAAGCCCTGGCCGTGCAGAGCCCCACCACGGTTCCAGAGTCCGCAGCGGCAGGCTTCATTGCCCTCTTTGGCTATATTCTCATGCTCCGTCGTCGCACGGCCTAGCTTTTAAATGGCAGTTCGGATAGCTCCACGCCAGCATTGCGGTCCGTGAAGAATTTCATACTCCAGGTCTCGGGGAAAAGCATCACCGGTTGTTGATCTCCATCCAGGGCCAGGGCGGTGCCAGTGGGTAGATTTAGCTCGTCTCCGCAGGGCGTGCCGTCGGTGTGGCGGACCCAGCGGACGTATTGATAGGGGCTGGTTTCCAGGCGGGACTCGGCGTTGTATTCCGACTGGAGGCGATACTGCACGACTTCAAATTGCAACGGGCCGACCGCGCCTAACAGGGGCACGCGTTGAGTGGAATGGGGCTGGGAAAATTGTTGGATGACGCCTTCTTGCAGGAGTTGCGTGAGGCCTTCCCGGAAGCGTTTGAACTGACTCGTATTCGGGCTCTGAAGGTAGGCAAAGACCTCTGGTGGGAAGCGCGGGATCTCGTTGAAACGCAGTCCACTCTGCGTGGAAAGGGTGTCTCCAATGCCCAGTTCATAGTTGCCCACAAGGCCCACCACATCGCCCGCCCAGGCTTCGTCCAGCGTTTCCCGATCCCGGGCAAAGACGCGTTGGGAGTTGGCTAAGCGGAGGGTTTTGCCCGTGCGGGAGTTGGTCACTTGCATGTCCCGTGCGAAGGCTCCGCTAACGATGCGAATGAAATAGATGCGATCCCGATGCCGGGGGTCCATGTTGGCCTGGATCTTGAAGACGAAGGCGGAGAAATGTTTCTGCTCTGGCAACACTTCCGTGCCATCCGCAGCGATGCGCGCGGTGGGTGGAGGCGCGAGATCCAGGAAGGCTTCCAGCATGAGTTGCACGCCGAAGTTGTTGGCGGCACTGCCAAAGAAGACGGGCGTTAGGTTACCAGCGAGCACGGCGGCTTGATCGAATTCGTGCCCGGCTCCGGCCAGCATTTCTAACTCTGATTTAGCTTGGGACAGGGCGGCAGATTCCACCTTGGTGGCCACGTTAGGATCATCAATGCCGCTGACTTCCTCTGGCGCGCGATACATGCCGCCCACGGTGCGCTCAAAGAGATGCAACTCGTTCTTCATGCGATCAAAGACGCCTCGGAAAAACGAGCCTTGGCCCAGCGGCCAGTTCATGGCCACGGCCCCGATTCCCAGCACGTTCTCCAGTTCGTCCAGCAGTTCCAGGGGCTCGCGCGCAGGGCGATCCATTTTATTCATGAAGGTGAAAATGGGCACCCCACGGCGGCGGCAGACCTCAAAGAGTTTGCGCGTCTGGGCCTCGATCCCTTTCCCCGCATCCACCACCATGATGGCCGCATCCACGGCGGTCAGCACGCGGTAGGTGTCTTCCGAAAAGTCTTTGTGGCCGGGGGTATCTAGCAGATTTACGACACAGCCACGATACTCGAATTGCAGCACGGTGGAACTCACGGAGATCCCCCGTTGCCGCTCCAGCTCCATCCAGTCCGACGTGGTAGCCCGTTGATTTTTCCGCGCGGTGACAGAGCCCGCTAACTGCACCGCGCCTCCATAGAGCAGCAACTTTTCCGTGAGCGTGGTCTTCCCCGCATCTGGGTGGGAGATGATGGCGAAGGTGCGACGGCGGGCGATTTCAGAGGCGGCAGACATGGGCGCGTGCTATAAACAGCATCCGTTGCGCAAGCAACAGCGGACTTTCTGCGCAGCGTTAGAGCAAGAACCCTTCCCGCAGCGGGTCCTCGGGATCGATAAAGAAACTGTGATGCCCAGTGATCGACGCACGGCCTTCGATCTCTGCGACGATCGCTTGATACGGCCCCACGGTTACGCCCGCCCGGGCGGGGCGGCCCGTAAACGTCCCCCCTAGCAGGCCTTCCACCACGTAGGCTTCCCCCAGATCGATCTCCTCCCGCGCGTGCATCAGCGCCAGTTTCCCGCTGAGCGCAGTGCCAGAGGGGCTGCGGTCCACGGCTCCATCCGTAAAGACGCAGACTTGGCGGCTCTGTGCCACGGAGTCCCGACGTTTCGGAATTTCCTGGGTTAGCACGACGCCGGAGAGCAGGCTCAGGAGGGGCTCGGTGGGATGGATTACTTTAATCTTTTCCGCTAACGCCGTGGCGATGGCCACGCCCATCTGCGTGATCTCCGCAATGCGGTCCGGCACCAGTTCCAGACCCAGCGACTGGGCCTCCACAAAGGCATAGAACTCGCCCCCGTAGGCCAGATCATAGTTCACCGGCCCGATCTGAGGCACCTCAACTTGTTGATGCTGAGCGACGACATAGGAGGGCACATTTTCAAAGAACACCCGCCGCACGCGGTTCGCTTCCACGCTGGCATAAGCCCGGATGCGCCCGGCGGGGGTATCAAATCGCAGCAGCGTCTCCGGGGCCTTGGCTTCTACGAGGCCGGCCTCCACACACATCGTCGCCACGGCCACGATGCCGTGGGCGCTCATGGGACAGATGCCGCTGCGATGCAGAAAGAGCGTGCCGAAGTTTGAATCCACGCGCTGCGGCGGTGTGAGCAGGCAGGCACACATGTCCGGGTGCCCACGGGGCTCTAGTAAAATGGAGCCGCGCAGATGGTCCAGGTGCTCAATGCTGTAACGGCATTTATCGATCATCGTCACGCCCCGGGGCAGCGGATAACCGCCCAGCACTAACCGCAAGGGCTGACCACCCACGTGCGCATCAATGGCCTCGATCTTCAGTCCGTGGCTAGGCAGCGCCCATTGATGCCAGTGGCTAGGTTGCAGAGGGGGCTCTTCCACGTCAGATTTCGCTAGGTTAGCGTTCGACGCGTTTGCTGCCCCCGCCCATTTCCTTCTCCACCTCACTCTGCGTGGCGAAGGACGTGTCCCCCGGCGTGGTCATCGCCAGCGCGCCATGCGCAGCGCCATATTCCACCGCCTTAGCCGCATCATTGTGGGCCAGGAAACCGTAGATCAGCCCACTGGCAAAACTGTCTCCCCCGCCCACCCGATCCAGAATTTCCAGCCCATTCCGCTGTGCCGCCCTATGGAATTGGCCCTCGTGCCAGAGGATCGCCCCCCAGTCGTTGATGGTGGCAGACTGCACCGTGCGCAGCGTGGTGGCGGCTACTTTGAAGTTAGGAAACTCCTGCACTGCGCGCTCGATCATCTTTTGGAAACTCCCAATTTCAATCGTGCTGATGTGCTCGTCCGCACCTTCCACCTCGAACCCTAACGAGGCCGTGAAATCTTCCTCATTGCCGATCATCACATCCACACTTTTGGCGATGCGGCGGTTCACCTCCTGCGCGCGGGCCTTACCACCGATGCCTTTCCAGAGACTAGGCCGATAGTTCAGATCATAGCTCACGATGGTGCCATGCTTCCGGGCACACTCCACCGCCTCGATCACCACCTCCGGCGTGGTATCGCTGAGGGCGGCAAAAATGCCGCCCGTGTGAAACCACCGCACGCCTTGTTTCCCAAAGATCTCCTCCCAGTCCACATCCCCCGGCTTCAAATGACTAGCCGCTGTATTCCCCCGGTCCGGGATGCCCTTAGCTCCCCGGATGCCGAAGCCACGTTCCGTAAAGTTCAGCCCATTGCGCACCGTGCGGCCGATGCCGTCATACGGCACCCATTGGATATGCCGCGTGTCCACCCCGCCTTGCATAATGAAGTCCTCCACCAGCCGGCCCACATCATTGTCCGCAAAAGCCGTCACCACGCTAGTCCGCAGCCCAAAACATTTCCGCAGCCCCCGCGCCACATTGTATTCCCCACCGCCTTCCCACACCTTGAACTCCCGCGCACCGCGGATGCGGCCCTCACCTGGGTCCAGACGGAGCATGATCTCCCCCAGGGAAATGAGGTCATATTGGCAAGCAGCAGCGGGCTTTAAAGTAAGCATCAGGAGAAGCGAGGTTAAGGGTGGTGCGGTGGAAGGCCAGATTGACTAAGCAGAATCAGCCTTGGCGCAAGGGCGATATGGGTTTTGTCGGTCCTTCCTTCAGGGCTTACGTATGAATCCTCTGGAGGTTCCAGGCCGGGGGATAGATTTAAGAAGACTTTCCCCGCCCTTGGGAAGACTTTCCCAGCCCTTGGGAAGACTTTCCCAGCCGCAGGGCAAGTCTCTCCCGCCTCCGTCTCCCGCCCCCTATTTCTGGCCCAACCTGCCGTTTATCAGGAGAAAAGCTACCGAAAACCGGGCTCCACCGGTATTTCGGGGCGGGACGGCTTTGGGAAGTCCACCTCCGTTCCTGGAGAAGGGCGGCGGGGGAGATTAGGGCGGAACCAACCCCGGCCCCAAAGGGGCTAACGGTGAAAGCCCAGAGTGGCGCAAGGCACGAACGCCACCCTGGGACCAAAGTCCCCCCCCCCGCGCCCTAACGGGGCGCAGGGAACGTCCCCCGCACCAAAGCGCCCTCTGTGGCCAACGCCTCCGTCCGTCCCGTTGGGGAGGGAGCCCTCTTTGGACTGTGACCCCCAAGTGAGGAAAGTCTGGAGGGCGGAAATCAGGCGCGGAGGATTGCGGACGGGGTGGGTGGTCAATTCTTGTTTGGCCATGGATGGACCAATGTCCCGTATGGCTGGCCCCAATCGCGCTGCCCCCGGTGGCAAGCTGCTAACGCCATAATGCACTTCAAATCCCGGAGATTCCGAGGGCTGACGTGGCCGCACCGTCCGCCTTAGCGTAGCGCGTTGCAAACGCACGAATCAGCGCTAAGCGCAAGCCCGCACCTAGCCATGCGCATCATCACAAATTGAAAACTCCCGTCATCATCGCCTTCTGTAAATATCCCCGCCCCGGCTATGTGAAAACCCGCCTAGCCGCTGACGTGGGAGACGCGGCTGCCGTGGCCATTTACGAAACTCTGCTAGCGGAAACGCTCCGCCACCTGCCGCTCGGGGACGTGTGGCTGGCGTATGATCCGCCAAGCCATGGCGCAGAGTTCGCCCAGTGGCTCCAGCAGCACGTGCCGGAGGTGCAGGGTTACACGTTAGTGCCCCAGCCCAGCGGGGATCTGGGCGCGCGCTTGCTGGCCCTCACGCAGCAGGCCTTGGCGGCTGGAGCCACCAGCGTCAGCCTCATCGGCACGGACTGTCCGGGGCTGCGGGCGCATCATTTCTCACAGGCCTGGGAGGCCCTGGAACTGGGCGCAGATGTCGTCTTCGGCCCCGCTGCGGATGGCGGTTACTATCTACAAGCGCTACGCCAGCCGCATCCCGCGCTTTTCCATGACATCCCTTGGAGCACCGCCGAAACGCTGGCCATCTGCACCCAACGCGCAGAGGCCCTAGGCCTCCGCGTCACCCGGCTGGAAACCCTGCGGGACATCGACACCGTGACGGACTGGCAGCAGTGGCATCGTTAGGTGGTGCGAGGCTGCATCTGGCATGGATGGCGAGCCGTGTTCTGGCGGATCATCGCGAGCTTGGCGGGGATATTCCCTAGCCCTTTGGCTGGGGAGCGGAACCTTTTGGTCAAATCACCCTCCCGCCGCAGCGCGAGGATGAGGCCGAGATTTCCCGCTTGGACGTGACCACAAGGGGTCCGCTTGATTGCGCACGCTGGGATGCCTCCCGGCAGGAACATTCGTTGGCAACACGCCCCGTGAGACCGTAAACATTAGGTTACCGGCGGCGGCGGGCCATCAGTAGCAATCCCAATGAGAGGGTGGCCAGACTGGTTGGTTCCGGCACCAGCGTGCCATATAGCTGCACTTCAGCGATCTGCATGGAGTTTGCGGCTCCGGCATCCTTTACATCTGGAAAAAGAATTTTGTAGGTGTCAAAGGCCGCCGTGTTTGGGAAGTTCAGCACTCCGCTGGTGGCCCCGCGGGCGCTCGGCAAGGTGAGGGCGTTTAATTGAATTAAGGTCCAAGTATCGCTATCGCCTAGGCTGTTGTTTAGTGAAGTGAAGCCGCCGTTGCGACCATAGATCTGATACATAGATGGATCCCGCTCTTCAGAATCATTGGCAGTCCAAAATTCGATGCCCGTTACAACGGAGGAACCAGTGGCAGGCTTGACGATAATTCCGCTGTTTTGTTTCCCGAAATTTAGGTATTTCGTTCCCGTGTTGCCATCGATCAGGTGCCCGGGAGTTTCGGAGTCAGCGTAGCGGCTGTCAGAAAAACCTGGTTGGTCGATGCCGACAATCGCATTAGAAGCCATCAAGGAGGCGGAACCCGTGAGGTTCGGAGCGTTATACATTTGTACTTCGCTCAACTGGAGGAGATCGCTGTTGGTGATGGTCGGGAACACTAGTTTATAGGAACTGTAGGCGGTAGTATTGATGATGTTGATCGCTGGACCTGCCGCATTGCGGGCAGTAGGCAAGGCGACTGATCCAGCAGAAACCAGGGTCCAGGCCTCAGCGGTGCCCGCGCTATTAGCGCCCGAGGTGATGGGGGCATTGGTGCCGTAGATTTGATAGCTGGAGGGATCACGCTCTGGCGCATCATTGCCCGTGACGAACTGCATGCTCTGCACCGCCGTAGAGGCGCTAGGGGTAACAATAAAGCCGGAGCCGGAGCCTCCGAAATTGAGATATTTGGTGCCGTTGTTGCCGTCGATCACCTTGGCGGGATTTTCATTGGGCTCTGGGTAGTTGCTGTTGGAGCCGGAAACATCTGCATCCACCGCAATGACAAGATCCGACGGTGCAAGGATATTGGCCGCATGGAGGCTGGTGAGAGAGGCTAGGCCGAGGCCGAGGGAAAGGAGTTTCATACGGGCGTAAAAAGTTGAGTGCATATTAGTATGGACGTCAGTGTGAATTGCCTCTCAAGCAAGATGATATTTGCACTAAAATCTCTTCAAGCTAGGCAGGAGCATGGCCAAACCGTAAACGTAATAAACTCGACCGGGCGGCGGCTGCTGGGACTCGTGCCCTGCGGGTACCCGGGCGTTCCCGCAGCGACGAGGTGGTGGCGTCTGATTACAAAGCTGGAGGGGGGCGGCATGACCCTTAATCCGTCACCGCGCCTGTGCTAGCGGAACTCACGCACTTGGCAAACTTGGCTAGCACACCTCGGGTGTAACGCGGCTTCGGCTGTTTCCAGGCGGCTTGGCGCTTGGCGATCTCGGCGGCGGGGACCACTAAATTGATCTTCCGTTTGCTGGCGTCGATGCTGATGATGTCGCCATTTTTCACGATGGCTAAGGGGCCGCCCACGTAGGCTTCCGGGCTGATGTGGCCGACGACGAAGCCGTGGCTGCCGCCGGAGAAACGTCCATCGGTAATCAACGCCACGTCCTTGCCCAGCCCCCGGCCCATGACGGCACTGGTGGGCCCCAGCATTTCCCGCATCCCTGGGCCGCCCACGGGGCCTTCCATGCGGATGACGATCACATCCCCTTTCACGATCTTGCCGTCCATGATGGCGGCCATGGCGGCTTCTTCGCTATCGAAGACGCGGGCGGTGCCTTTGAAGGTGAGACCTTCTTTGCCAGAGATCTTAGCCACGGCTCCTTCGGGTGCTAGATTGCCATACATGATGACGAGATGGCCCTCGGGTTTGATGGGATCTTTCATGGAGCGGATCACGGTCTGGCCTTTGGGATAGGTGGCTTTGACCTTGCTCAGATTGTCTTTCATGGTCTTGCCAGTCACGGTCATCACATCGCCATGCATGAGGCCTTCGGACAAGAGAAGTTTCATCAATGGCAAGGTGCCGCCGATCTTTACGAGGTCCGCCATGGCGTGCTTGCCACTGGGCCGCAGATCCGCTAGCACGGGAGTGCGCGCACCGATGCGGGTGAAATCATCGATGCTCAATTTCACGCCCGCCGCATGAGCCATGGCCAGCATGTGGAGCACGGCATTGGTGCTGCCGCCTAGGGCAGTGATGAGCGCAATGGCGTTTTCAAAGGACTCTTTGCAGAGGATGTCGCTGGGACGGATGCCGCGCGTGATCATGTGCATGACGGCGGCTCCGGCATCGAAGCAGTCCATGAGTTTCTCTGGGCTGATGGCGCTTTGCGCACTGCTGTTAGGCAAGCTCATTCCCATGGCCTCGATAGCACTGGCCATGGTGTTAGCGGTATACATGCCGCCGCAGGCACCGGGGCCGGGAATGGCGGTTTCCTCGATGCCTTGGAGCTGCGCATCGGTGATCTGGCCAGCGGCGTGTTTGCCGCAGGCCTCGAAGACGCTGACAATGTCCACGTCCTTGCCTTCAAAGCAGCCGGGCAAAATAGTGCCGCCGTAAACGAACACGCTGGGCCGATTCAGCCGCGCCATGCCGATCAAGCAGCCGGGCATATTTTTATCACAACCGCCGATGGCTACCAGTCCGTCTAGGTTCTCGCAGCCGACCACCGTTTCGATAGAATCGGCAATGACCTCGCGACTCACAAGGCTGTATTTCATGCCCTCCGTGCCCATGGAGATGCCGTCGGAAATGGTGATGGTGTTGAAAATGATCGCTTTCGCCCCGGCCGCATTCACGCCCTTGGCGGACTCCAGCGCCAATTTATCGATGTGCATATTGCATGGCGTGACCTGCGCCCAAGTGCTGGCAATGCCGATCTGGGATTTCTGAAAGTCTCCACGATTGAACCCCACGGCGTGCAACATCGCACGGCTAGCCGCACGATCGACCCCATCTAACATGGGGCCAGACCAACGACGATGGAGTGAGGAGGCGGAAACAGCGGGGGCAGCAGCAGAGGCAGATTTCTTTTTCATAAGGGAGGGCGCATCCTGCATCGCGCGGCCTGCGGGTCAAGCAGCAGAGGCCGCCCGCCGCTCATTTTATTCCCCCATTCCCAGCGCCTCCGCCCAGACCTCGTCATCCATTTCCTCAAACCGGATCACCATGGGTCGGCAGCAGACCTCGCAATCATAGTCCACCACACACGGCACCTCCGCGGCAGGCGGGGCCAACACGGTAAATTCTTCATAGCACGATGGACAGGTGACAGGACACAACATGCCGCCAACCTAATGGCACTGGCCAAGAAAGCTCGAAGCAATTTGGGGAGGCGGTATTTTTTTGAAGGTGAGCCCCACGGGGCCTGATGGAGGAGAGGACTGCGGGTTCCGATGAGAAATAGGAGTTGCCGCCCAGGGCAGTTGCTTCCATGGCGTAGGCAAATCTCTTTTCCCCATATTTAAATTCCGATGCTGACTTTTACGAAAATGAATGGTGCTGGTAATGACTTCGTGATGCTAGATAATCGCACGAATGCCTGGTCCCTAAGCACTGCCCAGATTGCTAGTTTATGTGACCGCCACCGTGGCGTGGGTGCAGATGGCTTGATAGCTGTAGAGCCCGCCCAGCAAGGCGCGGACGTGCGGATGCGGTATTACAATGCGGACGGTGGGGAGGCGGAAATGTGTGGGAATGGGGCGCGTTGTTTTGCCCGTTATGTGCAGCGGCTGCTGGGCGATGGACGCAGCCAGGTGCGCTTTGAAACGATGGCTGGGGTGCTCTCTGCCACGTATGAAGGTGACCTCGTGCGCTTAGCCATGAGCGTGCCGCACGGCCTAGCGCTGGGCACTAGGCTGCCCGTGGCGGAGGCGACGTTGCCCGTGCATTTTCTAAACACGGGGGTGCCCCATGCCGTGGTCTGCGTGGAGGATCTAGCCGCCACGCCAGTGGTGCTGTGGGGCGCGGCACTGCGGTATCACCCACACTTCGCACCTAAGGGCACGAACGCAAATTTCCTGCAAGTGTTAGCCCCAGGCAGCATCGCCATCCGCACTTACGAACGCGGCGTGGAGGATGAAACGCTCGCGTGTGGCACGGGCATGGTGGCGTGTGCGTTAGTGCATCATCTGCTGAGCGGTGCCCCCAGTCCGATCAGCGTGAAGGTGCGGGGCGGAGACACGCTGCACATCGGCTTCACGCCGGGGGCAGAGCAGTCATTTACGGAGGTCACGCTCACTGGCCCAGCGGACTTTGTGTTCGAGGGCACCACGCCGCTGCTGGCTTAAACAAATTTTACCTAACACGAAACTATGGGCGCTCAATGGAAACAGAAATGGCGGGAAATGGCCGCCGACAAGAAAGGCAAAGTCTCGACGAAATTCGTGCGGGAAATTCAGATAGCCGCCAAGCTCGGTGGGCCACACCCGGAGTATAATGCGCGGCTGCATGTGGCCATCGAGAATGCGAAGAAGGCCAGCGTGTATAAGGACACCATCGAGCGCGCCATCGCCAAAGGAGCGGGCCTGGAAGCGGGCAGTGCGGCCATGGAAGAGGTGGTGTTCGAGGGCTTTGCCCCGCACCGCGTGCCCGTGATCGTGGAATGCCTAACCGACAATAATAACCGCACGGCCCCTGAGCTGCGGGTGCTCTTCCGCGCAGGATCGCTGGGTGGGAAAGGCAGCGTGGCGTGGATGTTTAACCACGTGGGCTTGATCGAGGCGCATCACGCAGATGCCAGTCAGGACTTGGAAACGGCCGCGCTAGAAGCGGGCGCGGACGATGTTTCCCCACTCACCGCAGACGATGTGGAAGACCTGCCCGCAGGCCATCTCGCAGGTAGATTCCTCTGTGCCACCACGCAGCTAGACCTGGTGGGCAAGGCGCTCAAAGCGGCTGGCTGGCAGATCACCACCAGCGAGTGGAGCTACCTGCCCAAGGATCTCCCGAACCTCACAGACGAGCAGCGGGAAGAGGTCACAGCGTTCCTCCAAGCCTTGGATGAACATGCGGACGTGACCCGCGTCCATGCGGCTATGCAGTAGTAGCGGGCCTCAGGGCTGCGGCTCCAGCAGGTTAGCGGCTAAGCTGCGGAGCCATGCTTGGACTTGGATTGGAGCGTTTTTAGCAGCACTCTGAGGCACC